>NZ_SOFW01000006.1:0-500115 GCF_004402315.1 Cryobacterium sp. TMT1-3
CTCGGCGACCGCGACCGGTCCGGCCGTGGCCAGTGACCGCCCGACCAGCGGATGCCGCTCCAGGTCGACTCCGATGGCCGGGTCATACGCGGTTCGCAGCACGACCGCGAGCTCGTCGGCGGTGAGCCAGCCGCCGACCGTGAGGTCCGCGGCGCGCAGCGCTCCGGTCAGGGCTGTCATTTCCTGCCGCAGCACCGTCGCCGCGCCGCGCATGCCGCCGCCCTGTGTGCGCACGTGTTGGGAGGCCGCAGTGAGGTCGAGGGAGAGTGCGATTGTCGTGGCGTGGCGTTCACCGGCGGGTCCTGCCCGCTCGATGAGGTCGCGGTAGGTGTTGGCGGCCCAACTTTCGTCGTTGATGCCGTGCCCCTTCCACCACTCGGCTAGTCTTGTTCCGGAGTCGGGCAGGGTGCGCTCGGACACTTGCAGCCGTGCGATCCGCCCCGATCGGCAGGCTCCGGCCAGCACGCGCCCCCACCCCACCACGCGCCAATGCTGCTCGTCCGGGTCGAGCAACGCGAACGCAGGGTGGGACACCGCGACGATCGCGGTGAGGGTTTGCGCGTGCGGGTCGTGGATCATCACCGCGCCCGACTCGGGATCGTTCCACTCGCGCAGGGCGGCCGCATCGCCCGGCCGCGACAGGGTTCCCACCGGGCGCGGGCGGATTACGCGGCGCCGGTAGGTCAGCTGCTCATGTCCCGATCTCCACGCCCACCGCGTGACCACCGGCATCCACTCGACGATCTTGCGCCCGCCGATCGGGATACCCGCGATCACCGCCGCGGTACCCCAGATCGGGCTCGTCCACGCGACACCCAAGGCGCCCGTCGTGTAGAGCGCGGTGACGATGGTGAGCGTGCCTATCGACAGCGCCACGAGCTGCGGCACCGACAAACCCAGCAGCACTCCTCGCTTGGTCAGTCGCGAGAACTGCACCGGGGCGAGGCGGTAGTCGGCGCGGTTCGTGTGAGTGTCCACGGCTACGCGTCCTTGATTTTTCGACCGGCTGGCAGTTCTTGCGGTGAGGCTGATGCCGGTGGTCGTGTCTGCTTGGATGCCGGCGCGCTCGGGGCGCTGGCGTTGCCGGCGGACTGGGTATGGGCATCCGCTTTCTGTGCGACCACGCTCACTCAAGGCGGACCGGTGGATCGAGGCTAAGACCGGCACATCGCACACGCTCATCGGTAGCCTCGCGTCGTCGCAGGGTCAGACGGACTGGCCGACTTTCCAGAAGAAGTTGACGAGGGTGACGGCGGCGCCGCAGATGATCGCTGCGCCGCAGGCCACCATCACGCCGGTCTTGCCGCGGGAGGCGAGGTGCGGGTTGGAGGAGTTGGCGCCGAACCATCAGACCATCGCCGCGACGATGAGGACGAGCACGCTGAGCACGAGGCCGATGGTCATGACCGCGCCGACGGTGACGCGCAGCTGCTCGACGCCGGGAAAGCCCGCGCCGTTCGGGTTGATGTCGATCATCGGTGGCGCCCTGTGTCGTTTGATGCGTCCGACAGGGAGGAGCGCACCGGGTCCCCGCGCATGGTCGCGTCGTGACGTGAGTTTGCTATGCGACTGGCTCGGGCTGTACAGAGACGCTCAAGGGCAAGACTTGTGGATATCGAACTCTTCTCTTCGCGTCATGACCCGTGACGGGTTTCGACGTCGGCCCCGACTCCTAGACTGCAATTATGAAACTTCGCCTTATCATCCCGTTCGCGGCCTCGCTCCTTCTACTCACCGGGTGCTCTGCCCCCGCTGCCGATATCAAAGCCGCGACCCCCTCTTCGCAGAGCGAGGAGAGCGTTGCGGAGGTCGTTGTCGAACCGCTAGATCTGACAGGCGAGTGGAAGCAGACAAATTCAAACAGCGCTGATACGTACCAGGCGGCAACCATTACGGGCGAGCAAATCACCGTCGACTGGGTGACCGCATCTGACTCGACAAAGGCGGTCTACTGGATCGGTTCGTTCGTTGCGCCGACCGAAGGCACCGAGTCGTACGCATGGGACTCACAGGGTGACGTCGCGCAGATGGAGACCGCCTTGATGGCCTCCGGCGACACGGCAAAAGCCTTTACCTTTGACAATGACGTGCTCTCCTACGACCTCACGGCAATGGGTGTCACCATGACTGTTGAGATGAGCCGCCAGTAACGTTCGAACATGTAGCGGGCGACACGTTTTCGTTGACTTGGCGCTCGCTATCCTGTCGAACTGTCGAACTGTCGAACTGTCGAACTGTCGAACTGTCGAACTGTCGAACTGTCGAACTGTCGAACTGTCGAACTGTCGAACTGTCGAACTGTCGAACTGTCGAACTGTCGAACTGTCGAACTGTCGAACTGTCGAACTGTCGAACTGCCGGATGGTCGATGCAGAAAGTTCTTTCAGACGGTCTGGCGAACTTGGCCTGGCGTGTTCTCCTGAGCAGGATTAGAGCGCTCCTTCTAATTGCGTTGACGTAGTTGGTGTGACTGTTGAGGAATATCACGATATGAGCCGAGGTAAGACGAGCCGCTAGGCTGGCGCTTATGAAGAATCCATTGCGTCTGGCGGTCGTCCTTGCTGCTGTGCTCCTGCTCACTTCCTGTAGCTCGTCTGATGTTGCGGCTGAGGGGGATTCGAATACAACTTCGATACCGGTAGAAAAGGCTGTCACGGTCGAATCGTTGCCGTTCAATGCAAGCGGTTTGCTCGGTGGGACGGCGCAACCCAACTTCCCCGACGGCGAGGCCAGCGAGGTATCGGTGGTTCAGGTTGGCCCGCTCGACAGGGACAGTGGGAGCCTGATCTTTGCGTTCAGGAACAACACAAGCGACGGTATTTCGCACGTCGACTGGAGCGCAACGGCAC
Source organism: Cryobacterium sp. TMT1-3 (assembly GCF_004402315.1). Taxonomy (NCBI): domain Bacteria; kingdom Bacillati; phylum Actinomycetota; class Actinomycetes; order Micrococcales; family Microbacteriaceae; genus Cryobacterium; species Cryobacterium sp. TMT1-3. The sequence continues at coordinate 2,850 of NZ_SOFW01000006.1, forward strand.
GCACCGGCGGTTCTATCGTCGCGACGGGTAGTAGCCAAGGGACAATCCCCGACCAAGTACAGCCGGGTGAGGTCGGGTTGGCTTACATCTATTTCGATAACAGTGCCGCAGTTGCTGACGGCGCTGAGTTCGAATTCACGGTGAACTCCAGCCCCGTGGATACCAGCTCGTACAACACCGCACCTTTTAAGGTCACTGAAGTGAATCTGGTGGGAGATTCCATCGTGGGCGCTGCGACAAACGAGACCGGTGCCGAGGCCACCGGCCCTTACAGCGTCGGCATTTACTGCTTCGACGGTGACAACCTAATTTCGCAGTTCACCGACTTTGCTGAACAAGATGGGGACATCTCGGACGGCGGCTCGGTTACGTTCTCCGCTCCACTCTACGGCGCTGACTGTCCCTCGTTTGCCCTTGGCGTCGGTGGCTACTTCTCTTAGCCTCTGCTCGGCGAAGCAGGCCATGCCCGCGCTCTAGGCGTCGTCGACGTCGAGAAAACAAGAACCCCGAAGCCATGAGGCTCCGGGGTTCTTGGCATGTTTCGCGTGGAGGTCACTTCGAACAACGCAATCTGGAGTTGGCGAAGCATTATCGGCAGTCACCACCACAGCTGACACTTCCTTTCTGAACCGGCGCCGGCTTCATACCGACGCTGATCGAGGCGCATTTCAGGTCACTAAGTAGAGGAACAGCAAGCCTCTAGACTCCCTATCTGGGACTGAAAAGAACGCTTGAGCAGCACATTGCAGTGTTTGGGGAGAGCGGCAGTGGCAAGACCGTCCTGCTCTCCTCGTTCTACGGTGCCACGCAGGAGCCTCAGTTCCTGCAGAAGAGCCTCTTTCATGTCGTACCTAGCGATATTGGCTGGCGAGTAGCGCTTGATGGTCGCTTCGCTCAGTCGTCCTTCAGAATCTTCAAAGACGGCATCGTCGAATCCCCGCGTGATGGCCTGACGAAGAAGCAGCGTTTTGGCCACTTCACCGACGTGCTTGACTTGGGGCAGGTCGCGCTGGTGGGCAACAACGTCCAAGGCCAACGGTTCCGGGGGAACCGTGGCAGCGTCGGTGATTCTGGTCAGCACATGCAGATGCACTTTCGAGCGAGGAGCTACGAACTCTCCCGGGGACGACGTGATGAAAAGCGCCAACGATGCGTCCTCGGGTGCTGCGCTGAGTGCCTCACGGAGATAGTCCACAATTTGGGCATCCGGAAGGTGCCTGCCAAACATCGCGTCGCTGGCATCACGGAGCCGCTTGAGTTGCAGGTCCAGACCGCGTACTGATCGATCGTGGACCTGCATCGCCGTGAAGTGAGCAAAGCCCGCAAATGCTAGTGGGGCTAATTCCTCAGCCGTGGCAGTTGTACCGTTGAGGAGTGTCAGTGAACCTGTCATGACTGAAGGGTATGAGGTGACATTAGTGTCAGAGGCAAAGCCTGCTCCGCACGAAATGCTTCGCATTGGCGAGTTGTCGGCGCTCACCGGAGTCGGGCCGCGGCTTCTCCGGTACTACCAAAGTAGAGGTCTCTTGGCCGCCGACCGGTCTGCTTCGGGCCAGCGGCTTTTCGACCCGGCTGCGGTGGAAAGAGTGCGCGCCATCCGTTCTCTCCTGGGCGTTGGGCTGCCGACCCGCACGATTCTGGAACTCATCGACTGCGTCTCCGAGCCAGGACGCCTCGAGCCATGTGCGACGCCGGTCCTAGTGGAGCACCTGAAGGCCTATGACGCGCGTATCGCAGACCTCGTGAGCACTCGAGAAGGCCTCGAAGCCCTCATCAACTCGGGTCCAGATGCCCGCCATCCTGCCCGAGCCGAAGGCAAAGCGCCTTGCGAAGCCCTTCCAGGTCTGTTCGGATGATGTCGTCACGTCGCTGGGCAGTCCCGGCGACGCAGTAGAGCCCAGCGAGGAATGGGGTGATTCTGCGTCGTCTCAAAATGGGGCATACCGCGGACATGTCCTCGGGGCGCGCGACTTTTCGCTAGCGAGCGCGCCGCAAAGCTCATCATCCGGACAGGGACACGCCGGCGGCGATGACTTCCTCGATGGCATCACGGGATTGCTTGAGGGTGTCGATGGAGGCTTCAATGCGAATTTGTTCGCGTTTGAGGTCCTCAATGAGGTCGGTGCAGATTGGAGCCAGGCGTCCTGCTCGGTCTGTCAGGCAGGGCAACACCGTTCGGATCGTCGCTGTGCTGAGCCCGGCATTAAGCAAGTGGCGGATCCGGCGAACGAGTTCGATATCTTGATCCGTATAGTCGCGGTATCCCGATGGATTGCGCAGCGGGTTGAGGAGGCCCTGTTCTTCGTAGTAACGAAGCAGCCTGGCAGGCACTCCAGAGCGTCCAGCAACTTCAGAAATTCGCACGTGACCAGCGACTCCTATCGGCGAGCTTGCCTTCTCATTGATGTGAGAGTTGATGCTATCAGAGTGAACAATGAAAAATTCGTCCTTCGAAGTCCCCCACTTGACCGTGCTGCACGCCCGGCAGTCGTGCTGACCGGATTCGTGCTGTTGGTGTTTTGCACTGGCACGGCAGAGTATCTCGTCGCAGGCATGCTGCCTCTTTTTGCCGTCGACTTGTCGGTCGATATCGCCACCGCAGGCCAGACGGTCACCGCCTACGCACTCGGGGTAGCTATCGGCGGACCAATCATCACCGTGCTCACTGCTCGCCTGCCGCGAAAAGGACTGGCACTGGGTCTAGCCGTCGTATTCATCGCCGGTACCACGCTGACTGTAATCGCCCCCGCGTTCGGTTGGGTCATGATCGGACGCGTCGTTTCCGCCTGCAGCCAGGCAACACTGTTTGCAATCGGTCTGATCACCGCGACCAAAGCGATGGGGCCAGCGAAGTCCGGGCAGGCCGTCGCAATCGTGACCTCCGGATTGACCCTGGCCACTGTGCTGGGGGTGCCGTTAGGAGTGCTGCTAGGCGGAGGCACGAATTGGCGGCTTCCGTTTGTTGTGATCGCTGGCGTCGCACTCATTGGCTTGTTGCTGCTGGCGTGGGCGATGCCCCGCACCCCAGCGCCCACAACAGGCATCGTCGATGAGATCCGAGCGCTACTGCGGAAGCCGGTATTATTGGCCGTGTCGACCACCGTAGTCGGATTCGCAGGAGTAGGCATCGTGTTTACTTACCTCGTACCGCTCCTGACTGACGTGACAGGCATCGTCGCAGGCGCCATACCGGTACTGCTGATGGCCTATGGCATCGGCGGGGTCGTCGGCAACCTCGTAGCAGGACGCCTAGCTGATCGGGCACTCGGTCGCACTCTAACTGGAGTCTTCATTGCCCTCATCATTACCCTTTTCGTGTTCCCGCTGGCCGCTGAAATACCGACCGCTATGGTGGCCCTGGTCGTGATGCTGGGGTTGCTGTCGACCGCTACGATCGCACCCTTGCAATCCCTCGTTATGCGTCATGCCGCCGCCGCACCGTCATTAGCGCTTGCGGTGAACGTCGGAGCGTTCAATCTGGCCAACGCCATAGGTGCCGCACTCGGAGGGGTCGCAGTTGCAACCGGGATGATGCGTTGGGGCGGATTTGCTGGCGCCGGGTTCACCGTGCTTGGCCTCATCCTAAGTGCCGTGGCCGTCCGGATTCCCACTCAAACGGCGCGTGCCAAGAGCAGCATCCCCCAGGGAAGGGCGGCAGTCCGCTCATAATGGCAATAGTGACACCTGCAAGCGGTCCGTTCATGGTTCCCCTAAGGGACAATCCGTAAGCGCCTTCCGGTATTGATTTTCTACATTTCGGCCTATGTCGCGTTCTCTAGTTGGCGATGTAGATGTGTAGTCCACTCAGGTCATCGCGTTCAATGATGTCTAGCATTGCGGTTGCCATGTCTGCTTCTGTGATCACCCACCCGCGCGGTAGCGGTTGGCCAGCGAGTCGGCATTTACCCTTGCCAGGTGCGGTCCTGATTCGTTGTGCACCAATTGCCGTCCACCGCGCGTGGCTTTCCCAGAGCACGACGTCCATGCGGCGCATATCGTCGTATGTTGCGCCGAGGAATTTCTGCAGCAACGGAAGCGCAACCCAAAGCTTGAGCGGCCCCTGATGGGCCCAGTGTTCGGCGACTCCTGGCGATATGATTACGATTCGTTGAACCCCGTGCTTGCTTATCCCGTCGAGCAGGTTTCGTGTGCCTTCCGAGTACAACGTCGTGGGAGTCTTTGATGACCCGATTCCAACAGTGCTCAACACGGCATCCACTCCAGCCACAACCGACAAAACATCGTTCCAGTCAGGGTTCCTCTTGCGGGCGGAATCTTGTTGTGGCGGGACTACGTGTGGCATCCTCGGATCGAAGCGGCGGTCATGTGATCTACGGCAATGCCTCGGGGACGGCGCGTTGGACATCTCGATCCGGCAGAAGCTGGTCGAGTGGGGGCATCGCGGTCCCCGCCCGCGGATTTTGTACCACAGGCGTACTCCGGGCGCGTCCAAGATGGACGCTCGGGGATTGGCGCCGATGATCGTGTTTTTCATCAAGTTCTCCTGTTTCGAAGGGGATGCTTTGTTTAGTGAACGTTCACGCGAGCCGGGCGTTCAGGTGCACGGTAACGTCGTCGCCCACGCTCTTCGCGAGAAGCTTCCGGAACGCCGCTCGTAGCGGCATCATGTGTATGCCACCACCGACGGGTAGCATCGTGGCTTCGTATGGGTGTCCGTCGACGGTGCCACTAATTTTGACCGCTTTGCCGGTGCCGAAGAATTCGGCGGAGTCGGCTATCTGGACGCAGGGCCAGCCGCTGTTGGAATGGGCGATGACCGTGGCCGTGAACGTGACATCGAGTGTCTGGTCGGGGTGTTCGGGGGTTGTCATTACGATTCCTCGCTTGCTTCTGTCACAAAGCTGTGGGCTCCAGGCCCGGTGAGTTCATCAGCTCCGACGGGTCTGCCCGACACAGCGAGCAGGAGAGCGATGGCGGGGCCGTAAACCTTAGGGCCGGCTCCGTGCTCGAAAGGTGCGTCGGTGGCGATCAGGTGCCACCCCTGAGCCGGCTCCTTACCGCCGCCTATCTTGACGCTTGTCTTCACCTGGTAGGCGAGTGCCTCGGCGACATGCACGGGCGGGTAATTGCGACCGATCTTGAGGGGGCGACGTATGTCTTCACCATGCACGAAAGCCTCTACCAATCGAGTGGCCAAGGCCGCCGGGGGTGTGGTGGTGTGGGCGCATACTGCCCTGAACGCGCTCAATGTGTCTTCGGCAGCTGTCGCCTTCTCCCGCGTGATCCCGACGGCGTTGTCACGATCAAAGTCAAGACCAGCCGCGACCATGCGACGCAGGAAGCTTAGGCGGGTGGTCTTGGCTGAATCGAGGAGGTGAGCCAGAACGTCGTGGACATCCCAACCAGGACACAGTGACGGCGTGCACCACTTGTTCGTTTCGAGCGATTTGAGGTCGTCGACCAGTGACTGGCGCTCGTCATGGACAACAGACCAGATTTCAGAGCTGGATGGATTCGCCATGTCGCTATTGTTTCAGTAGTGTACACTCCTTTGCAAGTAGTAATATGGGAGCATGGCTGCGAGAAGGTCCTATGGTTCCTATAACGACGGATGTGCATCGGCGCATGCCCTTGACTTGATCGGGGAGAGATGGGCCTTCATCGTGGTGCGGGAGCTGCTGCTGGGGCCCAAACGCTTTCTCGACCTCCAACGCGACATCCCGGGTATCGGTCCGGCCGTGCTCACGCATCGGCTGCAGGACCTCGAAGAAACCGGCATTGTCGTGCGGACCTCACTGCCGGCACCGGCGAGGGTGATGGTCTATGGCCTCTCAGAGTGGGGACGCGGTCTGGAAGCCGTCAATACCGCACTGTCAATATGGGCTGCCCAATCTCCTCGTCTGCCGTTGGAGGCTGACATGGGACCCGACACCCTCGTGCTGGCAATGCGGGCGCACGCACGCCGATTGCCCGAAGGTGGGCCAGAGAGCAGTGTTGCCCTGAAGCTGAGCGACTCGCGCGACTCCGAGCGGGAGCCCGTGGAGTACCTGGCCACGATGACAACCACAGGTTCTACGGTTACGAAGACTACCGTCGTCGGCGCCGTCGACGCGGTTGTGAACAGCACCACCAGGGCATGGAAAGCGGCCATCATTGGCGGAGCATCCCTTGAAAGTGAAGACGACATCGCGATCACGGGCCACCAACACGCGGTCCAAATGTTGGTGGATGCCACGAAGTTGTAGGACGGCAGCCAAGCTGCTACTGAAGTAGTACAAATCACTTTTCATAACAAGACGGGGGTCGCGGATGGACTGGATCAAGGACCGACAGTGGTCGGCGATCGGTCAAGAACGAGAACGACTGGCCGCTGACCTCGACACCCTTACCGAGCGCGACTGCCGCACACAAGCCCAATGCGGATCTTGGACCGTGGAGGAGACTCTCGCCCACCTCACCGCCGCCGCCTCCATCGGCAGGTGGCGCTGGCTGCGCAGCATAATCGGGTCCAGATTCAACGCCGACTTGCACAATCGCCGCCGACTCGACGAACACCTTGGCGGCTCCCCGGCTGAGACCCATCAACACTTCACAGCTGCAATCCCCAACCGCATTGAACCCTCCAACGCGACCTGGGCATGGCTCGGCGAGGTCATCGTGCACGGCGCTGACATTCGAAGACCACTCGGCATCACAACGACACCGCAGGTGGACACCGTGACATTCGTAGCCGAGAACTACGCAGCCAGAGACTTCGCCGTGGCGTCACACACGACCGCCAAGGGGATCGCCCTGAGTGCGACCAACTCCCCTTTTGCCACGGTGTTGGGCCAGAGGTGTCCGGTCCGGTCCGGTCCTCGACCTCGTCATGGTGATGGCGGGACGCGCCGCACACCTGCACAACCTCACCGGGTCAGGCGTGGCCATCCTCACGGAGCGCCTCCGCAACCACTGACCAACCCTGGAGGCCCCACCAGTCCGACCCCGAAGGCTGGAAATCGACGCGAAAGTGTCGAGGTCATCTGAATCGCCGCGGAAGAAAGCAGAAATCGCCCCACTGGGCGCCACCTTGTCGGGAAAGCCAGCGCGGTCGCGCAGGTGTCGCGTCGCGCAGTAGGTCCCACAGTGGTCACCAGCGTTCGTCCCGGTGAGGTCCCCCTGTGACACAACGTCGGCGCACTCGGCCGCCAGATGCTTTGGCCCCAGATCTGTCGCGTTCGACGTCCGGCTTGCGGGACGAGGGTGAGAGAGTGGGTTCTCCGTGACGAGTCCCAGCGGCCGCGGGATTCGATCAACCCGCGCGGGTTCCTCCGCGTCGCCCGGCGAGGTAGTCGGCCGGCATGCCGGGACCGATGCGGACGGCGACCTCCTCCGCCGGCACGATGCCGCACGTCTCACAAGTCGCGACCGCGTGCACCGCGCCGTCACCGCAGGCGGCGTGTCGGTACAGGATCGGTGGTTCGATGGGGGACGCCCAGGCGTTTCCCCACTCGGTGAGGGCGATGAGCGCGACCGCGAGTGCGCGCCCCTTTGTCGTGAGGATGTAGTCGGCAGAACCTTCGCGCTCCATGATGCCGCTCGCGACGAACGAATCCAGCCGCGAGGTGAGCACGTTGGTCGCGATCCCGAGGTTGTGCTGGAAGTCGCCGAAGCGCGTCACCCGAGCGAACAAGGCGTCGCGGATGATGAGCAGACTCCACCGCTCGCCGACGAGCTCGAGTGATCGCGCGATCGAGCACACCTGCGTGTCATAAGCCTTCCCCAACATGGCTCGACTCTACCACTTGCATGATGCAAGTTTCTGGGGTTACACTCACTTGCATCAAGCAAGTTCAGGAGACCTCTCCGCCGAGGGAGGCACGCAAAGGAGCAGAGAAATGAACGCGAACTTCACGACGACGATCACCGTGGATGCCACGCCGCAAAAGGCGTTCGACGCGATCAACGACGTCCCCGGGTGGTGGGGGCGGATCACCGGCTCGACCACCGCCGTCGGCGACGAGTTCGTCTACGTCGTCCCCGGGCTGCACTACAGCGGATTCCGGGTCACCGATATCGAACCGGCAAGACGCATCGCATGGCTCGTCACGGGCAGCTACCTCGACTTCACGGTCGACAAGCAGGAGTGGAACGGCACGACCGTCCGGTTCGACATCGAGGAGGCCGACGGCGGAACGCGGGTCACCTTCACTCACGAGGGCCTCGAGCCCGAGGACGAGTGCTACGACGTGTGCTCGAACGCGTGGGGCATGTTCGTGAACGGTAGTCTCAAGGCGTTCATCGAAACCGGGGAAGGCAAGCCGTACTCATTTGATGGCGACGAGGCGCTCACCGCCGCCGATCACGCAGAGCTGCACCATCAGGTGGCCGAGGCAGCCAGGCTCGCGAACAACGCAAACTGACGCGAATCTGAGGCCCGGCAGTAGCAATCACTGCCGGGCCTCAGCAACGTCAGTCCGCGGGGGCCGCATCGTGCTGGCCCAGGGCATCGGCCCGGTTCCGATATATTCCGCACCATGAACACCCTCAGGACGGAGATCCACGTTTGATCTGCGGTGGAAAGAGGCGTGCGAGTTCGCGTTGACGGAGACCGCGTTCCGCCCGACAAATCGGCTCATGCGGGCCTGCTCTCAATACTGAGCGCAATGCGAATCTCACGGGCCTCGACGCAACTCGAATGCGTAGTGCCCCGACGGGGATACGACGGCAGACGAGCCCGCACATGGGTGAGGCTCACCCCGCAGGGACCCAGTGCGCTACGGATCGAGGTCGATATGTTCCGCGATATCGTAGACCGCGTGCAACCGTCACAGCAGTGATCGAAGAGGCGTTCTCCGCCGTTTTGGCCGGAGCGCTGCGCTCGTGTCGCAGATGTCGGCATGGGCTCGCGGCAGCCGTTCGCGCTGGGGTTCGTGCCCGGCATCCGTCCCGCTGAGGGTTCGGCGGATTCAAGCGGTTATTGCAACAGGAGTTCGCCAATCGCTTCGATCGGTTTCTGGAATTGTAGGCGTTTGCGTGGGCGGTCGTTGAGTTCCGCGGCGACCCGGTCAAGGTCTTCGGCGCTGTGAATGGTGAGGTCGGTGCCCTTGGGGAAGTATTGACGTAACAGGCCGTTGGTTTTCTCGTTGCTGCCTCGCTGCCAGGGGGCGTGCGGGTCGCAGAAATAGATCTCAATGTCCACGTCGATAGCGACCGTTTTCCAGTTCCGCATCTCGGGTCCCTGATCCCACGTCAGCGACCGCCGCAGCATGGCGGGCAGAGTTTGGATCTTCGACGCCAGCGCTGGGGCGACCTGATCGGGCTTATAACCGTCGGGTAGATGGAGGAGCATCGTGATCCCGGTGGTGCGTTCCACCAGAGTCCCGATCGCGGACAGGTTCCCTTTGCCGATGAGCAAATCGCTTTCCCAATGCCCGGGAATGGCACGGTCCTCAGCTTCTGGCGGGTGTTCGGCAATGTTGCTCATTCCGGGGATCCGGTTCTCGCGTTGGGCGACCTTGCGTGACGGGCGCCGCAAGGTCCGGCCGGTGTGTAACGACGCCGTCAGTTCCCGTTTCAGCGCGCCGCGAGACTCCACATAGAGGGATTGGTAGATCGTTTCGGGTGACACCCGCACCTCCTCCCTATCTGGGAACTCGCGTTTCAACCGTCCCGAGATCTGCTCGGGTGAGTACCTCTTCTTCAAGTCCCTCTCCACGATCCCACGCAGGTGCGAATTTACAAGAAGTTTCGACGGCTTCGGCCTCGCGGCCCGCTCAAAAGCCAAGGCATGCGCACTGGTCGCCCGATACCCCGTGACGGCAACAGTGTTGCGGTTCAGTTCCCTGGAGATCGTCGATGGCGAGCGGTCGATCGCCGCACCGATCTGCCGCAACAACTGGCCCTGGGCGCGGCGGATCCACTAAGTGTTGCAATCACCGCAAGAACCCAAGGTTCCCCATGCGGGCACGGCGAACGGACGGCACGAGCGGCAGTAGCCAAGGAGTGTCGGCGGACATGAGAAGCTGCCCATAGGCGGCCACGGAATTGCCCGCTGACGGCCAGTAGAACTGCCCGTTGGTGGCCATGAGATCTGCCCACTTGTTTTTCTGAGCCCGACCGGTTAACCGGCGGGAGCCTCTCCCTGGGGTTTGATTGCGGTATCTAGACGCATCAAGCCAGTTCAGGAAGAGGCCCATTATGAAGGTAGACGTAGAAGTCATGGAAATTCTCGCTGCGTATGATCTGACACGATCTTTTCGCGCTGCTGCGGAGCTGACGGGGTGCTCGCACCACACCGTTGCCCGGCATGTTGCCGCCCGAGACGCGGGCCACCCGCTCGCTGAACCGGTCTTTCGGGCCCGGGTCACGGACCCGTTCCTGCCGAAGATGGAGGAGTGGATTCAGCTGTCACATGGGAAGCTGCGTGGTGACAAGGCCCACGCCAAGCGCGTGTCTCTTGCTGCCCTCATCCCGGCATAGCACGCGGGGCTGAGCACCATCGTGGACATTCCGTGTCTTGGCTCCTACACTCGCGTGATGGGCCAGCATGCCCTAATCGTGACATTCGAAACCCGTGACGACCCAAAACGGTATACCCGAGCCCTGAAACAGTTCCGGTAGAGGGCCCCCTTGCGGGCCCTGCTCAGTGAACGATGTCACAGGCAGGAGGAACAATAAAGTTATGAAGATAATCGTTGTCCCGCCCCTCCTCTGCTCGCCTCTTGCCTACGTCCCCGTGCTCGACACGCTCTGGTCGCGAGGGCAAGTCACCATCGCAGATACACGCCGCGATAAAACCATCGCGGCCATGGCAGAACGGCTCCTGTGCGAGAACACAGGAGACTTCGCTGTTCTCGGGACGAGTATGGGCGGGTATGTTGCCCTCGAGGTGATGAGGCAGGCACCCGAGCGCGTTACCGCACTCGCGCTCGTGAGCACATCCGCTCGGGCTGACACTGATGAGCAGAAAGCAGCCCGCGCTCGACAATCGGCCCTCGTCGAAGCAGGACAATTCACGACTCTGATTGATGCCGCCTTTCCCGGCGTGGTCGCGGCAGAGAACGAATCCGATGAAACACTTCTCGCCATCTGGCGACAGATGACGGCCCCGGTTGGCGCCAATGCGTTCCTCCGGCAACAGCAGGCTGTTGTGAACCGAGCTGACCTGCGCTACTTGCTGCCCGCGATTACCTGCCCGACCGCGATCATTCACGGCGCTGGCGATCGCCTCATTCCGATTGCTGCCGCCGAAGAATCAGCGGCAGCACTGACCACGGCCACCTACACGGTTATCAAAGACGCCGGGCACTTTCTGTTTCACGAGCAACCCGCAGCAGCATGCGCCGCCATCATCGCGTGGCTGGACCTAACCGTCTGACCGGTTGTTTCCCTGGCGCCCTAGGAACAATAGAACGCCGCCATCGAGCGTTCGCAGTCACAGGCGCGTTGGCCACGACTGCTGCGCCCGCTGAGCGTTGGTTGAACGGGAAATGATCGGGCAATCGGGCAATCGGGCAATCGGGCAATCGGGCGTCGCTGCACTCAAGCAGAAATGCAGACCCGAAGGCCGTTCGTGAACTCGTGCACGTCGGCACCGCTATCGAACTAGATATCACTGTTATGCAACACTTGCGGCACCGTGATGTTCGAGTGCGTTGATTGCCAAGGGCCGTGTGGCGAAAGTCCTAGACTCGAGCAATGCAGCGCAGGACATCGTTGGGCCGAGGATTCACTCCTTCTCGATTCGCCGATCCTCGGAGGGTCGGTGCACTGGCCGGCCTTATCGGCGCATGCGTGTTCGTATTTTCGTACGCTGACGGTTTCGGGGAACAATTCATCGATGTGGCGAAGATCTCCGTCGTCGTCGTCGTCGTTCTAGGTACCCTCTGGTTTCTTTTCGTCCGGCCCCAATGGCTCGGCGAAACCATGTCGCCGAAGCCGTGGGCGATCGGGGTTTATCTGCTCTGCGTCGTTGGTGAGCTCGGCCTCATCAGAGTTGGTACTGAATGGCTGATGGTCATAGGTAGAGCTGAGCTCCGACCTGCCGTGATCGCCCTGATTGTTGGCCTGCATTTTGTTCCGTTTGCCTGGGCCTTTCGCGAGCGAATGTTTTACGTCCGAGGCGGGGCGCTGATAATTCTCGGCGGCTTGGGGCTGCTTACCAATTGGGCACCAGCTGCGGCGGCTGGATCCGGGCTCGTCATGACCTTACTCCTGCTGGCCCAGAGCACGGAATTTGATGCTCCTATTGTTGTCAAGCGCTGACTTTCGGTTGTTCACTGAGCCATGCGCGGTAGCGCTCAGATAGGACTCGATCTTGGGTGGCGCCGCGTTCAATTCGCGAGATGGCTTTGGGCCAGGCGCTCAGTTCGAGTGCTACTGCGGTCTGGGTGAGGTGCAATGCGAGGCGCCGTGGACGGAGGTCGTTGGTGAGCAGGCCGGGCCGTGGGTTTTGCAGGACGCGGTATATTTCGCGGGCGACGTAGCGCTTGAGGCAGCGCATGATCTCCTTCTTGCCTTTGCCCTGGCTGGTGCGTTTGACGACGTAATCCTGGGTGCGTTGGTCCTTCGCCATGCGCACTGGAACGATGCGGTGAATCGCGGAGTTCGCGGCGCGGTCGCCACCGCGGGAGAGCCGGTGCCGTGTCGTTTTGCCCGATGACGCAGGGATCGGTGCGACGCCGGCTAATGCGGCGAATTGGGCTTCTGTGGTCAGGCGCTCGGGGTTGTCGCCGATAGTGACCAGCAGTTGGGAGGCTACGGCGGTGCCGACACCTTTGATCAGGGTTAAGGCTGGGGCGTGCTCGGCGATAATGCGGGCGAGCTCGGCGTCGCAGTTATCGATCTTGGTGGTGAGGTAGGCATGGCGGGCGGCCATGCGTTTGAGCGTGACGGCGGTCGCGACGAGGGGGTCTGTGATGTCTCCGGTCGGGCGCGAGGTGGCCATGCTTTTGGCACGGGATTCGCTGGTCTTGCCCCGATATTTGGCCCGGATACTCTCTGGGGCCGATGTCAGTATGGCGTTGATCTGCGTTAGTACCGCGGTGCGTGCCGTCATCGCGCTGGTGCGCGCGGTGCGCAGCACCCGGAGGGCTTCGACGTTACCGTCGCGGGTTTTTGGTGTGGAGGTGCCGCGCTGGGCGAGGACAGATTCGCCGGCCTGATAGGCGTCTAGCGGATCGGACTTGCCGTGGATGCGTCGGGCTTGGCGATTGGGTCGGTTGACCTCTTTTACCTCGAAGCCCTCGTGGATCAGGACCCGGGTTAATTCAGCACCGTAGGACCCTGTTCCTTCGACGCCGACAGCGATCACCGGTCCGTACCGGGTGATGTATTCGGCGATTTCGCGGTAGCCGGATCCCACGGCCAGAAACTTCTTATCGGCAAGGTGTTTGCCGTAATTGGTGATGATGGCGACGTGATGGGTGTCGGCGTGGGTGTCGATGCCGGCGATGACGCTGATGTCGTCGGTTGTCATGATGGGAATAGCTCCTCTGACGCTCGAGTAACAGGGTGGACTCGCGTTCGCCAGGTGGGCAGACAAGACGGTGATGGGACTTCTTGGTCAAGCTCCTATTAGGTCATGTCCGCCTGGCGAATGCGTTTGATACAAGCCGCGGAACGGTGGACGAATCAAATTAAGGACAGCTTCAAGAAGCGTCAGTCAAGGTTGGAGTCACACCATTCCACGGCCTAGTTCCATCATCACCGTCAAGGCGAATGAGGCCAGTGGGAGTTTGGGCGGCTGATATGTGGGGGTATTTGTCAAGAGGGCATTTTTGAGCGGCGCCCGTTATGTTGTTGTTCGAGTTCTGGGTGGGAGTGGGGCGCTTTTTCCCACTCCCACCCAGAACTCGAGAGACTGAATCTCGGGTGCTTCGGAAGCTGATCGCTGTCGACATCACGGTCAGGCTGATATACGCGGGTTGAATACCGCAGGGCGAAGTGTTCGGCAGGAGTGGAGCCGCTGGTCTAGAGTCGGGCGTCACCCGGGGTCGGGCTGCTCATAGCCGCAAAGCGGATCGCGCCATCGTGTTCGTCGCCACTTCGGTCCGGGACGATCAGGGGTCTGGAAGTTTAGGTGTCCATCACCGCGAGGGACCAGCACCAGCCCGCCAACTCGCGGGCGACGCAACGTTGGCGACGACGGGACGCTTCTTCCGGGCGGTGAACGCCACCCACTGGTGGTGCAACCGCTCGTTACCGGCCTGGCCGCGCAGTTGGGCCGCGACCGGAGCCTTGTCCCACCGCGCCTGCAACACCGAGCTCGGCGACGGCCGGTAGTCCCGGCGATGATGCCACGCTGCCTCGACGAGCAGCCTGCGCGCATGCGTGTTGCCGGTCTTGGTGATGCCGCCCAGCTGCCGGGACTGGCCCGACGAATACTCCGAGGGCACCAAGGCCAAATACGCACCGATCGTGCTGCCGGTGAAGCGGTGCCAGTCTGTGATCTCCACCGCTAACGCGAACCCGGTCAACGTTGAGATCCCGCGCAGGCAGCCCAGCCTGTTCACCATCGGAGTGAACGGTGAGTCCTCAGCCATCGCCGTGATGGCTTTGTCCAGCCGGTCACGCCGCGCGACAGCCTGAACGACGGTCTCATCGTTCGCGTCGAACGCGGTCATGAACGCGAGGTCGCCACCGCGGTGCTCGCGCAAGCAGCGGTCATGTTTCTGAGTCCACGCGGCGCCGTCGTCATAGACGAAGCCGTGCCGCAGGAGCAGCCTGGAGAGTCGGTGCCGGACACCCATCAAGTCCTGACGGGTGTCCTCGCGGGAACGCACCAAGTCGCGGGCGGTTTCTTCCTCGACGCTGGGGACAGTCACGGCGGTGATCTCGTCCAGATGCAGCAGCCGCATCAGATGGAACGCGTCGCGGGCATCGGTCCTGACCCGGTCACCGCTGGGTCGTTGCAGTTTCGACGGGGCTGCGACGACACACGCGGTTCCTGATTCCAGCAACCGACGGTAGAGGCCGAACCCGGTCGGACCGGCCTCATACGTCGCGATCTGCGGACCCGGCAACGACCGAGTCCACGCGACCACCTCCGATAAATCACACCCGAACCGGTGTCGCAGAACTTCACCGGTCGTCGCGTCCAAGGCGCTGCCGACGATAGTTCGGGCGTGCACATCCAGGCCAACGAAAGTACGATAATCACTCAACTGGGGCCTCCAGAATTCAGCTATGGATAGGCCAGCCCTGCCGGGCTGGTAACCCACGTATACCTGAACGCAGGCCCCAGCCTCAAGAGCCGGTCACCCTCATATCGGCTACAACCTCGTGCAGGTTCCGCGATCGAGAATGAGGATCGGCTCGAGCGTCCAAGGCTGCCTGGGCCGCCCGACATTTCTCGACGTCGTCGACGACGAACTGCACGAAGTCCTCGTCGCGGTCACCGATGGCGACATCCTCGACTCCCTCAGCTGGCGGTTCGCCCGGTCAAGCGGTTTGCCGAGTAGGCCAGTCGCGCTCCAGTCGCGTGACCGAGATTGCTACCCAGTCGCGAAGCCGCTGGCGGGCATCCGCGAAATCGCGATGCCAGCCGAGCGGGGCGGAGCCGTGCTGGTCGAGGTCATAGGCGCCGAGCCGGTGCAGATCCAGGACGGAGAGCTCCCAGACGAGTTCGGGGTGTCGATGCCAGAACGGTGGCACGACGGATGCCGGTAGCCCGTAGATGCGCTGGGCGCTCCATGTTGGCAGGAGATTGGCACAGCGAATGACCGCGACCGCCGACAGGGAAGCTTCTCAGACTGACTTGTTGAGACGACGACTCAAAACCTTTGACCCTAAAGGTGCCGGGGTGCTCACTTTCCGAGGTGGAAAAGGGAGGGAAGCGAGGCGTTTGCGCCACAGGCGGCCTGCCCGATGGACGTGTCGTCGCAGCGGTGATTCCTGCGGCCAATGGATCGCAAGAGAATGAACTCCTCGCTGAATTCGAATGCACATCTCTCCCGGGGGCGCCGAAAGCGGGCGAGACGAAATCCCCATTTGGAGATTTCGATTGAACCGGATGGTGGCCTGCGGGCCCAGATGAATCGACAGATCGATGTCATCGTGCGCGATTGAGCGCGTGAACGCCCGCTTCTCGGCTGGGAACGGCAACATGCACGTGGGTTCCGCTGATCTGATGGTCCAACGCGAGGCCGCGAAGTTCTCCTGCGACGGTCTGGTATCGCGGTGTTTCGGTGAGTCTTGGCGAAGCGAACGCGTCGAATGGTGTTCCTGTGCCGCCCGCCAGTGCCCCCTGACGTCGTGCGGTCGAGGCTAAATCTGTGCGGAATCGAGACAGATCGGCCTCTGCTGACTCCAGATCTGTGAAGACCGCCGTGGAGCGCTCGAGCTGGGAGGCGAGAGATTCGTGGGTGATAGACCCGCTACGGGTCTCGCTCAGCGTGAGGTCACGCAGAACGAAGGCCGCGATGCTTTCTGGTTGCAGCGTCGCTGGATTGACAAGGAAATATTCTTCCTCGATACCAAACGTCGTCATGTGTAGCCACCCTGCCCAAGAAGGATCTGAGATATTTCTGTGACGTCCGCTCGGCGAACTTGGTAGGAGCATTTTGTCACCACAGGGCGCTCTGGGGTACCAGGTCGTGAAGGGTCGGTTCAGAGTGAAGCTGCCGTTGGCTTCGTCGAGGAAGTGTGCCCGGCCGACGCGCACCTGCAAGCAGGTACCGCCGCTGTCGGTGATCGACTGTTGTGGTTGCGACACTCTGCAATCAGACAGCGATTGTTGAGTGTGAAATATCCTGGGACTGGTCTTCTTGTGATGTGACCGGGCCGTCGTGATCCGCGTTCATCAGGAGGTTCGCCGTGTCACCGTTGGCCGTGCTGCCACGTACTTCTTTCGCGCCGCAATGATTAGACGGCCGACCTGCGCATCGAGTTCCCGTTCGAAACCTGATTGGCTCTACGCCGGCGCCATCTAGTATGAGGTCCTTTCCCTGAATAGGCTTGGACGCCATGACACTTCGACTGGTTCAGGTGAATTTCAAGGCTTGGGATGATTCGGCGCTCGGTCGCTTCTGGGCGGATGCCCTCGGCTGGGGCGTGTCCAGCGAAGGACCGGGCGTGACGAACGTCGAACCCCGCGGACTTGTATTGCCGGACCCGGCGGCCGTCTGCGTCGATGTGGTCTCCGTCCCGGAACCGGAATCGGTCAAATACCGCGTACATCTTGACCTCGCCACCAGCTCCATAGCCCATCAGGTGGAATTGGTGGCGCGCCTGAAGGTGTTGGGCGCAACATCCGCTGATATTGGCCAGGGTGACGTCCCGTGGACGGTTCTGGCCGACCCGGAGGGCAACGTGTTTTGCGTCTTGGAGCCACGAGCGATGTACGCCGACACCGGGTCGATCGCCGCTGTTGTTGTCAGCTGTGCGGAACCGCGGGCGATGGCCCTGTTCTGGAACGCAGCAATGGACTGGACTCTGCACGAGGTGTCCGACGATATGGCGCGGCTGCGGTCGTCTGCGGGGGTCGGTCCGTACCTGGAGTTCGTTCGTGTGCCGGATATCACCGTCTGGACCCGCGTTCATCTCGACCTGCGACCGTACTTCCGTGACGACCAGGCAGCGGAGGTGGCCCGGTTGCGCACTCTGGGCGCGGCCGAAGCTGACATTGGGCAGGGTGACGTGCCATGGGTTGTACTTACCGACCCCGAGGGCAACGAGTTCTGCGTCCTCACGCCAGGCTGAGGCAGCTAGCGGATGTCCGTAGCCCGGTCGCGAGACCCACCGCATGTTCGGGAGGGTGGACGCCACCTCAAACGTTGGAGCACGTCGTCGTTCAGCCGATTTGCGTCTCTCGCGAGTCACGAGTCGGCGTACGCATCTGCCCGGCGACTCCGACTCGGTGCGCGCTTGGGCGAGGGGCTGCAGTACGGGCATGGTGGTGATGCCGGTGCCGCCGCCTTCCGCCATCAGCGTGGGGAGTGAGGGGAGTTGTGCGAGGTTGCCGATCTCGTCGAGCGCGAGGAGCAAGGGCGGGTCCAGTCGCGCACCGGCGCTTCGGGCGGCGATGCGGCGAGCGGTTTCGACGAGGTCCTCGACGAACGCCGACACGCGTGCGGCCGAGCTGTTCCATCCCTCGCCGGTTGCGAGCAGGTACAGGGTGCCGTTGCTGCGCAGGAACCCTTCGGGGTCGAACGCTTCGCCCTCCGGCGGTGAGACGGAGCCCCAGCCTCAACCCAGCGTTGCTCGCTGGGGAGCCGTGGACTCGAGCCCTGAGTACTGCGCCGCGCGGGTCGGCCGCCGCCCGCGTGGCACCAAGACGGATGCGCGGTCTCGGCCTACCTAGACCGGTACGGCATCGTCGGCGCGAAGCCATTTGGTGTGGCTCCGGAGTCTTCGGCGCAGAAGCTCGATTCTATTTGTGCTCGCGTCGCGGTGGAGACGCCGCAGCGCCTGGGGCAAGACCATCACGGCGATGCTTTACGCGGGTCGAGAGTACTTGCAGGGCTCACTCGACGAGGACCGTCCACAGATTGCGCCAAGGACGTTCGAGACCGCGACCGTCCCGAATACGCTTTCTGCAATGGATAGGCACGAACCACACGATCTTCCGTAGACCGTAGATGTAATACACCCTGAGAATCACGATGTTCTACTCAACGAGAAGAGACCGAGACTATGACCAGCCTTGACGACATGCTCGCCCGGCGCCCGGTCGATCGGGCCCCTGTCGACGCACACAAAAAACGGATGCTCGACGAGGTGCGTGCCTATCGGCTCCGTGAGCTCCGCGAAGCGAACGACCTCACCCAGGTTGAACGTGCGGCGTTGCTGCACGTCACTCAGAACCGGATCTCCCGCATCGAGCACGGTGACAGCGAACGAACCCAAGTCGACACGCTCCGAAAGTACGTTGAAGCAGTCGGCGGCCGGCTCAAAGTGGAAGTCGTGATCGGCGAGGAAACCTACCAGATCGCCTGACTGGTTCAGCGGCCGTGTGTGGGACGGTTTGGTGGTTCCCTCCCAGTCAAAGTATCTCGTGAGCTCATGATCACAACATATCTGCCCATAGGCGGAGCGACTTCACGAAGCGCGCACTCTGGTAGTCCCGACGGGGCCGAAATCAGCTGGTATTGTCGTCGCATCCCGAAGAGCATTCTTCCGAAAGCGTTCGCCTACTGGCCCACGTTGAGCGAAAATTGCCGGTGCTCCCAATGAAGGGCAGGGTGCCACGCGGACAAATAAACGCTACTATTTTGCAGCCTTTATCGGTCTTTTTTTGGGTTAGGTAGCTCTTATGTATCGCTCGTTGTGGAATCCGTTTGCTGGCCCTGCTGGCCCTGCTGGCGGAAAAAACGGGACAGCGCTAAAGTTTGGGCCCTGCACCGTGCCTTGGTAGTGAAGGGTGCCGACCGCCCGCGTTCGTTCGATTGGAATCCCGCAGACTGACGACCTATCGAATTCGCTATCTGACCGCTATGGTGAACCAACGAAGGTGGGACATCATGGTCCAATCGGCGGGGGCGGCACGGCTACGGCTGGCCGCGCTCGAGTGGCTCCTCATCGCCGCGCTCGTCGCCGCGGGGGTATGGTTCGGTGCGCAAGGGACGGCTTCCGCAAAGGTGGATCCCCCCGGCGTCCTTGGCTGGGATATCGAGATTGCCCAGACTGGCGTCGACGGTGAGACAGGGGTTGCTCCGCAACGGGATGTCATCGTCTGGTTCTCGTGGGTTATGGCGTCCAGCGGGTTTGCAGAAATCCGAGCAAACGGGTCGAGCGCTGCGGGTCTCCCTAACCCTGAGTTCACACTCATCCTTTACTGCGGCGCTCAGCTCACCGCGCTAGAGGGGACCGCTAAAAATGTTGACGGGACCGGGGTTCAGGATGTCAGAAGCTCTGGTGATGAGGCCGCCTGCCACGCTACAGAACGTGAAAAAATTGGAGACCGTAAACGTCAAGTCATTCGTGTGGTCGGGTCAGCCTGGTTAAGCGGGATTCCGGAGGGAAGATGGACTGACTCACGAGCTGGTCAACGGATCGCCCGGACACCGTTAGTGGGCTACTCCGGTACCGAAGGTGAACTCATCGAGGCGTCGGCCTTGTCGACTGCAAGAGCAGTCTTGACCGCGCCAGTCACGGAACAGTTCGATAGTGCTACTCCGCCGGAGTTGGTCGAAGGCAACGTGGTCTACGGCTCCGGATGGCCCATCATTGACCACAACGGGAATCGCGAAACCGCCGCCGTTCAGTGGGAGACCACAGCCAAGGAAGAAAACACCTTGACGATGGCGCTGGAAACAGGCATAGCGAGGTGGACCCTCCCGGAGGGCCAGGCCCTCCCACAATGGAGTCTTCTGTTCTCGGGTGTTCTTTTTGGTGTCGCAGCGGCACTACTTGTCGAATGGCCGATCGCCGCCTACCGTGCGAGGCTACGATTAAGTGCGGAAACGGCAGCGAAGGTAGAGGCCGAGGAATCCGAACGGCAGCAGTCGGCGGGGGAGCGATAGGCAGGCCGAAGCGGGTTTCGGCACGATTGATGCGCTGATGCGCTGATGCGCTGATGCGCTGATGCGCTGATGCGCTGATGCGCTGATGCGCTGATGCGCTGATGCGCTGATGCGCTGACGCGCTGCGGGCCTTCCTTCCAGCCTCCGGGCCATTTTGGGAGCAGACAAATTCGAAAGCGCCGGAGGGGTTGTCGGCGCTCGCAAAACCGAACTGTTGGTCGCGCCTTAGAGTGAGATAAACCGAACACGAATGGGACTAATGACGATCCAGACCTCCAACCTTGATCCGCGCGGCCCTGTGTTCATCTCGAAGCGTGAGTGAACGCGACGTGCCTGCCCCGCGAAAGGTTGCAGCTTGGGAACACGTCACCAAGGCGGCGAGGAGTCGACGCCTTCGATGGTCCCTAGGGTCACTCGCTAGTGCATTGGTGGTGGTCCTCATTGTCGTCGGCCTCGGCTACGTAGCCAGTAGCCAGGCGGACTCCGACGGGGACGGGTTGGCAGATCACGTTGAGGCGTCCGGCTGGCGCACGGTCGTTGGCAACACGTTTACCACTGATCCTCATGCGGCCGATACGGACGGCGACGGGCTCACCGATGGGGACGAGGCGGGTCGGGTGGTCTCTGACCCCGGCGCGAGCACGCTGTATGCGGGCAATTCCAACCCCACTAAGGGCGACTCAGACGACGACGATCTCGATGACAGGGCCGAGACGAGCGGCTGGCTGAGCGCGAGGGGCGCGGTCTACCGAACCGATCCGATGGATCCCGACACTGACGACGACAAACTCACCGACGGGGAGGAAGCCGGCCAGGCGGTCACTGTCCCTGACGCGGGCGTCGAGTTCGTGGTTTTCTCGAGCCCGCTGATGTCCGATACTGACGGGGATGACCTGTCCGATGCGGCTGAAGCCGATCTCTCCCTCGATGCGTTCGATCGCGACAGCGATGGCGATGGGGTCGAGGACGGCCGCGAGGTCGAGTATCTCGGCACGGCTCCGGATGTGGCTGACACTGACGGTGACGGCTTCGACGACGGGTACGAAGTTAAGAATCAGGAGAGCCAGGGCCTCGACCCATTATGGGCCGATGTAAGGGTCGAGCCATCGACCTACGCGTGGGAGTTCGCCCAGGGTGCGTTCGTTGGCGAGATCATTCCGGGTGACTCTCTCGCCTGGTTGGCCGGCAATCTTGCCTCCGGAAGCTCCAGCTTCATTCCCGGAGTCGGCTGGGTGATCGGCGGGGCTGCCGACCTCCGCGATGCCATCGGGTCGGGCATCCATGCTGACTGGGTCGGCGCAGGCTTCAGCGTCGTCGGCATGGCACCGGCCGTTGGCGACGCGGCCGCTATCCCCGCCAAAACCGCGAAGTTCGTCCTGCGTCACCCCGAGCTTGCCCCCGCTGTGGGTGCTGCCATCGTGGCGCTCAAGTGGGTTCCGGACGACATCAAAGTGACGACCATTGCGCAGATCACGCCGAACTGGGCGTACCTCCGGGCCGCCGGCTCCAGCGAAAAGTCGCTTCTCCGACTTCAGAAGGGGAGGGTCGGCCTCGATAGTCTCGCTGAGGCCATGAAACGCCCCGGTCACGTCAATGTCAAAAGTGGCCGAGCTGGCTTCTTCGCCACGGGTAAGGATGGAGAAACATTCTTGGCCGGGCTCTATCCAACAACCGATGGCAGCGAATACACACAAGTCGCACGTTCCACGAAAGACTGCATCGAGGTCTGCAATGACTTCCTCCGGCGATTCGATGTTTTCGTTGACAACGTGGCTCACGAGTCGAAAGTGGGTCGTGTTAATCTGAGCCCGTCAATTGAGCGGCAGATTAGGTCGGATGCTTACCTCGTGGATCAGGGCGACATTGAGGGGGCTCATTGGCACTTCTTTGCCAGTGCCGTCTCGAAGACTATGGGACCGAGCAAGCCGGTGCTCGACCTCCTGGACGAGCTAGAAATCCCGTACACGATCCATATCCCCGCATAGGAGCCGCTCGATGCCCGCCTACACCGACTTCGTCGCGATGACCAGTGCCGACGCGGCCGAGTACCTCGCCGGCTTTCTCGGCGATCAGCAAATGTCACTCGACCGGTTCGCATCGACCATCGACCGCGAACTGACGTTCTCACCTGGCTCGCTCGAGCCGGTGTGGGATGCAGTAGAGCCGAAGCTTGCTTGGCGAGCAGGATACGAACCGGCAGCCCTGGGCCAACCCGGACCTCAAATCGATGCGGATCAGCTCGAGCCTCCCGAAGATCTGCCCTCGTGGTTCCACCACCCCAGCTCTGCGGGATACGCCCGCTTCTCCGCAGACACCCTCTGGCTGATTGACGGTGCCGCTCGCTACCTCGGAGAGGTGCTCATTCAGACGGTCGGGGGCCGATGGGTATCGGGCGGGGAGCGAGTCAAGGGCTACATGTACCTGAACCAGCCCGTCATCACCGGGATCAGACCCGAGCCGGTAAGTCCGATGCAAACATGCTCCGTGCTTGCTGCCAGGTCATTGCGGCAGCGCGTGGAGCGAGGACCACAGACCTTGGCCGACGTCTACAACGCCTGGCGCGCATAGCGCGCGACCGAAATCACACTCGGCGACGCCCACGGCCGCCGCAAGCCGGTCGGGCATCTCATAGTCGTGGCAAATGCGACCTCGGCACCGCACGACGCGGCGTTATAGGTGCTGTAGGTCAGGCGTAGCTGGGATGGCAAACGGCATCTCCGCGATGCGCGCTCCAACAACCCAGCGGATGCCGCCCGGCTGGAGGTGAACCTGGGGCACGCCTTCGACCGGTTTTGGCGATCCGACCAAGCACAATCCCGGCCTGGGCACGGCCAAGGTCTCAGCCCGGCGCAGACTCGTCACAATCGAGTGTCGAACCCACCTCCTCAACCGATACGGACAACGTTCAGGACGAGGTCGAAGACGGCACCGTCGACGGCGAAACTGCGGACGACTCCGGCACCGAGTCGACCGCGGAAACCGGTACAGAGTCCGACACCGAAGACACGACTGACGACATCAACGGCGTCGCTGTCGAAGACGGCACACAGGACTAACTGGTTCAAGCGTGGGTGGGCGGGTACGGGTGTGCTCGTCCACCCACCCCTACGCCGACGCCTACGCCGCCGGAAGTTCTATCGCGTCCAAAAGATTGTGACCTGAGGACCACATACGGCCGCTGGCCGGCCTGCACGAATTGTGAGGTCCGTGAACTGACAACAGGTCGACATTCATGACGACCGTGCCGTGACGTTTCCCCCGCTGGCGGCTGCACGTCAACCCAGCTGGACGCCCCAGAATTCGGCACCGTCGGTGGAAACGCCACCGGCTCAAGCAGTGGGGCTCAGTGGGCACCTGTGATGACTGAACGGTGATGGACATCTCAAGGTGCGTCTCCCGCACCTGCTGGACCGGCGGCAGCCGCTCGAGAGAACTCGTCAAGCAGGTCCGCGAAAACGGCCACTGTATGCGCGTCCCAACGCGGTGCCGCCCGGCGGAGGAAGTCGATCCGGAACTGCTTGGCAGTCGCGTTGAGTTCTTCACCAGTCGGCGTGAGATCAAGATTCACACTCCGTGGATCGTCTCGCCCGGGTAAACGCTCAACGAAGCCGGCATTCTCTGTGGCAGCCACGAGCCGGCTTGCCGTGGAGGGCCTCACCGAGAGGTTCCCGGCGATATCTGAGATTCGGGTCCGCTCGCCATGAGCACGACGACGAACAATGGCGTCAACGACGAGAACGGCTGAGAGATCGGCCACCCCGTTCACTTGCTTCGGCCCCTGCAGTAGCCGACGCATCCTGATCAGGGACGCGTCGATCTTGTCCCACTCGTCACCACGCAACATAGTTGTACTCTACACATGTAGGATCGTGAGCACGCTTATGACACAGATAGGGGATCCGGATGAGAACTGATCTGATTCTGGTGACCGGCGCGACTGGCAACGTTGGCCGCGTTGTGGTGGAACGGCTGCTTGCGGCCGGGTGCAGAGTGCGAGCCGCCGGGCGCACTGCCGAGTCAGTCACCCAGATTTTCGGCGATCGTGTGGATGCCGTCACACTTGACTTCACTGACCACACCACGTGGACAGCTGCGTTTGAGGGCATTCAGCGGATGTTCCTGCTGCGACCCCCGCAACTGGGCAAACCAAAGAAACAAATGCTTCCCGCTCTCGAATTTGCCAAAAAGTCCGGTGTGAAACAGATCGTGTTTCTCTCGCTTCAGGGGGCAGAAAAAAACAAGGTGGTGCCGCACGCTGCCATCGAAGCGTGGCTGCGCACCTCGGGTGTCACCTGGACGTTCGTGCGTGCCTCGTTCTTCCACCAAAACCTGTCTACCACCCACCTCACTGATGTTCGCGATCGCGATGAGATCGTCGTTCCTGCTGGGCGCGGTGCGACGGCCTTCGTTGACGCCGAAGACGTCGGCGCCATCGCTGCAGACGCGTTACTCAACCCGTTGACCCACGCCAACACCGCTACGACGGTGACAGGGAACGAAGCACTCACCTACGAGCAGATCGCTCTGATTCTGAGCGCAGAACTCGGCCGCACCATCCGCTATGCCCGGCCCGGTATCGCCCGATACATTTGGCACGCACGCCACACTCTGGGGATGCCGTGGGGGATGGTCCTCGTCACTGCCGCCATTTATACCACGGCTCGTCTTGGCCTCGCTGCCAACCTCTCCGATGAGGTTCGCCCGGTTCTCGGCCGTGACCCCATAGGTTTCGCTGAGTTTGCACATAGAGAACGCCAAGTCTGGAATCCTGCTTCCACGCCGACCGAGAGGCACACCGCATGAACATCGCAGTCCTTGGAGCCACCGGCCGGACCGGCCGCCTCGTCCTTCGAGAGGCGACGGAACGCGGCCACCAGGTCATCGCTCTTGCTCGCAACGGCGCGTCCCTTATTGAAGACGGTGTCATTGTGCATGAAGGCGATGTTCGTGATTTGGATGCCGTCACAAGAGTTGTCGAAGGAGCGGGCGCCGTGATTTCTGCCGTTGGTGCTCGAGGCCGCGATTCGAACCTCCACACCCTGCTCGCTCAACACACCGCTACCGCGATGAGGACTTCGGGCGTGACACGCTTCGTCGGGATAAGCGTTGGCGGCCTCGACGTGCCGGGCGATCAAAAGGGCCTACGAGATCGTGTTATCGGAGCCCTCGCCCGCACCCTCGCGGGAAAAGCGTCAGAGGACCGGAAACGGGAATACGAAATCTGGCGAGACAGTGAATTACGATGGACACTCGTTCGGGTTCCTCGCTTGACTGACGGTGAGACCAATACGGCACCCGTCATCAGCGTTGAAACCCCGCCGCGCGGCATTACTTTGCACCGCGCAGCACTGGCAGGACTCCTGGTGGATTGCGCGACCAGTGCGAAATTCATAGACCAGGCACCGTTCGCGGCGAACAACTAACAACCTTCCCTGCACGACCTGCCTCCTGGAGCGCTGCACGTCGACGAGGTAGTGCCACATTCAGGCCCGAACTAACGGCGTCGCCCTTGAAGACGGCACACAGGACTAAACGGATTAGGCGAGGGTGGGCGCGGAGCGGGGCCCCCGTCCGCCTACGCCCACCCCGGGTGACAGTCCCATCGCATCCCGAAAACTCACTTCCAGAGGACCGGAAACTGCGTCTGGCCGGGCTGCACGAATTGCAGGGTTCGTGAACGTGACTATAGATCGACATTCGTGACCGCGGGCCCGTGACGCCCTTCTCCTTCCGCTGGAAGCGGGTGGTCGACCCAGTTGAACGCTCTAGACGGCACCATCGGTGGAGATGGCCACATGCCAAAGCCGTGCGGCTTGATGGGCACCTACGATGGACGGACGTAAAGCCCCGTGTCAAGACATTGACACACCAATCAGAACTCAGCACCTGATCGGGCATTCTGTTCGCCTGCGAACCGGTCAAAATCGCCAGATTTGGCTTGGGTAATGGATTCGAGTCTCAGCACTGATTGTGAAATCGTCATCTGATCAAGATTTATCCTTTAGCAGCGGCGGTGCGGCGAGATTTGATGCGGTCAACGTTTATTCAACGCCTATTCCGAAAAGCTGCTTATTGTGGACGCTTACGCGAAAGGCGCTCGATCCATTTCGAGTGGCCGCGAGTGACCTCGATCGTCTTCGCGTGAGGGGACCTGCGCCAGTGTCTCGCCCCGGGTTTAATGGAGGTTTTTGATCACCCGGAAAGGTTGAGAATTATGCCAACAGGGAAGAGATATCCGCCGGAGTTGAAGGAGCGGGCGCTGCGTTTGTTGATGTCCGCTCGTAAGGAGGGCGGCGGTGATGGCGCGTTTGCTCGAGGGGCGTCAGCTCGTATTGGGCAGCAATTCGGGGTCCCTGCGGACACGCTGCGGAGGTGGGTCTTGCATGCCGAGATCGATGCCGGCGTTCGCCCGGGGACCACGACGGATGACGCCGCCCGGCTGCTCGAGCTGGAGCGAGAGAACCGTGAGTTGCGGAGGGCGAATGCCATTCTGCGCAGTGCGTCGGCTTTCTTCGCGGCGGAGCTCGACCGCCCCTCCAACAGATGACCACGTTCATCGACCAGAACAAGCACGACTACGGGGTCGAGCCGATCTGCAAGGAACTGTAGATCGCCCCGTCGACGTACTACGCGGCCATCAGCCGGCCGCCGTCACTACGATCGAAATGGATGAGGTGACCGTGGTGAAGATCAGAGACGTGCACCAGACGAACTACGGCGTCTACGGGGTGCGGAAGGTCCACGCTCAGCTCAAACGCGATGACCACCCGGTCGCCCGCTGCACGGTTGAACGGCTCTTGCGCCGCGAGGGCTTGCGCGGCATTACCCGGTCGAGGACTCCGCGGACCACGATTCCAGGGCCGCTCAGCGACCGCCCCGACGACCTGGTGCGGCGGGCGTTCACCGCGCCAGCACCAAATTGCCTTTGGGTGGCGGACATCACCTACATCCGCACGTTCTCCGGCTGGGTCTACGCGGCGTTCGTCACCGACGAGTTTTCTCGTCGGGTCGTCGGCTGGCAGCTGTCCAGCATACCCACGCGCCTCGCGCTCGACGTGCTGGAGATGGGGATCTGGACCCGGGAGAGTGAAGGACGCGACCTCTCCCAACTCGTCCACCACTCAGACCGCGGGGTGCAGTATCGAGCCGTGCGTTACACCGAACGCCTCGCCCAAGCCGAAGCCGTCGCATCCGTCGGTTCCACGGGCGATAGCTACGGGTGGGTCAACGCCCGCCTCAACAGCTCGTGCTCGATCGGCGTGGCTTAAGGGCCCGCTTCGGTCAGCCAGCTCGTATGGCCAGAGACGTTTGTCAATGGCGGCGATATTCGGTAGGGCTGACGCCGTGGTGGCGTTTGAAGGCGGTGCTGAGGGTGAAGGGGCTACCGTAGCCCACCAGTTGAGCGATGTCTGCGGTTGTCCGACGCGGGTCTGAAAGCAGCTCGCCGGCCAGTAGCATCCGCCAGCTGGTGAGGTATGCCATCGGAGGTTCGCCTACTGACGTGCGAAAACGGTGCGCGAGCGTTGCTCGCGAGACGGATAAGTGTTGGGCGAGCGATTCGATGGTCCAGGGCGCGCCGGGTGATTCATGCAGGAGCCTCAGGGCATCGGACACGAGAGGATCACGGCCCGCCGCGAGCCACCCGGAGGCAGATTCAGGGTGTTCGCGCGCCCAGCCGCGCAGCGCGTGCACAAGCAGGACGTCGAGGAGGCGGTCGACTGCGCCGCCCTGTCCGGGCGCGTCAACGGAGATTTCATCACGGAGGAGGCGCAGCAGCGCCTCGTCGACGTGTCCCGCGGGGACGACCGCGACTACAGGCAGTGCCGCAGCGACTACCGTGCCGATCTGAGCGTCAGATTCGTACGTACCAATCAGCATGGTCGTAGCGCCTGTGGGCGAGTTTCCCCAGGTGCGCACACCCTGCGCCATGCTGATGCTGACGTGATTGCCGTCCCGGGTCGTGCAGATTTGACCGGGGTGAATGACGACAAGCCCTTCGCGCTCGGGGTCGTCTGCAAGACGATACGGTTCCGGTCCGCGCACGATGGCAATATCCCCGGGTTTCAGGCTGACCCGCGCCCGCTCCGTGACCAGAGATGCTTCGCCGGACAGAATCGCGATGAGAGTCAGTGGCGCGCGATCCTGAACATCGATCGACCACGGTGGGTCCATGACGACGCGCAACGCAAACGCCCGCTGCGCGTGCGGGCCGCTGAGGAGATGAGTGAGTGCGTCCACATCCCCACACTAGACGATCACGAATGTAATCGACTCGCTCAGCTATTCAACATCTGTTCAATGATGTGTTGGCTGAGGATATGACGAATTCACCAGTTCTTGTTCTCGGCGGTACCGGCCGCACCGGCCGTCGCATTACCGAGCGGCTTCGAATTCGCGGCGTGCTCACACGGGTGGCCTCCAGGCGATTCGTGCATCCGTTTGATTGGGCTCAGCCCTCGACCTGGGACGCCGCGCTGAGCGGCACCTACGCGGCATATGTCTGCTACTCCCCGGACCTCGCCTTCCCTGGTGTCTCGGACCTCATCGCGCAGTTCGCAGACCGAGCACGCGCTCACAAGGTGCGCCGGTTGGTCCTCCTGTCGGGCCGCGGCGAACAGGGCGCACGCGCCAGCGAGCGTGCGATCCAACAGTCCGGCACCGATTGGACGATCGTGCGGTCGTCGTGGTTCGCCCAGAATTTCAGCGAACATTTCCTACTCGGGCCGGTACAACGAGGCCGCCTGGTACTTCCAGCCGGCGCCGCGCGGGAACCGTTCGTCGATCTTGATGACCTGGCCGATCTG
This sequence comes from Cryobacterium sp. TMT1-3, assembly GCF_004402315.1. Taxonomy (NCBI): domain Bacteria; kingdom Bacillati; phylum Actinomycetota; class Actinomycetes; order Micrococcales; family Microbacteriaceae; genus Cryobacterium; species Cryobacterium sp. TMT1-3. The sequence goes on from NZ_SOFW01000006.1 coordinate 32,059, forward strand.
GCGACCGCCGCGCTGACCGAAAAGGGACACGCCGGTCGCGTCTACGAGATCACCGGACCGCGACTCCTGTCAATGACCGACGTCGCGGCCGAACTGTCCCATGCGACCGGGCGACAAATTTGCTATCAGCCGAGCACCCCGGCGGAGTTCGTAGCGGATGTCGCGGCGGACGGCATTCCCGCTTCGGAAGCAGAGCCGCTCGCCGACTTGGTCCAGGACGTGGCCGATGGTCGCAATGCTTCGCTGACCGAGGACCTGGAAATGGCACTCGGCCGGCCTTTGACCGACTTCGCGCTCTATGCGCGGCGCGTTGCCGCAACGGGCCTGTGGCACGAAAGATCCGTGGCTCACTCGTGACGGAACTGTTCGGCACCGTCGTGACGGTCGCAGCGGCGGTCGGGGCTGGCGTCACGGGAGGGGTCTATTTCACGTTCGCCACAATCGTGTCTCCGGCCCTGCGCCTTCGTTCGGCCCCTGAGGCCGTGGCCGTGATGCAACGAGTCAACGAAAAAGCCCTTCGTCCTCCTTTCATGATTGTCTTCTTCGGGGGCGCCCTGGCCGCGTGCGCGGCAGCCGTCATTGCTATGTTCCCGGGCGATAGCGCCGGAATAGTTCCCGTTCGCCTCATCGGCGCAGGCCTAACAGTGGCGTCCTTCGTCACGACAATCCTCTCTAATGTGCCGCGGAACAACGCGCTGGCCCGGATCAGGCCATCCGAGTGGGACGCCGCTGACGCGTGGCGATCTTTCGACGCAGGTTGGAGTCGTGCGAACACGACTCGAGCCGTGCTGGCGATCACCGGCTCGGCGTTTCTCGCCTCGTCACTGGCCATACGCCTTTAGCTAGAGTGCGAACTCTCACGATGCATCGTCTGAAGACGGGCCTGCGCGCTCTCGCGTTTGATCGAATGTCGTTCGTTTATCGCATACGGATCGTCTGATGAGCACTCTGTCTCGTCCAGGGTTCGGCTCACGGGCGGTGGGGACAATTAGCCGTCTTACCAGTTGGTCTACTGCCGTTAGCCGGATGGCCCATAACCGTGTGCCTCGCGCTTGGCTTTCGCCGCCGCGAATTCCACTGCATGACCGCCTCGACGTACCTTCGCTGAGGGTCATGAGCATCTTATTTGTCGACGCTCTTTGAGAATATTCCGTTGGCGCTCTTCGAAAAGTAGGCCACCGTTGTGTGTCTATTCTGTGGTGTTCTCTGGTCTGGCGGAAGGCAGCGTGGTGATGCCGCTGTCTTTGAGTCCGTAGCTGGCGCCCTTGAGGGTGATGACGTCGGCGTGGTGCACGACTCGGTTCTCACACCGACAGGGGCAACGCAGGCGCGCGAGCGCAGCAGGGAGGCACGCGAAGCGGATGCCGCGGCATCCGTTTAGGGGGGCCTGCGGTTCTGCACATGGTTTGCCCAGTGGCGGTGCCTAGAGTCGAAGCAGGTCGCGATGCGCGGCCCCGGACGACGGATCAGTACCCGGAACGCGACAAGACTGGCCAAGGAGTATCAGTCATGTCGTGGATCATTTTGATTGCGTCCGGAGTGCTCGAAGCTGTCTGGGCGACCGCGCTCGGCAAATCCGAGGGCTTCACCAAATTGTGGCCGACCGTGATTTTCGGCGGGGCACTCGCGCTCAGCATGGCCGGCCTGGCCTGGGCGATGCGGGAGATTCCGATTGGAACGGCCTACGCCGTCTGGGTGGGGATCGGCGCCGCGCTGACTGTGACCTGGGCGATGATCAGCGGTGACGCGAGCGTATCCTGGGTGAGGATTGCCCTGCTGGTGGGCCTGATCGGCTGCATTGTGGGGCTCAAACTCGTCGACGGCGCGCAGTGAGAGGTCAGGCCAAGGTCTGACCCTCCAACAGGTCGGCCAGGCCGCCCAGGGCGCTGATCGTGTGGTCCGGTGCTGCGAAGTAGCTCGGGTAGACGCCGCCGCTGCGGTTCAGCCATGCGGTGCTGAGGCCGGCCTGTGCTGCCCCGTGAAGGTCCCAGGGGTGCACCGCCACGAGGAGCAGGTCACCCGGTGCAACTCCGCAGGCCGCCGCGGCGTAATCGTAAGCCGCTCGAACCGGCTTCCACGCCGGGGCGTCTTCGACGGTGAGGACGGCCTCGAATTCGCCGCGCAGCCGGGAGCGCGTCAGCAGCGACTCGGCCACCTGGGCAGGTCCGTTGGAAAGGGTCACGAGACGCAACCCTGCGCTCTTTAACCGGGATACTCCTTCGGCTATGTCGGGGTGCAGGCTCAGCGTGTCGAAGCCGTTCAAGATGTGCGCCACGGCATCGTCGACCCGGCGTGTCAGGGGAACGCCCCTGAGGGTTTCACGCAGAATTTCAGCTCCGATCGCGGAGAAATTTGCGGTTCCGCCGGCGGCAGCGAGGGCGAATCCGTCTCGGAGGAGGGCGGCGAACCAGATCTGGGCCAAGTGGGCCGGGGCGCCGATCTCGGCGAACCGAGCGCTCAGCGGGGACATGTCGGAGAGTGTCTCGTTGACGTCGAACACGATCACTGATGGTGCGCTCTTCATCGTGCGCTGTCCGCCGGGGTGGAGGTTGCGGCATCCGTTCGTGCGAGACCGGCGATGAAGCGGCGTATCTCGTCGACGTGCTGAGCGGTGAGGCCGATAGTCATATCCGGCTGCACCAGGAGAGTGGGCCGAACCTGCGCGATGGCCCAGTCGCGCGCGTCCTGGCGCAGGATGTCGTCGATCCAGATCACCGCATCGGGCACCGGATCTTGTCGCGCCAGCCAGCGACTGACCCAATGCAACTTGGCGGTCGGTGCGGGAGCCGACGGGTCGAAGTGCAGGTTATGTGGAAAGGCAATGCCCTCGGTCGCCGAGGACAGTTCGAGGTACTTCGTCAGGTGAAATGTGTGGGTGGGAGACCACGTGGTCGCCCACACAATGGATCCAAGGGCTCCGAGCTGTCGCACGAGGTGCGCGCGCGGCGGATCGAGTACCAGGCGCTGGGCGATGACCCGAGGGTTCAGCACCCCATCAACGTCAAGGAGGATCAGGATGTTGCGTGCGGTCATCAGTCGATCATAGGCGTCGCGGGCCAGGAGCTGGCCGCTGGCATGGCGGTGACCCTCACTACGGTCGACGCATCCGCGCTATGAAACGTTTTCAATATGGACGGCGTTCTCGGCACACTAGCGGATGCTGCCTTTCGCTCGCACCGGTCAGGGCGTGTTCTGCGGCGGCCCGGCCGTACACCGGGGCGAACTTGAACCCATGCGTACGACCAACGAGTTGGTTCCCCTGGCCGAAGTTCCGGCCGACCCGCCGGGTGTTTCAATTTGTGCTGGCGCTCGGCGAAAGGCCGATCTAGGCTGTTCGCATGGCAGCTGGTCCTTTGCCTGCCGGGTTGGACGGAAAAGCGTCGGATGCAATGCTGTCGCTGGGCCGTTTTTTCACGCGGTGGGAACAGACAGATGACGGCCGGGCGGTATTTCGCCAGGGTGGCCGTAAAGGAGACGTGTTCTACCGTGACCGGTGGAGCCACGACAAGGTGGTTAGGTCCACCCATGGCGTGAACTGCACGGGGTCGTGTTCGTGGAAGGTCTACGTGCGTGACGGCATCATCACCTGGGAAGCCCAGCAGACGGACTACCCCTCGGTGGGTCCGGACAGCCCCGAGTACGAACCTCGCGGCTGCCCGCGCGGAGCGGCCTTCAGCTGATACACCTACTCGCCGACTCGGGTGCGGTATCCCTACGCCCGCGGCGTTCTCGTCGACATGTACCGGGAGGCCAAGGCCCGACTGAATGACCCGGTGCGGGCCTGGGCGGATGTCGTGGGAGACCCCGAACGCCGTCGCCGCTACCAGCAGGCCCGCGGAAAAGGCGGCCTCGTACGCATTCCGTGGACGGAAGCGATCGAGATCACCGCCGCCGCCCACGTGCACACCATCAAGACCTACGGCCCGGACCGCTGCTCGGGTTTCTCGCCGATCCCAGCCATGTCAATGGTCTCCCACGCTGCCGGAAACCGTTTCATTCAGCTGATCGGCGGGGTCATGACGTCGTTCTACGACTGGTACGCCGACCTTCCGGTGGCCAGCCCACAGGTGTTCGGTGACCAGACCGACGTTCCCGAATCCGGCGACTGGTGGGATGCCACCTATCTCATGATGTGGGGTTCGAACGTGGTGACGCGCACACCGGATGCCCACTGGATGACCGAGGTACGCTACCGCGGCACCAAAGTCGTCGCGATCAGCCCGGACTACGCCGACAACACCAAGTTCGCCGACGAATGGCTGCCCGCTCAGGCGGGAACGGATGCCGCCCTCGCGATGGCGATGGGCCACGTACTGCTCAAGGAATTCTTCGTCGACCGGAGCATCCCGTACTTTGAGGGGTATGTGCGCCGGTACACCGACCTGCCCTTTCTGGTGCGACTGGAGGAACACCCCGATGGGCAGGGCCTCGTGCCCACCAAGTTCCTCGTGGCGGCCGACCTGCCGGAGCAAGCGGGCACCGAGGGAGCTGCATTCAAAACAGTGCTGCTCGACGCGAACACCGGCCAGCCCGTCGTGCCGAACGGCTCGATCGGCTACCGCTACGGCGAAGCCGGGCAGGGCAAATGGAACCTCGACCTGGAGGGTGTCGACCCGGCGCTGAGCCTGCTCGACGAGGCGAACGGCGGGATGAACGGCGAGACCGCGAGCATCCGCCTGCCGTGTTTCGAAGCGCCGTCCGGTGAGGGATCCGTGCTCACCAGGGGAGTGCCGGTGCGCCGCGTCGCCGGGCACCTCGTGACGACGGTGTTCGACCTGATGCTGGCACAGTACGGGGTGGGCCGGCCCGGACTTCCGGGCGACTGGGCCACCGGCTACGACGACGTGTCAACGCCATACACGCCGGCCTGGCAGGCCGAGATCACGAGTGTTCCGGCCGAGGCGTGCATTCGGGTGGCGCGGGAATTCGCCCGCAACGCCGAAGAATCCAAGGGCCGGTCGATGATCATCATGGGTGCCGGTATCTGCCAGTGGTTCCACGGCGACGCGACCTACCGGGCTGTGCTGTCCCTGCTGATGCTCACCGGCTGCATGGGCCGCAACGGGGGCGGCTGGGCGCACTACGTCGGGCAGGAGAAGACCCGGCCGATCACCGGCTGGATCTCGCTCGCCAACGCGCTGGACTGGAGCCGCCCGCCGCGCACCATGATCGGCACCGGCTACTGGTACATGCACACCGACCAGTGGCGGTCAGACGGGTACTCGGCCGATTCGCTGAAATCGCCGCTCGCCACCGGCCACTTCGATGGCATGCATACCGCCGACACTCTGGCCCAGTCCGCGCGGCTCGGCTGGATGCCGTTCTACCCGCAGTTCGACCGCAACCCGCTCGACCTGGCCGATGAGGTGCAGGCAGCGATCGACCGCGGCGACACAACGGATGCCCCGCGGTACATCGCCGACGCGCTCACCAGCGGCCGACTCACCCCCGCCATCGACGACGTCGATGCCCCGGAGAATTGGCCGCGCACCCTCATGCTGTGGCGCTCGAACCTGTTCGGTTCCTCGGCCAAGGGCAACGAGTATTTTCTCAAGCATCTGCTCGGCACGCACCACAACGTGCTCGGCCAGGACCACGTGAACGCCGCCCGGCCCCGCGATGTCCTCTGGCGCGAAACCGCGCCAGAGGGCAAACTCGACCTGCTCGCATCGGCTGATTTTCGCATGACCTCGACTACCCTGCTGTCGGACATCGTATTTCCCGCTGCCACCTGGTACGAAAAGCACGACCTGTCCTCAACCGACATGCATCCGTTCGTGCACGCCTTCAGCCCGGCGATCGATCCGCCGTGGGAGGCCAAGACCGATTTCGACACCTTCCGCCTGCTCGCCGAAGAATTCTCCCGGCAGGCCCGGGTTCACCTCGGTACCCGGAAAGACCTGGTGAGCGTGCCACTGCAACACGACACACCCGGTGAGATCGCGCAGCCGGGCGGGGTCGTGCGGGACTGGCGGGACGCATCCGTTGCCGCAGTCCCGGGGCAGAACATGCCGGTCTTCTCGATCGTGGAACGCGACTACACCGCCATCGCCGAGAAGCTCGCGACCGTGGGGCCGCTCGCCGAACAGCGCGGTTTCACGGTGAAAAACGTGACCTACCGGCTGGAGCACGAGATCGAACGGCTCAAGGGCAGCAACGGGGTGATGCGGGGCGGTGCCGGTGACGGCCGGCCGGCGATCGACACCGACGCGAAATTCGCCCAGGCCATTCTGAGTTTCTCCGGAACGACCAACGGCGAACTGGCCGTACAGGGGTTTCGGGAGCTTGAAAAGCAGACCGGCATGCACCTCGTCGACCTCGCCACCGGCTCGGAGGAGAAACGCGTCACCTTCGCCCAGACCCAGGCCGCCCCGGTGCCGGTGATCACGTCACCGGAATGGTCGGGATCGGAAACCGGAGGCCGGCGCTACTCGCCGTTCACAATTAACGTGGAACGGCTCAAGCCCTGGCATACCCTCACCGGGCGTATGCACTTCTTTCTCGATCATGACTGGATGATCGACCTCGGCGAGGCCCTGCCCATCTACCGGCCACCGCTTGACATGCAGCGCCTGTTCGGCGAGCCCAAGTTCGGGCCGAACGGCACCACCGAGGTCACCGTGCGTTATCTCACGCCGCACTCGAAATGGTCGATCCATTCCGAGTATCAGGACAACCTGTTCATGCTGTCGCTGTCCCGCGGCGGCCCGACCGTGTGGATGAGTCCGATTGACGCGGCGTCGATCGAGGTTGCCGACAACGACTGGGTCGAGTGCGTCAGCATGAACGGTGTGCTCGTGGGCCGGGCCATCGTCAGCCACCGGATGCCGCAGGGCGTCGTCTACGTCTACCACGCGCAGGAGCGCACCATCGACGTACCCAAGTCCGAAGCCACCGGGCGGCGCGGCGGCATCCACAACTCGGTCAGCCGGCTGCTGGTGAAACCGACGCACCTGATCGGCGGCTACGCGCAGCTTTCCTATGCCTTCAACTACCTGGGGCCGACCGGCAACCAGCGAGACATGGTCTCAACCATTCGGCGACGTTCCCAGGAGGTGCGGTACTGATGCGCGTTATGGCTCAAATGGGCATGGTAATGAACCTCGACAAGTGCATCGGCTGCCATACCTGCTCGGTCACCTGCAAACAGGCGTGGACCAACCGCGCCGGCACCGAATACGTCTGGTTCAACAACGTGGAAACCCGGCCGGGGCAGGGCTATCCGCGCCGATATGAAGACCAGGAGAAGTGGCGGGGCGGGTGGAAGCTCAACAAGAAGGGGCGGCTCGCGCTGAATAGCGGCGGCCGCGTGGCCAAGCTGCTCGGGCTGTTCGCGAGCCCGGTGCAGCCCGAGCTGAAGGACTACTACGAGCCCTGGACCTACGACTACAAAACCCTCATCGATGCGCCGCTCGGCGATGACTTTCCCGTCGCGCGGCCGAAATCACTGATCACCGGCAAGGACACCCAGATCACCTGGTCGGCGAATTGGGACGACGACCTCGCCGGCGCTCCCGAGATGGGCCACCTCGACCCCATTGTCGAGAAGGTGCGTCGTGAATCCGAAGACAAGATCAAGTTCGCCTTCGAGCAGACCTTCATGTTCTACCTGCCGCGCATCTGCGAGCACTGTCTCAACCCGTCCTGCATGGCGTCGTGCCCGTCGGGCGCGATCTACAAGCGGGTCGAGGACGGCATCGTGCTGGTTGACCAGGACAAGTGTCGCGGTTGGCGTCAGTGCATCACCGGCTGCCCGTACAAGAAGATCTACTTCAACCACAAGACCGGCAAGGCCGAGAAGTGCACCTTCTGCTATCCCCGCGTCGAAATCGGGTTGCCCACGGTGTGCTCGGAAACCTGCGTGGGGCGGCTGCGCTACCTGGGCCTGTTTCTCTACGACGCCGATCGGGTGACGGATGCTGCAGCTGTCACCGACGAGACCGACCTCTACCAGTCGCAGATGGATCTGCTGCTCGACCCGAACGATCCCGCGGTGGCGGCTGCGGCATCCGCTCAGGGCATACCCGACGACTGGATCGACGCCGCCCGCCGGTCGCCGGTCTACGCCCTCGCCAAGGTGTACCAGGTCGCGTTGCCGCTGCACCCCGAATATCGCACCATGCCGATGGTCTGGTACGTGCCGCCGCTCTCGCCGATCGTGGATCTGCTCAGCGACCAGGGCCATGACGCTGAAGACAGCGGAACCCTGTTCGGCGCGATCGACGCCCTGCGCATTCCGGTCGAGTACCTCGCTGAGCTCTTTACCGCGGGCGACACCGATCTCATCACCGAAGTGTTGCGAAAACTCGCCGCGATGCGGGCGTACATGCGCGGCATCACCCTCGGTCAGCAAGCGGATGCCGCTATTCCGGCCTCCGTCGGAATGTCGCCGGAGTCGATGTACGAAATGTACCGGTTGATGGCCATCGCGAAATATGAGGAGCGTTACGTCATTCCGAAGGCGCACGTGGAGCAGGCGCACGATCTGGAGGAGATGGGCTGTTCCGTGGACTTCGAGGGCGGCCCCGGCATGTACGAGGACTCGCCGTTCGGCGAGGCGAGTGGACGGCCGACACCGGTAGCGGTCGAGAACTTCTACGCCCTGAAAGACCGGCAGACCTCCGACACGGCGAGCGGCGCGGCGACCTTGCGCAACCGGGTCAATCTGCTCAACTGGGACGGCAACGGGGCCCCGGCCGGCCTGTTTCCGGAGTCCCGCGATGTGCCGCGGGCGGCCGCGGCCTCCCCGGCCGACCTGGGCGGCCCGACTGCGGCCGGGGGATCCAGCCCGGGTTCCGGTGACTCCGCAGGCACGCCATGATGCGCGACCGGGTGGTCTATCAGGCCGCCGGCTGGTGCCTGTCCTATCCCGACGCCGAGCTGCTCGAACGGGTTGCGCTGATGCGCGCCGCCCTCGCCGAGCAGGGCCGCAAGGCGGCGACCTTCAACGACTTCTTCGCCTATCTCGCCGCCAGCGACGTCGGCTCACTGCAGCGCCGTTATGTGGAGACTTTCGACCTGAGCAAGCATCATCCGCTCTATCTGTCGTACTGGACTGACGGTGACACCCGCCGCCGCGGCGACGTGCTCGCCGCCTTCAAGAAGGTGTATCGGCAGACCGATTTTCTCACCAACACCCACGGCGAACTGCCCGATTTTCTGCCGCTCGTGCTCGAATTCGCGGCGATCGCCGACCCCGTCGCCGGACGGGAACTGCTGCGGCAGTACCGGCCAAGCCTCGAGCTGCTGCGGCTTGCCCTGATCGAGCACGGCTCACCGTACGGCCAGGTCGTCGCCGACGTCTGCGCCACCCTGCCCGGCGCCTCGCCGGCCGACCGGGAGGCGGTGCAGCGCATGGCCGGCTACGGTCCGCCGACCGAAACGGTCGGCCTCGAACCCTACGATCCGCGGCTGCTGCCGCTGAAGGGGGCCTGACGATGGACCTGCTGCTGTGGGGTGTGCTGCCCTATGTCATGGTCGCCATTCTGATCGGCGGCTCCATCTGGCGCTACCGCTACGACCAGTTCGGCTGGACGACCAGATCGTCGCAACTCTACGAGAGCCGGCTGCTGCGAATCGGCTCTCCAATCTTTCACTTCGGACTGCTCGCGGTCATCGCCGGTCACTTCTTCGGACTGGTGATCCCGATGGCCTGGACCCTTGCCGTGGGAATGAGTCAGGATTTCTACCACCTCAACGCCCTGCTCGTCGGCGGCGTCGCCGGGGTCGGTACCCTCGGCGGGATTCTCATTCTGATCTACCGTCGGCGCAAGACCGGGCCGGTATTCATGGCGACCACCCGCAATGACAAGGTCATGTACGTCGTGCTGACCGCAGCGATCGTGCTTGGCCTGTGGACCACCCTGGCGAGTGTGTTCGAAGGCGACCACGGGCACAACTACCGGGAGACTGTGGCGCCCTGGTTCCGCTCGCTGTTCATTTTTCAGCCGGACATCGCCGCGATGGCCGCTGCCCCATTCTCGTTCCACATCCACACCCTCGTCGGTATGCTGCTGTTCATCATCTGGCCCTTCACCCGGCTGGTGCACGCCTTCACCGCCCCGCTGCATTATCTGTTCCGGCCCTACATCGTCTACCGCACCCGCGACCAGGTACCCGGCGCGATCAGGCCGATCCGGCGGGGTTGGGCACCCATCGGCACCTCAGACCGAACGCGAGACAAGAAGTAGCCGTGGCTGAAACTCTGCGGGAACGTGCCAGGGCCAGCAAGGGGTTCAATCTCGTTCTCGCGACGTTGTCGTCTGTGGTGTGTTTTTGGGCGTGGACAAGCGTGGCGCCGCTCGGGGTGCGGTACAGCCTCGATCTGGAGTTGACGTCGACGCAGGCATCCATTTTGGTGGCGATGCCCGTCTTCGTCGGGTCGATCGGTCGTATTCCGGTGGGCGTACTGACGGATCGGTTCGGGGGACCGATCATGTTCACCGCGGTACTGTTGGGCACCGTGCCGGCGCTTCTGCTCGTTGCGCTGGCCGGAACCCTGGGGGTCTACTGGGCTCTCGTATTCTGCGCACTTCTGTTGGGCGTTGCCGGAACAGTCTTCGCCGTGGGGATACCGTTCGTGAGCACGTGGTACGAGCTGTCGCGGCGCGGCTTTGCCACCGGCATCTTCGGTGCGGGAATGGGGGGCACAGCCCTGTCCGCGTTCTTCACGCCGAGATTCGTCACGTGGTTCGGCTACATTCCCACCCACCTGATCCTGGCTGGCTTGCTGGTCGCGACCGCGGTCCTCGTGCGAACCTGCCTCGGGAATGCGCCGAGCTGGGTGTCCAACACCCAACCGTTCATTCCCAAGCTCCTCTCCGCCGCGAAACTCGGTGTGACCTGGCAGATGTGTTTTCTCTACGGTGTGGTCTTCGGCGGTTTCGTGGCGTTCTCGACCTATCTGCCCACCTACCTGCGCGATATCTACGATTTCGATCTGACAGCGGCGGGAACCCGCACGGCCGGCTTCGCCGTGGCTGCGGTTCTGCTGCGCCCGGTCGGTGGGATCCTCGCCGACCGGATCGGTCCCAAACCCGTCGTTATCGCGTCGCTGGCCGCCGTCGCCGTGCTCGCTTGGCTGGTCAATCTGCGCCCCGACGGCGAGATACCGGCCGGGCTGACCTTTGTGGCGATGGCGTCAGCCCTCGGGCTGGGAGCCGGCGGAGTCTTCGCCTGGTTGGGACGTAACGCGCCGCCCGACAAGGTCGGGTCGGTCAGCGGTATCGTCAGCGCGGCCGGCGGGCTCGGCGGCTACTTTCCCCCGCTCGTGATGGGGGCGACCTACAACGCCGCCGACAACAGCTACGCCATCGGTCTGCTCCTGCTGGCCGGGACTGCAGCCGTGGCACTGGTCTTCACCATCGTGGCCGTGCGCGAGCATCCCACCCAACCGGCGGGTTCCAGCCGTTGATCGGGTCATCGGGCCTCGATTCCGTTTACAGTGGGTGGTTTGGAGCGCACCAGTGAGAGGACAGCCATGAGCAGCACGTTCAGCAGGGAAGAAAAGGCCGCAATGCGGGCAGCGGCGGCCGAAGTGAAGGCCGCCAAGGCTGGCGCCAATCTGGAGGCTGCCTGTCTCGCCGCGATCGCCGAGATGACGGGAACGGATCACGAATTAGCCGAGACCCTACATCAGCTGGTCACGACGCACACGAGCCTCGGGGCGAAGACGTGGTACGGAATGCCGGCCTATGCCACCAGCGACGGCAAGGTGGTGGTGTTCTTTCAGAGTGCAGCCAAATTCAAGGTGCGCTATGCCACGATCGGCTTTCAACCAGACGCGAACCTCGACGAGGGTGATCTCTGGCCCACCTCCTATGCGGTCACGAAGTTGACCGCCGCGGATCAGAAGAAACTGGTGGCTCTGCTCGAAAAGGCTGTCGGCGAAAGCTAGCGCGGCAAGCCGATAAGCCGATAAGCCGATAAGCCGATAAGCCGATAAGCCGATAAGCCGATAAGCCCATCGTGTTCGCCAACGATTAGGCCAGAATTACCTAGACAACTCTCAGCTTCGGGGATACTGTGCCCTCGTCGGCGTCTGTGTGCGTCGGCTCCTTCGGGACAGCACGATCCACGTCGCACTGGTGCGCCGCACACACGCAGTACTGGCTGACGCATCCACCAGTAATACCGTTCCTCCGCGACCCGTCGTGTTTTCTCGGACGATCACCCTGAAAGCCACACCGAGTCAAGGAGCACGTTGTGAAAAAGTTGGTCTTTACCGCCGTCGCCTGCGTCACCGCCGTCGCTTCGGCGATGGTCGCAGCCCCGGCATCCGCTGTGGAGATTCCCACTCTCGGGGGTCCCACGGTCTTAGCGAGCGGCCTATTCCTACCGCTCAGTCTGGGGGTCGGGGCGGGGGGCACCACCTACGTCTCGCAGAACGCACTGGGAGTGCTGACGAAGGTCAGCCCCGACGGCACGAGCAGTGTCGTGGCCAGCGCCAACCCCGGCGATGAGCTGGGCGCCGTATCGGTGCGCAGCGGCACGGTCTACTACTCCACCAACACCCAGGACCACACGGCATCGGCGCTCTACGCGATGCCCGTCGGTGGTATGTCCGCGCCACTCGCTGACCTTTACGCCTACGAGAGCACAGCTAACCCCGACCAGGTCAACACGTATGGCTTCGTCGACCTACCCCAGGCCTGCCTCGACCAATTCGACCCGGCGGCACCGACGGGTCCAGCTTCCTACGCCGGAATCGTCGACACCCACCCCTATGCGAGTCTCCCATTGGACGACGCCGTCTACGTGGCGGATGCCGGCGCGAACGCCATCCTAAAAGTCGGCTACGACGGAACGGTCAGTACGGCCGCCGTGCTCCCAGCCGGCGACCCCATCATGGTGACCCCTGAGATCGCCGCCGGTGTCGGATTTCCGGCCTGCACGGCAGGATTCGGTTACCGGTTTGAACCGGTACCGACCGACGTCGAGCAGGGGGGCGACGGCTGGCTCTACGTGACGAGCCTGCCCGGCGGTCCCGAAGACGCGAGCCTCGGCGCTCGCGGCGCGGTCTACCGATTCAACCCGGCCAACGGCGACGTGCAGTTCGTGAAGGGCGGGTTCGTCGGAGCGACTGACCTGGCCGTGTCCCAACGCACCGGACTGATCGCCGTGACTGAGCTGTTCGGAGGCCCCAACGGCACCGGACAGGTCTCCGTGTTTCACCCGACCCTGACCGAGCGGGTGTTGCAGATTCCGGTCACCTCACCGTCAGCGATCGAACTGGCCGGCAACAGCGTCTATGTCACGACAAACTCCTTCGTGGCCGACGCAACCGGGGCTCCGCAACCGATCGGCAAGGTCGTGAAACTCTCGGTGAGTCTCGGCGGCGACTAGGTCGCGGCATCCGCTGCACCTTCGGTGAAAGCGGGTGAATCGGCATCGGCCCCGGCCGTCGGCGATTCACCCGCTTCCTCTTTGCCGCCACACACTGGAACGCCGTCGGGCCGACACCCGTGCGGGATCCTGCCGAGGGCTGAACCATTCCTGGCTGTACCTCGTGGTAACTCCAGGGCCCCTACGCCTGCACGCCCGAACAGCGCAGCGTGTCATCGACAAGCACCACCTCATCACGCACCATCTCAGAGCAGGGCACCGAGAGAAGGAAGCAATCATGAACAGCAGAATTTGGCTCAAGCTCGGGCCGGTCGTCGGGGCGGTGGCCCTCAGCGCTCTCGCGTTGACCGGATGCTCGCAGGGAACGACGGCGCCGGCGGCCGACACGTCGAGCTCGTCGAGCGAGGAGGCCGAACCGGCCGCCGAGGCGACGCTCGCTACCGCCGATAGTTCGCTCGGCACGATCGTCGTCGATTCAGCGGGAATGACCCTGTACGTTTTCGACAAGGACGTCGCGGACTCGGGAAAGAGTACCTGTGAGGGCGAGTGTCTCGTGAAATGGCCCGCAGTCGTCGCCGACTCGGACACTCCCGTCGTTGACGGTGTCACCGGAACGGTCGGCGTCATCACCCGCACGGACGGCACCAAGCAGGTCACGCTCGACGGCCTGCCCCTGTATTACTGGGCTGGCGACGCTGCGGCCGGTGACACCACCGGTCAGGCCGTCGGCGGCGTCTGGTGGGTGGTCGCGCCCAACGGCGACAAGATCGCCGGCTGACGCGATCCCACCAGTAGTCTCTCGCAGATCACCGCGCCCATCGTCACCGTGAAGTCGATGGGCGCGGCGCTGTCTCCGGCACGGGTGCTGCCGATGGGCGCGGCTGCGCGGTTCCGTGAGGCAGCCGTCACCGTGAAGTCGATGGGCGCGGCGCTTTCTCCGGCACCGGAGAGCGATGGGCGCGGCTGCGCGGTTCCGTGAGGCAGCCGTCACCGTGAAGTCGATGGGCGCGGCGCTGCCAGAGGCAACGGGGCAGAATAGTGAGGTGTATGTATTGGTTCGGCAAGCGAGCGGCGGGGAATTCCTCCTCGACACCCTCGACGACGCCGGCACTCCGATAGCGGAGGCCCTTCGTCTCTCCCCGGCCGCATTTTCATCGTTCGTCTCCTCGGTCGAACCGAGTAGCGCCGCGCCGCGCTGGGTCTGGGAGGACACCGCCCACGTCTATCCGGCGCTGCTCGCCGGCGGAATCCGAGTGCAACGCTGCCACGATCTTCGCCTGTGCCATGTGATTTTGAAGAATTCGGCTCTGACCGCGACGACTGATCTCGCCCTGGCCGCGCCGGGTCGCTGGGACCTCGCGAGCTCAACAGTGAACGACCTCGCAGAACCGCGGGCGACACTCTTCGACTTCGACGCCACCTCTACCGATGACGGCGCCGATGAATCCGCCCTGCGGGAGTTTCGCCGGCAACTCGAGGCCGTGGCATCCGCTGCCGAACCGGGACGGCTGCGTCTGCTGCTCGCCGCCGAGTCCGCCGGGGCGCTCATCGCCGCGGAGATGCGCTACGCCGGGCTGCCCTGGCGCACCGACGTGCACGATCTCCTCCTCACTCGGGAACTGGGGACGCGGGTTGCACCGGGCGTTCGGCCGGAGCAACTGGAGGGGCTGGCGCAGCGCATCCGCTTCGAACTGGATGATGCCGCGCTCAACCCCGATTCACCGCAGGATCTGTTCAAGGCGCTGCAGCGGGCGGGCCTCGCCGTGACGTCAACGCGCGGGTGGGAGCTGAAAAAACTCCAGCATCCGGTCATCGAACCTCTTCTGCAGTACAAAAAGCTGTCCCGGTTGCTCAGCGCCAATGGCTGGGCGTGGATGGAATCCTGGGTTGTCGACGGCCGGTTCCACCCCGACTATGTGCCGGGCGGAGTTGTGACCGGCCGCTGGGCGACCCGCGGCGGCGGAGCGCTGCAGCTGCCCAGACAGATTCGCGGTGCTGTCGTCGCCGACGACGGCTGGAAACTCGTCGTCGCCGATGCCGCCCAGCTCGAACCTCGTATTCTCGCCGCGCTGGCGCAGGATCCGAGCATGGCGCGGGCCGGTCGCGGCACCGATCTGTACGCCGGAATCGTGTCGAGCGGCGTCGTCGAAACGCGCGACCATGCCAAGGTCGCCGTGCTCGGCGCCATGTACGGAGCCACGACGGGGGAGAGCGGCCGTCTCATGCCCCGGCTGGCCCGCGCCTACCCCCTGGCCATCGCGCTGACCGAATCGGCGGCCCGCGCCGGGGAACGCGGCGAGGTCGTGACCACCCGCCTCGGGCGCTCATCACCGACACCCCCACCGGGCTGGCACGAGACTCAAGCGAGGGCGTACGATCCGGCCGCCACGGGCACCGACGAAAGGCGCGCTCGCAGCCAGGCGCGCGATTGGGGACGCTTCACCCGCAACTTCATCGTTCAGGGCAGCGCCGCCGAGTGGGCGCTGTGCTGGATGGCAGAGATCCGACGCGAGCTCACCGCCCTCACCAGAGCGGATGTCCCGCCCGCGGCGGCAGGCGAGTACGCTGCACCCGCCGCAGCATCTGGTCCTCCGGGGGCTCGCGCTCCCTTCGACAGCGCGCCGCACCTGGTGTTCTTTCTGCACGACGAAGTCATCGTGCACACCCCAGCCGTGCACGCCGACGCCGTGGCCCACATCATCACGACCGCCGCAGACACGGCCGGGCGGTTGCTGTTCGGCGACTTTCCCGTGGATTTCATGCTCACCGTGGCCACCGTCGACAACTACGCCCAGGCCAAATAGCGCGCGCGCCGTGCAACCAGTCCTTGTAGAAGCACAGCTGGCTGGGGCATAATGACGCTACCGGCTCGCAGGGTTCCCGCGGCCGAACAATTTCACATTAGCCATCGTGCCGAGCACTGAGTTGAAAAATTCGACGTTGTGAAGCACGGTCGTTCCGAGGTCGTTGGGGAAGACGCACCTACTAGGAACGGAGAAACGCGATGGACGCAACACTCAACCGTCGGGCACCGATTGCACGGGGGGTGCTCTTTATGCACTCTTCTCCACGCGCCGTGTGCCCGCACGTCGAATGGTCGGCTGGCCGTGCCCTCGGTGAGGCCGTGAATTTCGACTGGTCGGAACAGCCGGCTCTGCCCGGCTCCTTCCGGGCCGAGTATTACTGGGAGGGAGCGCCGGGTACCGGCGCCGCACTCGCATCCGCTCTGCGCGGCTGGGAACAGCTGCGCTTCGAAGTCACCGAAGACGCCGGCCCCGATTCGGACGGCGGCCGGTGGCTGCACACGCCCGAACTCGGCATCTTCTATGCGCAGACCGACAGTGTGGGCAATGTCGTCGTGCCGGAAGACCGTATCCGATCGGCCATGGACAGTGCCGGGGCGAACGCCATCGAACTGCACCGCCAGCTGCGCCTGGCCCTCGGGCAATCCTGGGACGACGAACTGGAACCGTTTCGGCAGGCGAGCGACCTGAACGCGGTGGTCTGGCTTCATCAGGTGGGCTGATCGGCGGATGCCCCTATGCGTGCGGTTCGCCCGCGGCGGCGCGGCCTGTCGTCCGGTGACCTTCCCGGCGGCAATCCCGCGAAGTCACAGCCGGGCCCCTGTTCCGGCCAGGCACGGTGAATCGCCAGACAGAAATGACCCCGTCCGAACCCGGACGGGGTCATTGCCCTGCAGCAGGGATCAGACGGAGCGGAACGCCACGACGGCGTTGTGGCCGCCGAACCCGAAGGAGTTGCTCAGCGCGAGCAGGTCGCCGGCCGGAAGGGCACGCGGTGTGGTTACCACGTCGAGCGGGATTTCCGGATCCTGCGACGTGAGGTTGATCGTCGGCGGCGCAGTGCGCTCGGCGAGGGCCTTCACCGTGAAGAACGCTTCGAGCGCGCCCGCTCCACCGAGCAGGTGGCCGGTCGATGCTTTCGTCGCCGACACCGGGATGCCGTCAAGCAGGTCTCCGAACACGCGCTTGAGGGCGTTGTACTCGGCGATGTCACCGACCGGGGTGCTCGTGGCGTGCACGTTGATGTGGGACACGTCCTGGAGTGTTGCCCCGGCATTCTCAATGGTCGACACCATCGCGCGGGCGGCAGCCGATCCTTCCGGATCCGGTGCGGTCACATGGTACGCATCGCTGTTGACGACGCCGCCGAGGAGCTCGGCGTAGATGTGGGCGCCGCGGGCCTTCGCGTGCTCTTCGGTTTCGATGACGAGGGCGGCAGCGCCCTCACCGAGAACGAAGCCGTCCCGGGTCACGTCGTACGGTCGGCTCGCGGTGGCCGGGTCGTCATTGCGCGTCGACAGGGCGTGCATTGCAGCGAAGGAGGCAATCGGCAGCGGGTGGATCGCGGCCTCTGACCCTCCGGCAATGACAACGTCGGCCAGTCCGGCCTGCAGGCGGTTGTAAGCGTTGATGAGGGCTTCGGTGCTGGAGGCGCACGCGGAGACGACTGTGGTGATGCCGGCGCGGGCGTGCAGGTCCATTCCGATGGCCGCTCCCGGGCCGTTCGGCATGAGCATCGGCACGGTCATGGGCAGCACGCGGCGCGGGCCGCGTTCGCGCAGGGTGTCCCACGCGTCCAGCAGGGTCCACACTCCGCCGATTCCGGTTGCCCAGTCGACGGCGAGGCGCTCTGGCTCGACCTCGGGTGAGCCGGCATCGGCCCAGGCTTCACGTCCGGCGATCAGGGCGAATTGGCTGGACGGGTCGAGGCGCTTGACCTCAAATCGCTGCAACACATCGACGGTTTTAACGCGCGCCTGTGCGGCAAAAGTTACGGGGATCGCCGTTTCAGCGACCCAGGCGTGCTCGAGGGTCGTGGCGCCCGATTCGCCGGCCAAAAGGGCCGTCCAGGTGTCGACCGCTGTACCGCCGAGTGGCGTAGTGGCACCGATACCGGTAATAACGATTTTCTTGGTCATAAGTCAACTCTCCATGGAACGACAAACGTGTGGGCCGGTGCGTTCGGCACCAGCCCAATGAACAGGTCGGCCGATTTCCGACCGACCTGGTTCAGGCCTGGGCCTAGTCCTGTGCCTTCACGATGAACTCGACGGCGTCGCCGACGGTCTTGAGGTTCTTGACCTCTTCGTCGGGGATCTTCACGTCGAACTTCTCTTCTGCGTTGACGACAATGGTCATCATCGAGATGGAGTCGATGTCCAAGTCGTCGGTGAACGACTTGCCCAGCTCAACCGTGTCGGTTGCGATTCCGGTCTCGTCGTTGATGAGCTCGGCCAGGCCGGTCAGAACTTCTTCGGTGGACAATGCCATGTTATTTCTCCTTGAGGGTGTCTCGGTTGACCGAGAACTAGTTTAGGGGGTGGGCAGGTTAGGGCAGCACAACGACTTGCGCGCCGAACACGAGTCCGGCACCGAAGCCGATCTGCAGTGCGAGTCCGCCGCTGAGTTCCGGGTGTTCCTCGAGCAGGCGATGGGTGGCAAGCGGAATGGAGGCCGACGAGGTGTTGCCGGTGGTGGCAACGTCGCGGGCGATGACCACGGATTCGGGCAGCTTGAGCTGCTTGGCGAACTCGTCGATGATGCGCATGTTGGCCTGGTGCGGAATGAACGCGGCCAGGTCCGCGCTTTCGATTCCCGCGACCTCGAGGGCCTTCTTGGCCACCTTGGCCATGTCCCAGACAGCCCAGCGGAAGACTGCGGGGCCTTCCTGGCGCAGGGTCGGCCAGGCGGCTTCGCCGCGGCGATATTCCTGCAGGGTGTGGTCCATCTGGATTGTCTCGGCCTTGGACCCGTCGGAGCCCCAGACAGTGGTCGAAATTCCGGGGTAGTCGCTCGGCCCGATGACGACGGCGCCGGCGCCGTCGCCGAGGAGGAACGAGATGCTCCGGTCGGTCGGGTCGACGAGTTCGGAAAGCTTCTCCGCGCCGATCACGAGTGCAAAATGCGCGGCACCGGTGCGAATCAGGGCATCCGCTTGGGCGATGGCGTAGGCATAGCCGGCGCAGGCAGCATTGATGTCGTAGGCAGCGGCCGGGTTGGTGCCGACCCGGTCGGCCACCACGGCGGCGATCGACGGAGTCTGACGGCCGTTACTGATGGTGGCGACGATGACGGCGTCGATGAGAGCCGGGTCGACACCACTTCTCTCGATGGCTTCGCGCGCGGCGTCGGTGGCGAGGTCGACGGCGCCGACGTCCTGGCCGGACCGGGCACGCGTGATGATTCCGGTGCGCTGCTGAATCCACTCGTCCGACGAATCGATGGCCTCGACGAGGTCGGCATTGGGAACGAGGTTCTCACCGCGGGCAGCGCCCACGGACAGGATGCGGGTGTACTGCGGTCCGTGGGACTGCTGAAGTGTGGGCTTTGGCATTGTCTCTCTCGTTACATTCTCTCGTGCTGGCGAATTCACTGCTGGTCGATCATGGCCCAGGCGGCGGGTAGGTCGTCCGGGGTCTTGATGGCGACGCTGGGGACGCCTTTGAGGCCTCGCTTCGCGAGACCGACGAGGGCGCCAGCGGGCGCAACCTCGATGATTCCGGTGACTCCCGCCGCGGCGAAAGCCTCCATGCACCTGTCCCACCGTACCGGCGACGACACCTGGCCGACGAGCAGGTCCACAAAACGGATGCCGTCGCTCACCCGGCTGCCGTCGCGGTTGGTCCAGATGGGGAGGTTCGGATCGGTGGGGTACAGCGAGTCGGCGACGACAGTCATCCGTTCGACGGCCGGCTTCATATAACGGGTGTGGAATGCACCGGCGACCTGCAACGGGATGACGCGGGCGCGGTGCGGGGGAGTCGCGGCGAGAACGGCGAGGGCGTCGAGGGCTCCAGCGACCACGATCTGGCCACTGCCGTTGAAGTTGGCCGGTTCCAGTTTGAGCTCGTCGAGTCGGGCCAGGAGCTCGGTCTCGTCGGCGCCGATCACCGCGCTCATGCCGGTGGGCACGAGGGCGGCGGCGGCCTGCATGGCCAGACCGCGCTCACGCACGAACCGCATTGCGTCGGCGGTGTTCAGAATGCCGGCCCCGGCAGCGGCGGTCAGCTCGCCCACGGAGTGCCCAGCGATCCCGGCGATGCGGTCGCGGCGATCCGGCGTGAGCAGCGCTTCGAGGGTGAGGATGCCGGCCGCCACGATGAGGGGCTGGGCGATCGCCGTGTCACGAATGGTCTCGGCGTCACTGACCGTGCCGTGGGCGACGAGGTCCAGGTCGAGGTCAGTGGAGATCTGCCGCAGGCCGGCACTGAAGGCGGGCAGGGCCAGCCAGGGTTCGAGGAATCCGGGAGTTTGGGAGCCCTGACCCGGGCAGACGACAACGATCACTTAGTTAGTCTTCCAATCTGAGGGTGCGAATGAATGTGCAGATCGCACTAAGTATCCAAGAAAGCTTTGTCGGCAGTCGCACATCAACGGCGTTTCGCGCAGCAAATCAGCGACGGCGGGTTGATCCGTCGTGGTCGCTGATCGAGCCGATGATCAAGGCCGACTGCAGAATGAGCGCCTCGCGCGCTCCGGTGGCGTCATAGCCGATGACCTCAGAGACGCGTTTGAGGCGATAGCGCACGGTGTTGGGATGGACGAACAGTTCGCGTGCGGTCGCCTCGAGCGAGCGTCCGTTGTCGAGGTAGCACCACAGCGTGGTGAGCAGTTCGGTGGAGTGCGCCTGCAGCGGCCGATAGATGCGATGGATGAGTGTGGCCCGGGCGAGCGGATCACCGGCCAGGGCCCGCTCGGGGAGTAGATCGTCGGCCTGCACCGGCCGGGGCGCATTCCGCCACGACCGGGCGACCGCGAAACCGGCCAGCGCGGCCTTGGCACTCTTCGACGCGTCCACGAGGTTGGGCACTTCGTGGCCGAGCACCAGATGCCCGGGACCGAAGATCGGCTCGAGCTGCCTGGCGATCTCCATGAAGGTCAACGCCGCGGACGTACCGACGTCTTCGCTGTCAGCCGGTGCCGGACGGGCTCGACCGATCACGAGGACGAGGCGGTTTCCCTGCACGCCGATGAGAACGTCTGCGGCCATGTGCCGGGCGGCGCGGCGCAACTGGTCAACGTCGAGCATCTGCGGCGTGGTGCCGACAAGAACGCAGACTTCCCCGTGGCCGTGCCAGCCGAGGGCCGCGATCCGGCTGGGCAGCTCGTCGTCATATTCCCCGCTGAGAATGGAATCGACCACGAGAGCTTCCAACCGTGCGTCCCAGAGGCCGCGCGCCTCGGCGGCGCGAGCGTAGACATCCGCTGCGCCGAAGGCGATCTCACGCGAGTAAAGCAGGATGGCCTCCCGCAGGGCCTCACCGCCATCTTTGACGCGTTCCTCGACGACCTCGACGGTCACCCGAATGAGTTGCAGCGTCTGCTGCAGGCTCACCGAGCGAAGCAGTTCTCGCGGGGCGGCGCCGAAGACGTCAGCGGCGATCCACGGTGTGGACCGCGGATCGTCGAACCATGAGATGAAGCTCGTGATTCCGGCCTGGGCCACTAAGCCGACGGCGGACCGCCGCCCTGGGGGCATATCGCCATACCAGGACAGCGTGTCTTCGAGCCGTTTAAGCGTCTGGGTCGACAGCTCACCGGAGATGGTGCGCAGCCAGTTGAGAGTCTGCTCTTTCGTCTTGGGCGCCGGTGCCACGGTTTCTTAGCTCTCGCCCCCGGCAGAGCCGGTGGTACCCGCGCTCACGTCGTGCAGGCGATACTTGGCGATTGCCTGACCGGCGAGGCTCCGGTCCACCTCACCGCGGCGAGCGAGCAGCTCGAGTGTGCGCACGACCATCGACGGACCGTCGATCTTGAAGAACCGACGTGCGGCCGGACGGGTGTCGGAGAATCCGAAGCTGTCGGCCCCGAGCGTCGCGAAGTCGCTCGGAACGAACTGCCGAATCTGGTCGGGCACGGCGTGCATGAAGTCCGACACCGCCACGAAGGGGCCGGCAGCGCCGTCGAGCTTTGCGGTGACGTACGGGATGCGCGGCTCGTCGTCGGGGTTGAGGAAGTTATGTGCCTCAGCGGCCAGGCCGTCGCGGCGCAGTTCGGTCCATGAGGTGACCGACCAGACGTCCGCCGAGACACCCCAGTCGTCGGCGAGCAACTGCTGGGCTTCCAGCGCCCACGGCACGGCGACCCCGGACGCCAGCAGCTGCGCCTTCGGACCGCTCCCGGTGGACGCGCTGACCCGGTGAAGACCGCGCAGGATGCCGTCCACGTCGACATCGGCGGGCTCAACCGGCTGCACGGCCGGCTCGTTGTACACCGTGATGTAGTACATGACGTTCGGGTCGGTGTGGGCACCGCCATACATGCGCTCGAGGCCGGCGCGTACGATGTGGCCGATCTCGTAGCCGTAGGCGGGGTCGTAGGAGACCACGGCCGGGTTGGTCGACGCCAGCAGCGGCGAGTGTCCGTCGGCATGCTGCAGACCTTCGCCGGTCAACGTCGTGCGGCCGGCCGTGGCGCCAATGATGAACCCGCGGGCCATCATGTCGCCGGCTGCCCAGAGAGCATCGCCCGTGCGCTGGAATCCGAACATGGAGTAGAAGACGTATACCGGGATGAGTGGTTCACCCTGAGTGGAATACGAGGTGCCGACGTTGGTGAATGCGGCGGCAGCGCCGGCCTCGTTGATGCCAACGTGCAGGATCTGACCCTGAGGGCTCTCCTTGTAGGAGAGCAGCTGGGCGTGGTCCACGGACGTGTAGTGCTGGCCGTTGGGGTTGTAGATCTTGGCGGTGGGGAAGAACGCGTCGATACCGAAGGTTCGCGCCTCATCGGGGATGATCGGAACGATGCGGTTGCCGAAGTCCTTCGCCCGCACGAGCTCCTTGAGGAGCCGAACGAAAGACATCGTCGTAGCGATCTCCTGCGTACCCGAACCTTTCTTGGCAACCTTGTAGGTCTCGTCGCCGGGGAGGTTGAGCTTGGCGTGCGTGGTGCGACGTTCGGGAAGGTAACCGCCGAGCGCACGGCGGCGCTCGTGCATGTACTCGATCGCCTCGTCCTTGTCGCCGGGGGTGTAGTACGGCGGCAGGTACGGGTTCTCCTCGAGCTGGGCATCCGTGATCGGCACGTGCATGCTGTCTCGGAACGACTTGAGGTTGTCGAGGGTCATCTTCTTCATCTGGTGGGTCGCGTTGCGGCCCTCGAAGCTCGGACCGAGGCCGTAACCCTTGATCGTCTTCGCCAGAATGACGGTGGGCTGCCCCTTGTGCTCGGAGGCGGCTTTGAACGCCGCGTAGACCTTGCGGTAGTCGTGGCCGCCGCGCTTGAGGTTCCAGACCTCGTCGTCGCTCAAGTGCTCGACGAGCTTGAGCGCACGCGGGTCCCGACCGAAGAAGTTCTCCCGCACGTAGGCGCCGCTCTCGGCCTTGTAAGTCTGATAGTCGCCATCGGGCGTGACGTTCATCAGGTTGATCAGGGCGCCGTCGACGTCGTTCTTGAGCAGGTTGTCCCACTCGCGGCCCCAGACCACCTTGATGACGTTCCAGCCGGCACCGCGGAAGAAGCTTTCCAGTTCCTGGATGATCTTCCCGTTACCGCGCACCGGGCCGTCGAGGCGCTGCAGGTTGCAGTTGATGACGAAGTTGAGGTTGTCGAGGCCCTCGTTGGCAGCCACCTGAAGCTGGCCGCGGCTTTCCACCTCGTCCATCTCGCCGTCGCCCAGGAATGCCCAGACCTGCTGGTCGCTCGCATCCTTGATGCCGCGGTTGGTCAGGTAGCGGTTCAACTGCGCCTGATAGATGGCGTTGATCGGGCCGAGCCCCATGGAGACCGTGGGAAACTGCCAGAACTCCGGCATCAACCGCGGGTGCGGGTACGACGAGATGCCGTCGGGGGCGTGCGACTTTTCCTGACGGAATCCGTCGAGCTGGTTCTCCGTCAACCGGCCCTCGAGGAAGGCACGCGCGTAGGTGCCAGGGGAAGCGTGGCCCTGGATAAAGATCTGGTCTCCGCCGCCGGGGTGGTCCTGGCCGCGGAAGAAGTGGTTGAAACCGACTTCGTAGAGGGCAGCGGATGACGCATAGGTCGCGATATGCCCACCGACGGCGATGCCGGGGTGTTGAGCGCGGTGCACCAGAACGGCGGCGTTCCAGCGGATCCAGGCGCGGTAGCGGCGCTCGATGTCTTCGTCACCCGGAAAATCCGGTTCGTTCTCCGTGGCGATGGTGTTGATGTAATCCGTCGTCGGAACCATGGGAACACCCAGATGCAGCTCTTTCGAACGCTTCAACAGGCTGAGCATGATCTCCCGTCCGCGTTCGTGGCCGTGTTCGGCAACGAGCGAATCGAGGGATTGCGACCACTCCGCCGTTTCCTCCGGATCGGAGTCGGCGTTGTTCGTCGAATACGGGTCCTGGTCGTTGACCGTCACAGTCGACCTCTCCTTGGGGTTTGTGCAGCGATGATGCTCCGTGGCGACCGTTTGCGCCGCCACGGGGGCACGTGCCATAAAAGAGCAGGTTGGATTGCAACCAGCGGCACCACGTAAGCCTACAGATTTCGCCCGTTGTCCGCGCACGGGGGTGCCGATGACGAAAAAACCGACGGGTACTGTGAACGCGCGCACATTGCCGGGCTAGAGTGTGTCACCGGCCAATCCGTGCGCTGAGGGCGCACCAGGAAAGGAGCATTCATGGCTCTCGAAAATGACACCCAGGCACCCGATTTCAAACTCATCAACCAGTTCGGTGAAAGCGTTCAGCTGAGCCAGTACCGGGGCACGAAGTCGGTGGCGCTCGTCTTCTTTCCGCTGGCATTCTCGGGAATCTGCAGCGGAGAGTTGTGTGAGCTCAGGGACAATCTCGCACTGTTCGAGGACGGCGGCGTCGAGTTGATCGGCATTTCGGTAGACTCCCGACACGCCCTGCGCGCCTTCGGCGAGCAGGAGAAATACACCTTCGACCTGGTCGCTGATTTCTGGCCGCACGGAGCCGTGGCGAAGGAATACGGCGTCTTCCTCGAAGAAAAGGGATTCGCGAATCGGGCGACCTTCCTCATCGACCCGAGCGGCATCATCCGCGCCAGTTTCATCACCGCTCCCGGTGAAGCGCGTTCGATCGACTCCTACCGCGCCGCACTCGGGCAGCTGGCACCGGTGCTCTAACCCACGTGGGTCGCCAATCAGGCATCGACTCTGACCTATACTGAACAGACCCGCGACTGTTCGTCGTCGTCGGGGCCTTTAGCTCAGTTGGTAGAGCGCCACGTTTACACCGTGGATGTCATCGGTTCGAGCCCGGTAGGGCCCACAGAACATTAGTCGTGGTCGCCCACGGGGCGGCAGCGGATGTTTTGGCGGGCGGGCCGCGTGAAACGATCTGCGTTTCACGCGAAATGACGTGATCGTGAGGTCGTATGACGGAACGATGTGGTCTTCAATACCGGTTCGAAGTCGACCGATCCGCCTCGATCCGCGATGATTGATCGGCGGGAGTTCGGCGCCGCCATCGCCGAGCTGACCGCATCGTTTGAACGGCACACGAGCATGTGCGCGCCGTTCGTGCGGGCCTTGCCCGTGCACGCTGCCACCGTGTGCACACTGGGCACCCCGTTCGGGTCCGAAACCATTTGCGCGAGCAACACCCTGGCGGCCATCTTTGACGAGCTGCAGTTCGATCTGGGTGAAGGGCCGTCCTGGGATGCCCTGACGACGCGGCGCCCGGTGCTGATCGATGATTTTCAATCCGTGCAACACGCGGCCTGGCCGGCACTCCAGAAGGCAGCACGCAGCATCGACGTTCGGACTGTCTATGTGTTCCCGCTGACGATGGGGTCGCTCGATATCGGCGCGGTGTCCCTGTTCTCGCGGGGTCCGAAGGAGCTGACTCCTGGCCAGATCGTCGACGCTGAGGCGCTCGCCCAGATCGCTGCGGGGCAGGTTTTGCGCCGATCGCTCGCGTCGCGAACATTGAAGACGAATCTGGAAGATAATGAAGGATACTCGAGGCGTGTCGTACACCATGCGACCGGAATGGTTCTGGCCCAGCTCAATCTTTCCGCGGCGGATGCGCTCCTGATGATTCATGGCCACGCGTTCTCTCACGGACGAACGGTTCGGGAAGTTGCCGCGGATGTAGTGACACGACGACTGGATTTTTCGTCGATGCCCGAATCTTAGGATGGAATTATGGTGACAAAAACCCGGGAAGGTCAACTCGTCGAGACCTTCGTAACCCTGGCCGACACTCTCGTCGCCGACTACGATGTCGTCGATTTGCTGCACACCCTGGTAGAAAAATGCGCCGCCCTGCTGGAGGCTTCGGCGGCGGGAATTATTCTGTCGGCGGGCGACGGAAAATTAGAGGTTGTGGCTTCAACCAATGAGCGCAGCCGCCTCGTCGAGATCCTTCAGTTGCGAGCCGGAAGCGGCCCGTGCGTGGAAAGCTTCACGACCGGCCGGGCCGTAGCCATTCCCGATATTGAGGGTACCGGCGACAAATGGCCAAAGTTTCGGGCGGGTGCTCTGGCCCAAGGGTTCGCTTCCATGCATGCCGTCCCGCTGCGGCTGCGTGCCACGACGATCGGCTCCCTCAACTCGTTTTGGGACCGCACCGGGGGACTGAGCACGGGAGATACCAATACGGTGCAGGCCCTGGCTGATGTCGCGACCATCGGCATCCTGCAGGAACGCGCCATTCGGGAGAGTGACATTGTTCGCCAGCAGCTCCAACACGCACTCAGCAGCCGCGTGCTGATCGAACAGGCCAAGGGCGTGGTGGCCTATACGCACGGCGTGCACATGGGCGATGCCTTCGACAAAATTCGTGAATACGCCAGAAACAATGGCCTTCCCTTGGCCGCCGTTGCTGAACGCATCGTGAATCGCGCGCTCACCCTATAGAGTCTCGGGTTCACTGCAGTGTCTCGGGTTCAGCCGGGTCGCCGTCCGGTAGAAGCTCAACATGCGAGATAGCCGAGATTCCGTCGACTTGGGGTAGACCGCGCATATACTTGCTCTCGCAACCCCGGACCCTGGTAGCACGCGATTTTTTCCGAGTTTTCGAGGGGCGAGCATGAAACGCATATTTCACCCGGGCGGTTCAGTAGTAACCGGCAGCGATCTTGCTGACGCGGTACTGCTTTATGCCGAGGCACTGTGTAACCGACGCCAGGTCGATGTCGTGGATATCCCGGTCATGGACGACGACGGTAACCTGCTGCGGGCGCAGTTCTTGATCGGTTCGGCGAGCCAACTGGTCAGCGTGACGGCGGATGGCCCGTCACCCGAACTTGTAGAGCCGGAGACCACCGATTTTCTACACCGTAAGGCCCAGACCGGTGCCATGATTCCGGCCGCCTGGACCCGTGAAGAGTCGGCTGCCGCGCAGTTCGACGATTTCGACTACTGACCCGATATTCGGCGGGCACGGCGCAACGGGGTGCGTCGTGCCCGGCGAAGCTCCGACCTCGGTCTCCGGGTAGGCTGAACGGGTGCCATTCTCGCTAGCCGACGTTACCCGCGTCGCCCATACCCTGTGGCCCCTTGCCGGTGCAGAGGAGTGGGATGCCCCCGGCCTGGTCAGCGGTGATCCGTCGAGACCGGTGCGCAGTATCCACTTGGCCGTCGACGCGGTCGCAGCTACGGTCGATGAGGCTATCGCCACCGATTCCGACCTGCTCCTGACCCATCATCCGCTGTTGCTTCGCGGTGTCACGAGCATTGCCGAAGACCGTTACAAGGGTGCACTGCTCAGTCGGCTGATCCGCGCCGAGTGTGCTCTGCTCTCAGCCCACACCAATGCGGACGTCGTCACCGACGGAGTCTCCGACATCATCGCCACCCGGCTCGGGCTGGTCGAGGTGACCCCCATCACGGAGAACGCGCTGCCCGGTACGGGGATCGGCCGGGTCGGTCGACTTGCGCAGCCGACGACCCTCGGACATCTGGCCCACGTTTTGCTGGCTCTGCTGCCGGCCACGGCGTCGGGGGTGCGGGCCGCTGGCGATTATTCCGCACCGATCAACACGGTCGCGCTGTGCGGCGGTGCTGGGGACTCGCTGTTGCGCCAGCCCAAGGTTCTGGCAGCGGATGTCTACATCACTTCGGACCTGCGCCACCACCCGGCCTCTGAGGCCCGCGAGCAGGCGCTCTGCGCCGGTGGACCGGCTCTCATAGACGTGTCGCACTGGGCGAGCGAATGGCTCTGGCTGGAACCGGCAGCCGCACAACTGCGCGCAGCCCTGCCGGGGATGGTGGTCACGGTCAGCGAGCTGAATTCCGATCCGTGGTCCTTCGCCGTCGTGCACTGACTCGTGCACTAATCTCCGAGTCGCTCCCTTTTTTCCGCACCACATCTCACTTCCAGCGTTAGGTCAGGACATCGTGAAGGCATCACCACTCCAGCAGAAGGAACTTCTGCGGCTTCAGGCCCTGGACATCAAGGTTCTTCAGCTCAGCCACCAGTCAAAGTCGCTCGCGCAGCACACCGAGCTGGCCGCGCTCAATCGTGAAGCTGAAGCCAGCCGCATGAAGCTGCTCGGTCGTTCGGGCGAGCTCGACGACGTGCGCACCGAATTGGGGCGCATCGAGAGCGACGTCGAGGTCGTCGAAAAGCGCATCGCGCGCGACACCGACCGTCTGCAGCACACCTCGTCGATTAAGGACATCCAGGCCCTGGACTCTGAAATCGCCTCGCTCAAGAAGCGTCTCTTCGACCTGGAGGAGATCGAAATCGCCGTGCTGGAGCGTCAGGAAGAGCACGAGGCCGCAGTCGCCGTCGTGCAGCAGGAACGGGACGCCATCACGGAGCGCGTGAGCGCTACGGAGTCGGCGCGCGATGAGGTGCTCGTTGACCTCACCCGTCAGCTCGGTGAACTGACGCGGGACCGTGCCACGGTGGCCGCCACCATCCCCGATGACCTCGCGGCACTGTACGAGCGCCTGCGGATCACCGGCCACGGCAATGCGGCGGCCCTGCTGCGGGCGCGCGCCTGCAGCGGATGCACGATGACACTGACCGGAAGCGACCTCGCCGATGTGCGCCAGGCGCCGGCCGACGAAGTTATCTTCTGCCCCGACTGTGGTGCCGTGCTGGTGCGCACCGACGAGTCCGGAATCTAGCCGAGGTTCAGCGCCGCGGCGCACGCCCTGTAGGCTTGATTTTCGGAATGGGTCGGCAAGACGGTCGCGTCAGTCGTATGGTCTTCGGATCACACGATTGCCGAGGAACGTCCGGGCTCCACAGAGCAGGATGGTGGGTAACACCCACCCGGGGTAACCCGCGAGACAGTGCCACAGAAAGTAGACCGCCACCAGCGCCCTGCCCTCGGGTTGGACCTGGCGGTAAGGGTGAAACGGTGGTGTAAGAGACCACCAGAGGCCAGGGTGACCTGGTCGGCTCGGTAAACCTCGTCCGGAGCAAGGTCAGACAGAAAGCGTTGAGGCTGCTCGCCGAGCTTTCGGGTAGGCCGCTAGAGGGCTGCGGCAACGTAGTCACGAGATAGATGGCCGTCGACGGTGTGCAAACACTTGGACAGAACCCGGCGTACTAGCCGGCCCATTCCACCCCTCGTGCCCGACCGGCCATTGTGTCAGGCCGGGCCTTCCGGGGCGCTCCCGGCCGCCGGCTAGTCGGAGAACCGAGCGGCCAGAGAAGCCGCGCCAAGAATTCCGGCGTTATTGCGGTGCACAGCGGGAATGATGCGCGTTTTCAGGTTGAGCAGGGGCAGAAAGTTTTCGTGGTGCTTGGAGACCCCGCCGCCCACGATGAACAGGTCGGGGGAGAAGAGTAGTTCCAAAGTTGAATAATACTTTTGCAGCCGGGCAGCCCACTTATCCCAGCTGAGGTCCTCACGTTCCTTCGCCGAGTAGGCCGCGCGTGTCTCGTAGTCGTAGCCGTCGATTTGCAGGTGGCCCAGTTCTGTGTTGGGCACGAGCACACCGTCGTTGAGCAGCGCCGAACCGATACCGGTGCCGAGGGTGGTCAGCAGAACGACGCCGGCCACGCCCCGCGCAGCACCGAACTGTGATTCGGCGTACCCGGCAGCATCCGCGTCGTTCACGAAGTGGATCGGAAGCCCGAGTCCCTTTTCGAACAACGCTTCGGCAGCCAGTCCGATCCACTTCGTCGACACATTCGCGGCCGACATGGTGTGCCCGTTCTTCACGACGGCCGGAAAGCAGACACCGACCGGCAGGCCCTCGACGTTTTTCGAAACGGTGGCGAGCAGGGTGCGGGTGGCCTCGATGATGTCCTGCGGGCGACCGCCCCTCGGTGTGGGCAGCTTGACCCGGTCGGAGAGGAGAGCACCGGTCGAAAGGTCAACCACCGCCCCTTTGATTCCGGTACCGCCGATGTCGATACCGATTGCCGTCGTTGCAGTCATGTGCCTATTCTCTCTCTGTAATGCCGAGGACGAGCCCTAGGAACGAGTCGGTCAGGCGAGGGTCAGGATCTCGGCGCCACGCTCGGTCACGACGAGGGTGTGCTCGAACTGTGCGGTGATGCTCCGATCGCGGGTGAGCACCGTCCAGTCGTCGCCCCAGATATCCCAGTCGCTGGTGCCGAGGGTCAGCATCGGCTCGATGGTGAAGACCATTCCGACCTCCATGACCGTGTCGTACTGGGGTGCGTCGTAGTGCGGAATGATGAGTCCGGAGTGGAACGCCTCGCCGACGCCGTGGCCGGTGTAGTCGCGGATGACGCCGTAGTTGAAACGCTTGGCGTACGTCTCGATTGTGCGTCCGATCACGTTGACCTGACGCCCGGGAGCTACGGCCTTGATACCGCGGGCGAGAGCCTCCCTGGTTCGTTCGACTAGCAGAGTCACCTCCTCGCTGGCGTCACCGACGATGAACGTGACATTGGTGTCGCCGTGCACACCGTTCTTGAAGGCAGTGATGTCGATATTGACAATGTCACCGTTCTCAAGCACCGTGGTGTCGGGGATCCCGTGACAGATGACCTCATTCACCGAACTGCACAGCGATTTCGGGTAGCCGCGGTAGCCCAGGGTCGAGGGGTACGCATCATTGGCCACCAAGAAGTCGTGACCGACCTGGTCGAGCTCTTCAGTCGTGACGCCGGGCACAATGGCCCGGCCGACGGCGGCAATAGCCTCAGCGGCGATGCGGCCGGATTCACGAATGAGCTCGATCTTCTCGGCCGAATAAACGTCGGAGCCGGTGAACGGGCTCGGCCCCTTCTTGCCCACGTACTCGGGACGAACGATGTGGGAGGGAACGGAACGCGTCGATGACACCGTTCCCGGGATGAGGTGACCGATCGAATCCTTAGGCATAGGATCAAGCTTATGGCCGAGGACAAGGAACACGCATTCTGGTACAACATGCGCACCGGTGAAGTGGAGCACGGCTTGCAGTCGGCATCACTGGATCGGGTCGGGCCGTTCGCCACACGCGACGAGGCGGCTCATGCCCTGGAGAAGCTGCGCGCCAACAGTGCGAAATGGTCGGAAGACGACGCCCGCGACGCCCGCTGAGTAAGCGCGGTCCCTGCGGGTTCTACTCGTAGCGGTGCTCGGGAGCCGGGTACGCACCCGAGGCGACGTCCGCGGTGAAGCGCTGCACAGCATCCGTCAGTACCGCCCGCACATCGGCGTACTGCCGCACGAACTTGGGCACCCGACCGCTGGTCATGCCCGCAAAGTCGGTCCACACGAGCAACTGACCGTCAACGGAAGGCCCGGCCCCGACACCGATGGTGGGGATCGACAGCTCTTCCGTCACGCGCGCTGCGACGGTCGCCGGCACCATCTCCAGCACCACGGCGAAGGCCCCGGCGTCCTGCACGGCGAGAGCATCCGCCAGAAGTTCTGCGGCTTCGTCCCCCCGGCCCTGGATGATGTGGCCGCCCAGGCCGTGCTCGCTTTGAGGGGTGAATCCCACGTGGCCCATCACGGGGATACCGGCCGTGACGATGCGCCGGATCTGCTTGTGACTGCGCCGACCGCCCTCGAGCTTCACCGCGTGCGCCTGCGCCTCCTTCATGAACCGCACGGCTGTCGCCAAGGCCTGGTCGGCACCGCTCTCGTACGAACCGAACGGCATGTCGGCGATGACGAGCGCGCGGGTTACTGCCCGCGCAACGGCACGGGTGAGTGGGATGAGTTCGTCGACGGTGACCGGGAGGGTGGTCTCGTACCCGAAGACGTTGTTGCCGGCCGAATCGCCCACCAGAAGAAAGTCGATCCCGGCCTCGTCGAAGATTTGAGCGGTGAGCATGTCGTAGCTGGTCAGTCCCGTAATGGGGATGCCCTGCGACTTGGCGTTGTGAAAGTGGCGGGTGCGCACCCGCTTGGGCCCGGCAGCCGCGCCATAGGGATGCTGCACCGCTGGAGATTCCGTCGGCTCGGGCTCGCGTGCTGTCAACTCTGGCATGCGACAAGTGTAGTCAGGCGAGCAATCCTGCCGGGAGCCAGTAGCCTAGATGGTAGCTATGCAGGACCGTGGCTATTTGAATCCGTACCGGTTGCAGCAATCAGAAAGAGCGTGAATGGACAAGCAGCGCGACTTCGTTCTTCGGACCATCGAGGAACGGGGAATCAAGTTCGTTCGACTCTGGTTCACCGATGTCGTCGGCACCCTGAAATCCGTTGCCATTGCACCGGCCGAGGTCGAAGGCGCCTTCAACGAAGGCCTCGGTTTTGACGGCTCGGCCATCGAGGGTCTGACGCGTTCCTTCGAAGCGGATGTGCTGGCCCACCCGGATCCCACCACCTTCCAGATCCTGCCCTGGCGAGGTGAAGTCGATCCGACCGCTCGTATGTTCTGCGACATCACCACGCCCGACGGCCAGCCGGCCGTGGCCGACCCGCGCAACGTGCTCAAGCGCACGCTCGCGAAGGCTGCCGACCGCGGCTTCACGTTTTACACCCACCCCGAGGTCGAGTTCTACCTGCTGAAGTCGTCGAAGTACGGCAAGAACGGACCAATCCCGGTCGATTCGGCCGGCTACTTCGACAACGTTCCCGGCGGAACCGCCCACGACTTTCGTCGTCGCTCCGTGCGCATGCTCGAGGACCTCGGAATTTCCGTGGAATTCAGTCACCACGAGGCCGGTCCCGGCCAAAACGAGATCGACCTGCGCTACGCCGACGCGCTGACCACCGCCGACAACATCATGACCTTCCGAACCGTGGTAAAGGAGGTCGCGATCGAGCAGGGCGTCTACGCGACGTTCATGCCCAAGCCCATGTCCGAACACCCGGGAAGCGGCATGCACACCCACATGTCACTGTTCGAGGGCGACGCGAACGCCTTCTACGAGGCCGGCGCCAAGTACCAGCTCTCCAAGATCGGCCGCCAGTTCATTGCCGGGCTGCTCAAGCACGCCCCGGAAATCACCGCAGTGACCAACCAGTTCGTCAACTCGTACAAGCGGTTGTGGGGCGGCGACGAGGCCCCGAGCTTCGTCTGCTGGGGTCACAACAACCGGTCGGCGCTGGTGCGGGTGCCGCTCTACAAGCCCAACAAAGGCCAGAGCGCCCGCGTGGAGTACCGTGCCATTGATTCGGCGGCCAACCCCTACCTCGCGTACTCGCTCATGCTGGCTGCCGGGCTCAAAGGCATCGAAGAAGGCTATGAACTACCGCCGGAGGCCGAAGACAACGTGTGGAGCCTGAGCGACACCGAGCGCCGTGCGCTCGGCTACACGCAGCTGCCGGCCAGCCTCGACCACGCCATCCAGTTCATGGAGGAGTCTGAACTGGTCGCCGAGACCCTCGGCGAACAGGTCTTCAACTATGTCCTGCTGAACAAGCGGCAGGAATGGCGCGATTACCGGTCGCAGGTCACCCCGTTCGAACTGCAAAAAAACCTGGAGATGCTCTAGTTCCTCGGAGTTCGCTCAAACTGCTCATAGGTGTCGATGATCGAAGGAAACACCCGCGATGGAGCGTCTGCAACTGACCCTGACCGAGCTCGTTCGGGTCGGATTCGTTGATCTCGCCGAGGTGCACGCGCGCCTCGACGAGGTCGCCGAGCTCGGTGCGAACAGCCCGCACAGCGGCTCGGCGGCGACTGGCCGGTCGACCGACACCCGTGCGCTGTTGCCGCTGCTCACGGCAACGGCCAGCCCGGATGCAGCGCTCGTCGCCCTGGTCGCCCTGTTGCGACAAGGGTCGGCTGAACTGTTCGCGCTCCTCCACACTCCCGCGGCGACCGGGCGACTCCTGAAAGTGCTCGGGGCGTCGAGCGGGCTCGCCGACTTCTTCCTCCGCCACCCCGAGGAGCTACCGGTGCTGACGACGCCGCTGGTGGTACTTCCAAGCGTCAACGATCTGGTGCACGATCTTCTCGATGCCGTCGGTGCGGTCGCCGGCTTCTCGCTCCTCATCGATGATGAGGCCTGGGTTGCCCTCCGGGTTCGCTACCGCCGCCGGTTGGCGCAGCTCGCCGCCTTCGACCTTGAACAGGTCGACCCGGTTGCCGGGCTCGACGGCGTCGCCCGCACCCTGTCGGATCTCGCCACTGCGGCGCTGGAAACAGCCCTCGCCGTTGCCCGAACCATGTCGAGCGGAGAAACGGCCGGCCGCGGCGTCTTTCTGATCGACCAGGTACGCGCCACCCGCCTGGCCGTCATCGGCATGGGCAAGGCCGGCGCGAGCGAGCTCAACTATGTCAGCGACGTCGATGTTATTTTCGTCGCCGACGGCGACGAGACGGCCGGTCTGGAAAGTTCCCGTGCCGTTGAAATCGCCACCCGACTCGCCGTGCTGATCATGCGGGGCCTGGGCGAATCCGGGATTGAACCGGAACTGTGGGAGGTCGACCCCAACCTGCGCCCCGAGGGCAAGAGCGGCGCCCTCGTCCGATCGATTGAATCGCACCTGGCCTATTACGATCGCTGGGCCAAGAGTTGGGAATTCCAGGCGCTGCTCAAGGCCCGCACGCTGGCCGGTGACCGGGAGCTCGGCGCTCGTTACATCGACGCCGTCAGCCCCAAGGTCTGGAGCAGCGCCAGCCGGGAGAATTTCGTCGAATCCGTGCAGCGGATGCGGGAGCGGGTCACCGACAACATCCCCGACGAAGAGGTCGACGTGCAGCTCAAGCTCGGCCCCGGCGGGCTGCGCGACATCGAATTCACTGTGCAACTGCTCCAGCTGGTGCACGGCCAGACCGACGCCGACGTTCGCCAGGCCGGCACGCTTCCCGCGCTGACCGCGCTGGCGACGGCCGGTTATGTCGGCCGTGCCGAGGCCACCGAATTCGCCCTGGACTATCGCATGCTTCGCCTGATGGAACATCGGCTGCAGCTACAGAAACTGCGCCGCACCCACCTGGTGCCGCGTGACGAAACCCAACTGCGGGTGCTGGCCCGATCGACCGGCCTGGCTACGAGCGCTGCCGGGCTGACCATCCGCTGGTCTGAAACGAAACAGCGGGTGCGTGGCCTGCACGAACGGCTGTTCTACCGTCCGCTGCTGTCTGCGGTGGCGTCGCTGCCGGCGGAAGGACTGAACCTGACAAGCGCACAGGCCGAGGCCCGCCTGGCGGCGATCGGTTTTCTCAATACCAAGGGGGCGCTCGCGCACATCGCTGCTCTTTCCGGCGGGGTATCCAGGCGTGCAGCTATCCAACGACATCTGCTGCCCGTCTTGTTACAGTGGCTCTCTCAGGGCGCCGACCCGGACTACGGATTTCTGGCCTTTCGACGACTGAGCGACAACCTCGGCTCGACCTACTGGTTTCTGCGCATGCTGCGCGACTCCTCCGGCGCCGCAGAGCGCCTGACCCGGGTGTTGTCGGGAAGCCGGTACATCGGCGAGTTGCTGGAGAAGATCCCGGAAGCGGTCGCCTGGCTCGAAGACGAGGCGGATCTTCAGCCCCGACCGCTCAAGGCCCTGCAGGACGAAGCCAGGGCGGTGCTGGGACGGCATGAGAGCCCGGATGCCGCCGCGACGATTTTGCGCGCGGCCCGGCGCCGGGAGATGCTTCGGCTGGCCTTCGCGGCGCTCCTCGGCCAGATCGACCTCGACCAGCTCGGCCAGGGTCTGACCGACGTCAACGCAACCTACATTCAGGGCGTGATCGCCGCCATCCGCGGGGGCGATCTGACCGTTTCGGAGGATACCGATGCGGTCGGCGGCGCGGCTGATCCTGCCGGTACCGCCGGCGACGGAATCGAATTCGGCGTGATTGGCATGGGTCGCTTCGGGGGAGCCGAGCTCGGTTTCGGCTCCGACGCCGACGTCATGTACGTATTCCGTGCGGGCACCCTCGAGGGTGAAGCGGCCAACGAACGGGCCCGCTTCATCGTACGGGAACTCAACCGCCTCACCGAAGACGGTCGGTTGCCGCTCGATCTGGACATCGGGCTGCGGCCGGAGGGCAGCAACGGCCCGGCGGTGCGGTCGCTGGACTCCTATCAGGCGTACTACCGGCGCTGGTCGCTCACCTGGGAGGCCCAGGCGCTGCTCCGCGGACGCGGTGTGGCCGGCGATGCCGCTCTGTTGCGCGATTTCGAAGCCGTCGCCGATGAGGTGCGGTACCCGGCCGCCATCAGCGAGCAGGCCGTGCGGGAGGTACGCCGCATCAAGGCCCGAGTGGAGAACGAGCGGCTGCCGCAGGCCGCCGACCCGAACCGGCACCTCAAGCTCGGGCGCGGCTCGCTGAGCGACGTGGAGTGGCTGGTTCAGCTGCTGCAGCTGCAGCACGCAGCCGCGATTCCGGCGCTACGCACAACGTCGACGCTGTCGGCGTTGGCTGAAGCCGTCAGCGCCGGCCTGATACCGGCAGTGGATGCCGTGGTGCTGCGCAGCGCCTGGATCTTCGCGTCCCGCGCCCGCTCGGCCATCACGCTGTGGACGAACCACACCTCGAACGTCTTGCCGACCGACCGTGCGGCCCTTGAAGGCATCGCGCGGGTCATGGAATACCCGCCCGGCTCGGGAAACCAACTCGAAGACGACTACCTCGCCGTGACCAGACGCTCTCGCGCCGTGTTCGAGCGCCTCTTCTACGGCCCCGTGGAGCGTCCGGGCCCGACCGTCGGCTGACCGGGCAGGCGCGGCTGCCGCGAAGAGAAAAGGACCGCATCCGAAGATGCGGTCCCTGTGCCCCTGTTGCTGCAGCCGTGATTCGTGCAGCTGCGTGTGCCGGAGCTTAGACGCCGTAGTACAGTTCGAACTCGAACGGGTGCGGACGCTGGGCGAGCGGCTTGATCTCGTTTTCGCGCTTGTACTCGATCCAAGTCTCGATCAGTTCCGGCGTGAACACGTTTCCGGCGAGCAGAAAGTCGTGATCGACTTCGAGGGCCTGCAGGGCCTCCTCGAGGGAAGCCGGAACCTGCGGGATGTTCTTGGCTTCTTCGGGCGGCAGTTCGTAGAGGTCCTTGTCAACGGGCTCGTGCGGCTCGATGCGGTTCTTGATACCGTCGAGGCCGGCCATGAGCTGCGCGGCGAAGGCGAGATACGGGTTACCCGACGCATCGGGAGCGCGGAATTCGAGGCGCTTGGCTTTCGGGTTGGTGCCCGTGATCGGGATACGGATCGACGCGGAACGGTTACCGGCCGAGTAGACCAGGTTGACCGGGGCTTCGAAGCCGGGAACGAGACGGTGGTACGAGTTGACCGTGGGGTTGGTGAAGGCGAGTACGGCCGGGGCGTGCTTGAGGAGGCCTCCGATGTACCAGCGGGCCAGGTCGGACAGTCCGCCATAGCCGGCCTCGTCGTAGAACAGCGGCTTGCCGTCGGACCACAGTGACTGGTGGGTGTGCATGCCGGAGCCGTTGTCGCCGAACAGCGGCTTGGGCATGAAGGTCGCCGTCTTGTTCCATTCGTGCGCCGTGTTCTTGACGATGTACTTGAACTTGAGCAGGTCGTCGGCGGCGTGCACCATGGTGTCGAACTTGTAGTTGATCTCGCCCTGACCGCCGGTGCCGACCTCGTGGTGGCTGCGTTCGAGGATAAGGCCCGATTCGATCAGCTTGAGGCAGATGTCATCGCGCATATCAACGTGCTGGTCGACCGGGCTGACCGGAAAGTAGCCACCCTTGAACGGCGTCTTGTTGGCGAGGTTTCCGCCGTCTTCCTTGCGGCCCGAGTTCCAGGCACCCTCGCTGGAGTCGACCTTGTAGTAGCTGGTGTGCTGGTTCACTTCGTAGCGCACGTCGTCGAAAATATAGAACTCGGCTTCGGAGCCGAAGAATGCGGTGTCTCCGATGCCGGTGGAGGCGAGGTACTTCTCGGCCTTCTTTGCTACCTGGCGCGGGTCCTTCGAGTAGATCTCACCGTTGCGGGGGTTGTAGATGTCGAAGAGCATGATAAGTGTCTTCTCGGTGCGGAACGGGTCGAGGTACGCCGTCGACACGTCGGGGATGAGCTGCATGTCGGATTCGTGGATCGACGCGAAACCGCGGATCGAGGAGCCATCGAACATTTGGCCAACGGTGAAGAACTCTTCATCGACGGTGGAAGCCGGAATGTTGAAGTGCTGCTGCACACCGGGGAGATCGGTGAAACGGATGTCAAGAAACTTGACGTCATTGTCTTTGATGAATTTGAGCACTTCGGACGAATCGCGGAACATGCGGTTTTAACTCCAGACGACGAGGGTGTGGAAACGGCCGAATCGGACGCATCGGCTTCATTGAGATTAGTAGCGCTGCGTTACTTGTCCGTGACGCTTATGTTTCGCCCATGTTACAGGGGCGGCTCCTCGGTAGACTCATCGGGTGCCAGACTCCAGCTCCCGCCCGAACACTTTTGGTCAGCTTCCGCCCAGTAAATGGCCGGGGGAGCGGCTCGGATTACCCAAGATCGGGCCCGGTTCCATTGGTCGTCCGCTGCGACGCCTGCTCGGCTTCGCCATTGACTGGGCGATCGCCATCGGCGCCTCCGCGATCTTCTTCGACTACGATCCGGCCGCCAACCTGATCATTTTCGTCATTCTGCAAATCATTTTCATACCGACGATCGGCGCCAGTATCGGTCATCGTCTCGTGGGGCTGCGGATCATTTCCATTCACGGCGGGTGGGTTGGACTGTGGCGTCCGGTCGTGCGATCCGTGCTGCTGGGCATTGCGCTTCCCGCGCTCGTGTGGGACTCCGACCAGCGCGGCTTCCACGACAAAATCGCCGGAACGGCTCTTATCCGTCAGTAGGGATCCGCCGGAACAGCGGATGCCGGAATGACGAAGGGCCGGACATCGTGTCCGGCCTTTCGTCGTTTTGCTCGTGGCGTCAGCCGCGCTGGGGGCGCGCCTTCATCGGGTCGACGCCCTTGGGAATGGGAAGCTTAGTGCCCATGGAGTTGAGCCGGTTGTTCACGGCCAGCACCTCCGCCTTGGTCAGGGTGGGCTTGATCCGGGTGAGGCGCCGGGCCAGCTTATGCAGCGGCACGGCGTCTTCGTCGGGTCCGACCGAGATCACAGTCACGCCGACATTGCCGCCGATACGCACAATTTTGCGCTTCTCTTCGTCGAGCATGCGGGCGGTACGCGTCTTGGGGCCCTCACTGATCAATACGACGCCGCCACGACCGACCGCCCGATAGACCGCATCCTGGGTTTTGCCGTTGACGGCGACCGGCATCTCACTGCCGACCCAGCCGCGTTTGAGTGAACTGCGCAACACGGCACCGACTGCACCGGGCTGGCCTTCGATCTGCGAATATGCGGCTTTTTCGGCACGTCGACCGAGGATGATGAGCATCGCCAGAATACCGGCGAGAACGCCGGCGACGATCCAGAGCACCATCGTGAAGACGTTGCTGCCCGGGATCAGCAGGGCCAGTGCCAGG
This sequence comes from Cryobacterium sp. TMT1-3, assembly GCF_004402315.1. Lineage (NCBI taxonomy): Bacteria > Bacillati > Actinomycetota > Actinomycetes > Micrococcales > Microbacteriaceae > Cryobacterium > Cryobacterium sp. TMT1-3. The sequence continues at coordinate 72,085 of NZ_SOFW01000006.1, forward strand.
CTGATCAAAACCGGTAAGAGGAAGGCCAAAACCAGAATCCAGACGATGTTCGAGTCGTAGCGTCTCGTCATCTGGAAAACCTGCCACATTTGCTTCAAGCGGCCGGGCTGTTTTGCTTTTTTGGGGGTCTTTTCCTTGCTGCGTGCCATGGGTATAAGACTACCCAGTCACTCGAATGCCGCGTGACCGAATTCGTCTGTGCTCTCTCATTAGGAATCACTCTCGCATCAGGAAACGGCCTGCGCAAAGCCGAGCTGGGCATCCGCGAGTTGGCGCAGTTCGGGCGGGATCGCCCGCCCGGTTGCGACCATGGATTGCGCCCACAGACGCCCGGCACGGTAGGACGAGCGCACGAGCGGGCCGGAGAGAACACCCAGAAAGCCAATCTCCTTGGCTTCCTCGTTGAGCTCGACGAACTCTTCCGGGCGCACCCACCGGGCCACCGGCAGGTGCCGGGCACTCGGACGCAAATACTGCGTGATGGTGATGATGTCGGTTCCGGCCTCGTAGAGGTCGTGCAGCGCCTGGCTGATCTCCGCGCGTTCCTCACCCATGCCGAGGATCAGGTTGGATTTGGTGATCAGGCCGGCGTTCCGGCCCTGAGTGAGCACGTCGAGCGACCGGTCATAGCGGAACGCGGGGCGGATGCGCTTGAAGATGCGCGGCACGGTCTCCACGTTGTGCGCAAAGACCTCCGGTTTGGCGTCGAAGACCTGAGCGAGGTGTTCCGGGTTACCGGAAAAGTCCGGCACGAGGATCTCAACGCCCGTGCCGGGACTCTGCTGGTGAATCTGGCGAATCGTTTCGGCATACAACCAGGCGCCCTCATCGGGCAGGTCGTCTCGGGCCACACCGGTGACCGTGGCGTAACGCAGGTTCATGGTCACCACGGATTCGCCGACCCGACGCGGTTCGTCGGTGTCGTAGTCGGCCGGTTTGCCGGTGTCGATCTGGCAGAAGTCACATCGCCGGGTGCACTGCGAGCCGCCGATCAAAAACGTCGCTTCGCGGTCTTCCCAACATTCAAAGATGTTGGGGCAGCCGGCTTCCTGACACACGGTGTGCAGGTTCTCGCTCTTGACCAGGCTTTGCAGTTTCTGATATTCGGGCCCCATCCGGGCGACCGTCTTGATCCAGGCGGGCTTACGTTCGATCGGGGTTTCTGCGTTGCGAATTTCCAGGCGCAGGAGTTTGCGACCTTCGGGTACTGCGCTCATGCGTTCGTCCTGACGGTCTCAAGGCTGGCGGGGGACAGGGCCGCCTGGTGCAGCCCCGGTGCGCGACGGAACGCGTTGGTGATGGGGTCGATCAGCTCGGCGGGGTCGACGGAGTGCCCGAGTACACGTGTCATCGTGGTCACCCCGGCGTCGCGGATTCCGCAGGCGATGATTCGCGAGTAAGGTTCGAGCGAGTTGCTGCAATTGAGCGCGAAGCCGTGCATGGTCACGCCCTGGGCGACCCGAATGCCGATGGCGGCGATCTTGTCTTCGTGACCGGCTTTCCCGACCCACACCCCAGACCGTCCGGGCACCCGAACCGCACCGATGCCGAATTCGATCAGAACCTCGATCAGTATGCCCTCGAGGCATCGAACGTAGCCGACGACGTCCACCGGTTCCTGCAGGTGCACAATGGGGTAGCCAACCAATTGGCCGGGGCCGTGCCAGGTGATTTTGCCGCCTCGGTCGGCGTCGATGACCGGCGTGTCATCGATCGGGCGTTCCTCGGGCAGGGTGCGTTTACCGGCCGTATAGACGGCGGGATGCTCCATCAGGAGGACGGTGTCCGGCCGCTCTCCGGCGACGACGGAACGGTGGACTGCGCGTTGGAGCTCAAGGCCCTCAACATACGGCACGGAGTTGGCGCTTAGCCCCGCGACGACAAAGTCGAGCATCTGCTTAGTCTAGGGGCAGAGTTCGACTGGTGGGCTGCGGCGTTGGCAGGCGGCCGCTCATGGTGCCTCGACTCCTCCACCGCGGAGGGCAGCGCTGGTTGTGCACGGATGCGGGATGCGCTGCGCGGCAGAGGGGGCCGCGCCCGAACATGAAGGTGTGAAACGACGCCCTGAACAGCTGGCCCCGGTCGAGGATGAGGCCTCGCTTCGTCCCCGTCGTGGCCAGTCCGCCCCGCCCGGCGGGGAAGCTCAGCTCACCGCTGCGGCAACGATACAAACCGATGGTGTCGTCGCCGGACACCGGGTGCTCCGTTTGCTCGGTACGGGGACTCGAGCCACGGTGTACCTGGGCCATTCTCCGGGCGCGAGCGCCGTGGCTCTGAAAGTCTTTCGGGCCGACATCGCGGCCTCCAGTATCGAGCTCGATATTGCCGTGCTCACGTCACCGGCCGCGCCTGGGCTCGTGCAGTTGCTCGATGTCGCGCAGCTCGGTGACGGTCGAATCTGCCTGGTCCTCGAACGACTCCCCGGGGGATCCTTGGCGCGGTACCTCGTCGACAACCCGCGGCTGTCACCCGGGGAGGTCGTGACGTTGCTGGCACCGGTCACCGTGGCGTTGACCTCCCTGCACACGGCTGGGTTCGCGCACGGCGGCCTCAGCCTGGCCAGCATCCTGCTCGACGCAAGCGGTCGAGCCGTGCTGACCGGTTTTGGAGCTGTCACGCAGTTCAATGACCTGCCCCGTGAACGGATGCGGCTGCTCCGAGCCGACTACGCGCGCCTCGGCATCGTGATGCAGTCCCTCGTCGACACGCTCGACCCGGCCCACCCGCAGTTCCGCAGCGGGGCGGCGATAGCGCGGCGATTCCAGGCGGCCACGAACCTGATCGGTGGAGGGTCCGGGGCGAGAACTGCGGGCGCGCCCCTCGGGGCCATCCTCGGCACCCTGGAGCGCAACCTTTTCGATTGGGCCGACGCCGCACCGTTGCGAGGTTTTCACGCCGCTGCCCCCGGGGAGGTGAACGCACCGAGCACGCCCGGTCCCGCGTTCTCCTCGGCACCTCGTGGCATCGAGCCCGCTCTCTCGACCAGCGATCACGGCGACGGCATTCACGACAATTTCCACCACGCTCAGAACAAGATTCTCAGTAGATTCCGCAATCACGTCGGTACTGATCCGGCGCACCCGACACATCCCGACAACGATGACGGGTTCGACATTCAAATCGACGACAGATTCAACACCAGCTTCGACACCGAATTTGATCATGACCTCGACCTTGACCGCGACCTCGGCGGCGACCACGAATTCGATGACGTGCCGCCCCGCGCACCCTTCGGCCAGGCCAGGGTCGCCCTGCGCCGACTCACCGACCGCTGGGCCGCCCGCAGGCGCACAGGACAACGGCAAGCCCGGTTGGGTCGCACCCTCGCGACCGTGGTCGACTCGCATCCGCTCAGAGACGCCGGTCACCTGCTGCGAAAACGGCTGCACGGTCACCGGCGACCACTCCTGGTGTCGGCCTTCGGCGGTGCGAGCCTGCTCGTGCTCGCTCTCACCCTGTTTCCCGTCTTGGGGCAGGCGGGCGAGACTGGCGAAGACAACGGTGCAGGCTCGGGCGATCGCGCCAGCGGCTCTCCAAGTGCGCTGGCGCCGGCCAACGCACCCGCCAACCCACCAGCGGATGCCGCCGGCTCGGCCGCCCCGACCGATGCGCCTGCCACTCCGTCCGTGGCGGACGGTGCGGCGGCCCCCGACCAGGCGGCAATAGCGGGCGATGACCCGGTTTCGGCGGTCGTAGCGCTGCTCGCCCGCCGGGCGTCCTGTCTCGCGGCCGCGTCCCTGGTCTGCCTGGTCGAGGTGGATCAGACCGGTTCGGCCCTGCTGACCCTCGACAGCTACGACGCCCGAGAACGTCAGAAGGGGAGAACGGGCGGCCCCCTGGCCGACTACGTGGGGTTCCTGCCGACGCTGGCGGAACGAAACGGCGACCTGGCCGTCGTTGCCTTGATCCCGTCGCCGGGGCACGAAGAAAGCCAGCCGGCCTCGGTCCTTGTGGTCAAGGGCGAGGGCGGCTGGCGTCTCCGTGAGATTTTCGACTATTGAGTCTTCACCCACGGAGTTTTTCAACGACTCAGGTAGCGAGCCGAACGTTCACGCAGTTCGAGCTGGTCAGATTCCGAGGTTGCCCTCGAATGCACCGGCTTCGAGCCGTGCCTTCATCGTGGTGAGGAAGCGGGCAGCATCCGCTCCATCGATGATGCGGTGGTCGTACGACAGCGCGAGGTACACGCTGGAACGGATTGCAATGGAGTCGAGGCCGTCGTTGGTGACGACGAGCGGCTTCTTGTAGACGATTCCGGTGCCGAGAATGGCGCTCTGCGGCAGGAACACCACGGGCGTGTCGAACAGGGCACCGCGCGAACCGGTGTTGGTCAGCGTGAACGTTCCACCACTCAGTTCATCGGGCTTGAGCTTGTTGTCCCTGGTACGAGCGGCGAGGTCGGCGATCTGCGCGGCGAAACCGGCCAGATCGAGTTCGCCGGCGTTGCGCACAACCGGGGTCAGCAGTCCACGCTCGGTGTCGACGGCGATGCTGATGTTCTCCGAGGCCGGGTACACAATCGTGTCGCCATCTATCGTGGCGTTCACAATGGGGATGGCCCGAAGCGCCTCGGCGGCGGCGAGAGCGAAGAACGGCAGGAAGGAGAGCTTGTTGCCCGTCTTCTCGGCGAATGCACCCTTGACCCGGTCGCGCAGCATGGCGACGCGGGTGACATCGACCTCGACCACGGTCGTGAGCTGGGCGGATGACTGCATCGAGATGACGGCGCGCTCGGCGACGACCTTGCGCAGGCGGGACATGGGCTGAGTGGTGCCGCGCAACGGCGACACTTCGACCACGGGGGCGGCCGCGACCGCGCCGACAGCCGAGGCCGCCTGCACGATGTCTTCCTTGCGGATCCGTCCGCCCACTCCGGTGCCGCTGATCGTCGACAGGTCGACGCCGGCTTCGTTCGCGAGCTTGCGCACGATCGGCGTGACGTAACCGCTGGTGCCGGCGTGGGAGCCACGAGTTGCCGGGGCAGCGACAGCCGGCGCAGCAGCAGCGACCGGCGCGGGTGCCGGGGCTGCAGCAACCGGCGCCGGTGCGGGAGCAGCAATCGGAGCCGCGACGGGCTCGGGGGATGTAACCGGGGCCGCGACGGGCTCCGGGGCCGCAACCGGGGCTGCGACGGGCTCCGGAGCGGCGACGGGCTCGGGCGCCTCGGCAGCGGGTGCGGCAGCGCCGGACCCGTCGCCGATCGTGACGAGCGGGGTGCCGACCTCGACGGTCTCGTCTTCCTGCACCAGGATGGCTTCAATGATGCCGGCGACCGGGGACGGGATTTCCGTGTCCACCTTGTCGGTCGATACCTCGAGCAACGGCTCGTCGACCTCCACGCGGTCGCCCACGTTCTTGAGCCAGCGGGTGACCGTGCCCTCTGTGACACTCTCTCCGAGTGCCGGGAGGCTGACGGATTCGCTCATGCGTATGTCTCCTTCAAAACCGTTTGCTTGTCTGAAAATTGGATGAAAATGGTGGGCTCCGCCTACATCGCGTGAAGCGGTTTGCCGGCCAGAGCCAGGAAGGCCTCACCCATCGCTTCGTTCTGCGTCGGGTGGGCGTGCAGGAACGGAGCGATGTCCTCCGGGTACGCCTCCCAGTTCACCACGAGCTGGCCTTCGCCGATGAGCTCACCGACGCGGGCGCCGATCATGTGGATACCTACGATGGGGCCGTCCTTGACCCGCACCAGCTTGACCGAACCGGCCGTGCCGAGAATCGAGCTCTTGCCGTTTCCGCCGAGGTTGTACTCGTAGGTGGAGATCTGGTCGGCACCGAACTTGTCGGCGGCCTTAGCTTCGCTGTACCCGACGGATGCAACCTCGGGGTCACAGTAGGTGACCTTGGGGATGTTCACGTCCTCGACGATGATCGGGTTCAGCCCGGCGATTTCCTCGGCGACGAAAATGCCCTGCTGAAAACCGCGGTGTGCGAGCTGCAGTCCGGGGACGATGTCGCCAACGGCGTAGACGCCGGGGATGTTCGTGGCGAGGCGCTCGTCAGTGAGGACGAACCCGCGGTCCATGGTGACTCCGACCTCGTCGAAGCCGAGACCGGCCGTGACCGGGCCGCGACCAACGGCAACGAGCAGTAGGTCGGCCTCAACGGTCGTCCCGTTCTCCAGGGTGACGATGACGCCGGAGTCGGACTGAGTGACACTCTGAAAGCGGATGCCGAGGGAATACTCGATACCGCGCTTGCGGAACGCGCGCTCGAGCTGCTTGGAGATCGACTCTTCCTCATTGGGCACGAGGTGCGGCAGGGCTTCGATGATCGTGACGTCGGCGCCGAAGGACTTCCAGACGCTGGCGAACTCGACGCCGATGACGCCGCCGCCGAGGACGGCGACCTTCTTGGGAACGTAGTCCAGGGCGAGTGCGGTCTCGCTCGTGATGACACGGCCACCGATCTCGAGGCCGGGCAGCGAGCGGGAGTAGGAACCCGTGGCCAGGATCACGTTCTTGCCGACGATCAGGTCGTCGCCGACCTGAACGGAGGTGGGGGAGACCAGGTGGCCTTCACCGGTGATCACGGTGATCCCGCGAGCCTTGATCAGACCCTGAAGTCCCTTGTACTTGCTCGCTACTATGCCCTCGCGGAACGCGGTGACGGCAGCGATGTCGATGCCCTCGAACGCCGTCTTGACGCCGTATTTGGCGGCTTCCCGGCTGACGTCGGCGACCTCGGCCGAGTGCAGGAGGGCCTTGGTCGGGATGCAACCGACGTGCAGGCAGGTGCCGCCGAGTTTGCCCTTCTCGATCAGGCCAACGGTGAATCCCAGCTGCACGGCCCGCAGCGCTGCTGCGTATCCACCGCTTCCGCCACCGAGAACGACAATGTCAAAATTCTGTTCCGACACTCAGCTACTCCCTCGCGCATTACGCTTTGTCACGACGACCGACGGATTGTGCTGATCGGCCGCGTGGTTTGACAAGCTTTTCTTGCCCCTACGACTGTACTACGGGCGTGAAAAGTCCTCGGCCAGTCGAAGCAGCGCCCGAACCGACACCCCGGTCGGTCCGGCTGCGGTGAATCCCCAGCCGGCACCGGAATTCTGAGCCGGCCCAGCGATGTCGAGGTGAGCCCACGGAATCGTCTGCCCGGCGGCATCCGTTCCGATGAACTCCCGCAAAAAAACCCCGGCGAGGAGCATCCCGCCGGCGGTGCTGCCGATCTTCGCATTCGCGATGTCGGCGACGTCCGAATTCAGGGTGGCGCGTAACTCATCCGGGAACGGCATCGGCCAGGCCGATTCGCCGACCGCGGCACTGGCTGCGAGCACCCGCTGCACCAGGGCGTCATCGCCCATCGTGCCGAAATACCGGTTACCGAGGGCGACTACCTGGGCTCCGGTGAGGGTGGCGACATCGACGATCGCGTCGGGGTGTTCTTCGCCGGCGGCGACGAGGCCGTCGGCGAGCACGAGGCGACCCTCGGCGTCCGTGTTGAGCACTTCGACGGTGCGGCCTCCGCGCATGCGCAGTACGTCATTAGGGCGAATAGCCGAGCCCGACGGCATGTTCTCGGCGATGCACATCCACGCGGTGATCCGCACCGGCAGCTGGAGCCGGGCAGCGGCGACCACCACGGCGAGCACCGTGGCCGCACCGGTCATGTCGTATTTCATGCCGACCATCGATGCCGGCGGCTTGAGCGAAAGCCCGCCGGTGTCGAAGGTGATGCCCTTGCCGACGAGGGCCAGGTGCTTGGCGGCCCCGGTCGGGGCGTAGCTGAGCTTGACCAGTCGCGGCGGTCGGGTGGATCCGGCTCCGACTCCGACGATGCCGCCGAACCCATCGGCGGCGAGCTGATCTTCGTCCCAGACGGTCACGTCGAGCGGCAGGTCGCGCGCAGCTTCGACTGCCAGGTCGGCGAGCGACGCCGGGTAGAGGTCGAGCGGCGGCATGTTCACGAGGTCCTTGACCAGGCGGATCGCCTCGGCGCTGGCTCGGGCACGGTCGACAGCGGATCCCGCCGGAGTCGTGCTGTGCACGACGACGCTCTGAGCCGGCAGCTTCGCGTCGGCCAGCGAACTCTGCCGGTAGGTCGTGTAGGAGTACCCACCGAGGGCCGCGCCCTCGAGCACGGCCTCCACCTGCGCGGCGTCGTTCAGCGGAAGAGCGAAGGCAACGGAAGCGGCACCGATCAGTTGGCGCACGGCGGAACCAGCCGCGTGGCGGAGGGTGTCGGTGCTGATCTGGCGTCCGAGCCCGACGATGGCGATGGCGCGCGGGGTGCCGACAGCGGCCACCAGACGCACCACCTCATCACGAGCGCCGGTCACGTTCAGCAGCGGGAGCTGCGCAGCCACCGACGCGATGAGGGCGTCGCCGAGCGTGACGTCGGCGAGCAGCCGCGCCCCATCATCCGTTTGAAGTGCAGCGAGGATGAGAACGTCGGCGGCGGAGTCCCCTGCGGACTCGGTGGACAGGGACAGTGTCGGAACAGTCATATCTTGATGGTAACCGTGGCCCGTCGGCGTCGCCGGTCCAGCCGGGTCGCTCATCGCTGTTCGCTCTGGGCGCGATGCTGAACGCCCGCAAACACAACACGGATGGAGCCTCCGGATTAGAGTTAAGGAATGTCAGACCCCGAGGAGCTCTACGAACTCACCGTTGACGCCGATGGCGTCCCGCAAGGGTTGCATCTGGTCATGGGCCTGACCGGCTTCGCGGATGCCGGCGGTGCGGTCGCGCAGTTTACCGACTACCTCCTGACCACACTGGATCACACGGTGGTGGCGTCCTTTGACACCGACACCCTGCTGGACTATCGGGCCAGGCGCCCGATCATCTACTTCGATCAGGATCACCTCACCAACTATCAGCCGCCGTCACTGCGACTGTACCTGGCCCGCGACGAGATCGGGCAGCCGTTCCTGTTCCTGACCGGCTTCGAGCCCGACTTCCGCTGGGAGCAGTTCACCGCAGCCATGCTGCAGCTCATCGACCGCTTCACCGTCGCCTCGACGACCTGGGTGCACGCGATTCCCATGCCGGTGCCGCACACCCGTCCGGTCGGGGTGACCGTCAGCGGCAACCGATCCGATCTCATCGAGAACCGTTCGGTCTGGCGGCCGCACACCCAGGTGGCGGCCAATGTGCTTCACCTGCTGGAATATCGGCTGCAGGAGCGGGGGTCGTCGACGGTCGGATACGTGCTGCTCATTCCGCACTACCTGGGCGACACCGAGTTTCCCGCGGCAGCATTGAGCGCCCTCGAAAGCACGAGCGCGTCCACCGGGTTGATCTTTCCGACCGATCGCCTGCGGGAAGCCAATCGCGAGTTCGTCGCGCGCATCGATGATCAGGTGCAGAGCAACCCCGAACTGGCCAAACTCGTCGGCACCCTCGAACAACGCTACGACGCCTATATGGAGGGCAGCCCGCTGCGCTCTCCCCTCACCGATGAAGACGGTGAACTGCCGTCGGCTGACGAAATCGCCGCGGAACTCGAGAATTTCCTGGCATTGCGCCGCAGCCGTGACGACGGGCCCGCCAGCTGAACGCAATCGGAGTCCGGTGCAGACCACGGCCTGACCCGACCGGCGGGAGGAACGCGATAGGTTTGATCGAATGAACTCTCGTCGATCTACCCTGATATTTATCGTCGGGTCGTTCGCGTACCTGTCGGCCGTTCTGCAGCGCACCTCGATGGGGATCGCCGGGGTGGCCGCCACGGACCGGTTCGGCGGTTCAGCTGCCATCCTGTCGAGCCTGGCCGTCGTTCAACTCATCGTCTACGCCGCCGCGCAGATTCCGGTCGGCGTGTTGATCGACCGGTACGGACCCCGGGTGCTCATGATCACCGGCACGGCGCTCATGGTGACCGGCCAGATCACCCTGGCCCTTGCGCCGGATATCAGCGTCGCAGTCATCGGCCGCATTCTCGTCGGCGCGGGCGACGCCACCATCTTCATCTCGATGATCCGCCTGATCAGTTCATGGTTCAGCGGACGCATCGTTCCGCTCTTGTCGCAGTGGATGGGCAATATCGGCCAACTCGGTCAGGTTCTCTCTGCGGTTCCTCTGGCCTGGCTGCTGCACACAAGCGGCTGGGAGCCCGCTTTTCTGTCTGCGGCCTCCGTGGCTGTCATCGCCCTGATCGTGGTCATCATTTTCGTGCGAGACCGCCCCCGGGATATCACCGAGCACGTGCGCGCCAATAGCCTGGGCATCGCTCTGACTCAGTTGCGGCACAGTTTTCGGCGCCCGGGCACCCAACTCGGATTCTGGTCGCACTATGTAACGCAGTCTTCCGGTACCGTGTTCAGTCTGCTCTGGGGCTATCCGTTCATGGTCTTCGGGCTCGGCTACGAACCGGCATTCGCCGCCGGAATGCTGACCGTGCTGGTCGGTGCCGGTCTCGTGTTCGGCCCGATCCTTGGCCTGCTGACGGCACGCCACCCGCTGCGTCGGAGCAACATCGTGCTGGGCATCGTGACGGTTATCGGAATCGCTTGGGCGATCGTGCTGCTCTGGCCAGGGGTTCCGCCCTTATGGACAATCGTGGTGTTGTTGGTGGTGCTCGGCATCGGCGGTCCCGGGTCTCTCATCGGTTTCGACTTCGCACGCACCTTCAACCCGCAACGGAGTCTGGGCTCGGCCAACGGCGTCGTCAACGTGGGCGGCTTCACCGCGAGTTTCGTCATGATGTATCTGGTCGGGCTGCTCCTCGACCTGCAGAACGGCTGGCGCGTCGCCGGGGGAGCGTCGAGCGACCTGTACACGCTCGACGCGTTCCGGGTGGCCTTTTCGGTGCAGTACATCATCGTCGGAATCGGCGTCGGGTTTCTGATCCACGCCCGACGGAGAACGCGGCGCCAACTCTCCCGTGATGAGGGAATAGAAGTCGCCCCGATCTGGGTTGCACTATCACGCGCGTGGAAACGGCGTAACTGATGATCGTAGTACGCGCCGTGGCTTGTCGTCCACACAAACCGTGCAATAATATTTTCTAGGACCCGTTCTGGTCCGGGGCACACTGATTTCGTATCGGTGTGGGCATCCCGGGACTTGACATGGGTCCAAGTTCTGCCCAAAAACGCTTCTGGCTCCTTTTGCGGCTCCCAGAAGCAGGTACTACTCCGCATGAGAGGTATTCGAATGGTAACCACCGTCAAGACCGAGGTGACCGAGGTGACCGAGGAGTCTGTCACGACTCCCGTAGTACCGACGGTCAAGAAGACCGTCACCAAGGCGGCTGCCGCCAAGGCCGCTGCCGCTGAGGCTGCCGCGACGAAGAAGTCCACAGCTGCCGCCGAGAAGCCCGCTCCCAAGAAGCGTGTCACCAAGGCGAAGGTCGTCAAGAAAGACGATGATGCCGACGTGGACGGCGGTTCCGAACCTGACGAAGACGACTCGGACGACGACAGCACCAAGCGCACGGCGTCGACGGAACCGCTTCCCAGCGGGGCCCTCGTACTTTCGCTCGTCGATGACGACGACGAGGTACCGGTTTACTCCAGCGCCATCACCGGCGCCACGGCCGACCCGGTCAAGGATTACCTCAAGCAGATCGGTAAGGTCGCCCTGCTGAACGCGGCCGAAGAGGTCGAACTGGCGATGCGCATCGAGGCCGGCCTGTTCGCCGAAGACAAGTTGTCGGAGATGACCGAGGTCGAGAAAAAGAATTCTCTCGGCCGTGAGCTGCAGTGGGTCGCCAAAGACGGTGCCAGGGCCAAGAGTCACCTCCTCGGCGCGAACCTGCGCCTCGTCGTGTCACTCGCCAAGCGTTACACCGGCCGTGGCATGCAATTCCTTGACTTGATTCAGGAGGGTAACCTCGGGCTCATTCGTGCCGTCGAGAAGTTCGACTACACCAAGGGCTTCAAGTTCAGCACGTACGCCACCTGGTGGATTCGCCAGGCGATCACCCGCGCCATGGCCGACCAGGCCCGCACCATTCGCATCCCCGTGCACATGGTCGAAGTCATCAACAAGCTCGCCCGCGTGCAGCGCCAGATGCTGCAGGACCTCGGTCGCGAACCCACGCCCGAAGAACTGAGCCGCGAACTCGATATGACGCCGGAGAAGGTCGTCGAGGTGCAGAAATATGGTCGGGAACCCATTTCGCTGCACACCCCGCTCGGCGAAGACGGCGACAGTGAATTCGGTGACCTCATCGAAGACACCGAAGCTGTCGTGCCGGCAGATGCCGTTGGTTTCACCATGCTGCAGAAGCAGCTCGAAAGCCTGCTCGACTCACTCTCGGAGCGTGAAGCCGGCGTGATCCGCATGCGCTTCGGCCTCGGCGACGGAATGCCGAAGACCCTCGACCAGATCGGCGACACCTTCGGTGTCACCCGTGAGCGGATCCGCCAGATCGAGTCCAAGACGATGGCCAAGCTGCGCCACCCGTCCCGGTCGCAGTCCCTGCGCGACTACCTCGAGTAAACGTGACAGTGACAGGGTTCGCCCGGGTTGTGACGTGCCGTTCGTGAGTTCCTTTCGGCACGCTCCCGCGATTCTCATCGGTCGGGTGGTTCGGGTGCTTGCTCGGTGGCGCAAACCGGGCGGCGGCTCGGCCATACCCGGCGTCATCGTCAATCGCATCGCGCCCGGCTTTCTCGCGTCGACCCTCAATGGTTTCCCGCTCGGGCTTGTGATCGTCACGGGTTCCAGCGGCAAGTCGACGACGACGAAAATGCTCGTCGCCGTTTTGCGTGCCCACGGCCTGACCGTCTTCACCAACCAGTCGACGGCGAACATCAGCCAGGGCCTGACCAGCGCTCTTCTGGAGCGGGTCACCCTCTCCGGGCAGATCGCCGGCGACGTTGCCGTACTTGAGATGGATGAAGGCCACGGGGCGTTGATCGCCGCATCGTTGACGCCGCGCGTCGTCGCCCTCACCAACGTGATGGTCGACCAGATCGACCGGTTTCACGACTCCGAGATGGTCGCCGCCCTGCTCGCCAAAATTTCCGCGCGCGCCACAGAGACGGTTGTGCTCAACGCCGACGACCGATACCTCGCCGATCTCGGTTCCCACCTTGACGCCACCGTGCAGGTCGCCCGCTACGGCGTCACCGCCGCGGTGCTTGGCCAGTATCCCCGCGGGCTCGGGTATGCCGACACCGCTGTGAATCGGCTGCCAGCCGGCACCGGCCTGCAGCTGACCCGCGTGGTCGGTCGTGACGCCGATGTGCTATTCCCGACGGGCGGGCGCCACATCCGTCTGCCGGCGCGCGGCATCCACTACGCCGTCGATGCGCTGACGGCGTTGAGCACGGCCCAGGCCACCCTCGGCGAACGCTTCGATCCCGCCTTGGCCTGTGCGGCACTGTCGGCCATGCCGGCAGTTTTCGGTCGCGGTGAGGTCGTCACCGTTCGCGGCAAAACCGTTGAGTTCGTGCTCGTTCAAAACCCGTCCAGCTTTCAACTCAACGTTGACAGCCTCGAGGCCGGCACCGAGCAGATTCTGATGATCATCGGATCCGATGTTCGGGATCCGTCGTACTTCTGGCCGGTAGACACCTCGGGTCTGGGTCATGTGCTCATTGCGTCGGGCCTGAAGGCTCACGACATCGCCCTGCAGCTCGCCTACGACGACGTTGTCGTGGACCGCATCGAACCGGACGTGCCGACGGCCCTCGACGCGTTCCTGGCCCTGCCCGATCCCGTCTTCGGGGTGAAAACCATCATCTTCTCTGCCGACGGCATGCGCCGCACCCGCGCCCACCTCGGCCTCGTCTCCAACGCTGAGGATCCGGAATGACCGCCACCTCCCTGGGGCGACCGTTCACGGTCGTCTCGCTGCTGCCCCGCCTGCTCGACACCAACGGTGATGCCGGGAACGCCCGGGTGCTCGCCCAGCGCATGCGCTGGAGTGGCCACGACGCACGGGTCGTCGACGTGCACTCGCGCTCCGATCTGCCCGAACAGATCGACGCTGTGTCGATCGGGTCGGGAACGGATGCTGCGCTCCTGCCGGCCCGAGATGGCCTCCGTGCCCTGGTCGAGGAACTTCGCGTCTGGTCGAACTCCGGTGTTCCCATCCTGGCCGTTGGTACCGGTTGGGAATTGCTGAGCTGGGGCATCGACCTGGCCGACGGCAGCGTGCTGGAGGGCCTCGGGCTCGTGGCCGGCCACGCTGTACCGCGCTCGATCCGAGCCACCGATGACATTATCGTCGCCTCGAAGTACGGACGGCTGATCGGGTTCGAGAACCACGCCCGTGACTATGTCGGGGCCGAAGCCAGTCCGCTCGGACGAGTCGTCTACGGCACGGGAAACGGCGATGCGGCAACCGGTCCCCGGATCGAAGGGCTGACCATGGGGGAGGTGTTCTGCACCCACCTGCATGGTCCGGTGCTGGCGCGCAACCCTGGCCTCGCCGACCACCTGCTGCTGGCAGCGTTCAATCGCCATGGGCTCGCGTATTCACGTGGCTTCCTGGCCGCCAGCGTCGATGCGATCGCCCAGTCCGCACGCAATAACGCTGCTGTTCGGTTGGGCCAGAGCGCCGAATAGCCGAACGCGGGCGAGTGGGCAAGGAAATGCCGCGCAGGTGGCTGGAGGATACCAGCCGACTGCGCGGCATTTTTGCGCACTAACTCCCGACGGAGTGAAGAGCACTGATCAGGAGCGTTGGTCTTCGAGCAATCTGCTCGACTCGTCGTGCCAGCTTTCGGCGATGCTCGCGAGCTTCTCCTGGTGCTTGCGGCCGTGGTGGGCGCAGAACAGCAGTTCGCTGTTCTTCACGACCACGCGAATGTAAGCCTGGGCACCGCAAGCGTCGCAGCGGTCGGCTGCGGTGAGCTGGTGGGGGGCGCTCTGGTGGTCTGTTGCACCATTTTCGGTGGCGATCTGGGACATATTCTCCTCCTCCAGACTGAATTGCATGAACCCTCTTCACTAATGTAAACACGCCAAGGCAGCAATGACGAGATGAACGGCCGGTATTTCGCTTACCGCGTAGACGTGTCCTGTCGAGTGGCGGCCCGTGACCGGCCGGGCCGGCGCGACAGACCACCGGTCAGGGCCGGTATTCTTGGTGGTTGTGAGCTCCGACTATTCCGCCCGCCACCTGTCAGTCCTCGAGGGACTGGAGGCAGTGCGCAAACGCCCCGGCATGTACATCGGATCCACCGACTCGCGTGGTCTCATGCACTGCCTCTGGGAGATCATCGACAACTCCGTCGATGAGGCCCTGGGCGGGCACGGTGCGAGCATCCAGATTGAGCTGCACCCGGACCAGAGCGTCGAAGTTCGCGACACAGCTCGGGGGATCCCGGTCGACATCGAGCCCAAGACCGGCCTGACCGGCGTCGAGGTGGTTTTCACCAAGCTACACGCCGGGGGAAAGTTCGGCAGCGGGTCCTACGCCGCGTCGGGCGGGCTGCACGGGGTGGGAGCATCCGTCGTCAACGCCCTGTCCGAGCGCCTCGACGTCGAGGTCGATCGTGACGGCAAGACCTGGGCCATGTCCTTCCATCGCGGGGAACCGGGTCTCTTCGCCGATTCGGGCGAGAAAAGCCCCGACGCGCCGTTCACTCCGTTCGAGAACCAGAGCGAACTTCGGGTGATCGGCAAGGTCAAACGCGGCGTCACCGGCACCCGCATCCGCTACTGGGCTGATCGCCAGATCTTCACCAAGGGCGCCTCATTCCAGACCGACGAGGTGCTCAATCGAGCCCGCCAGACGGCCTTCCTCGTACCCGGCCTCGCCATCGAGGTGGCAGACCGGCGCACCGAGGAGTCGGTCACCAGCCTGTTCCAGTTCGACGGCGGCATCTCCGAGTTTGTCGAACACCTCGCAACGGATGCCCCGATCACCGATACCTGGCGACTGACCGGCAGCGGCACCTTCAGCGAAACCGTCCCGGTGCTCACCGACAAGGGTGCCATGGTGCCGACCGAACTCGTGCGTGACTGCCAGGTTGATATCGCCCTGCGCTGGGGCACCGGCTACGACACGATCGTGCAGAGCTTCGTCAACATCATCGCCACCCCCAAGGGCGGCACCCATCAGGCCGGATTCGACGCGGGACTGCTGAAGTTCCTGCGTGGGCAGGTGGAACTCAACGCTCGCCGGCTAAAGGTCGGCAGTGACAAGCTCGACAAGGACGACGTCATGGCGGGGCTCACCGCCGTGCTCACCGTGCGCCTGCCCGAACCGCAGTTCGAGGGGCAGACCAAGGAGGTGCTCGGCACTCCGGCGGTGCGCGCGATCGTTGCGAACGTCGTGGCCACGGCCATGGCCGTGCGGTACGCCTCACCGAGGCGCGACGACAAGACGCAGTCGGCGCTGCTGCTCGATAAGATCGTCGCCGAGATGAAATCGCGCATCTCCGCTCGGGCCCACAAGGAGACCCAGCGTCGCAAGAATGCCCTGGAAAGTTCGTCCCTGCCGGCGAAGCTGGTCGATTGCCGCAGCAACGATGTGTCCACGAGTGAGCTTTTCATCGTCGAGGGCGACTCGGCTCTCGGCACCGCCAAGCTCGCTCGAGACAGCGAGCACCAGGCGCTGCTGCCCATCCGTGGCAAGATTTTGAACGTGCAGAAGGCATCCGTTTCAGACATGCTTTCCAACACCGAGTGCGCTTCGATCATCCAAGTGATCGGAGCCGGCTCCGGCCGCAGCTTCGACCTGTCGGCGGCCCGCTACGGCAAGGTCATCATCATGAGCGACGCCGATGTCGACGGCGCCCACATCCGCACCCTGCTCCTCACGCTGTTCTTCCGCTACATGCGACCGATGATCACCGAGGGCCGAGTCTTCGCCGCCGTTCCGCCGCTGCACCGGGTCGTCGTCATGAATCCGGGCTCGAAGCCCAACGAGACCATCTACACCTACTCGGAAACCGAACTCCACGCGGTGCTCAGCGCGCTCGAGAAGAAGAACCGCCGCTACCAGGACCCGATCCAGCGTTACAAGGGTCTCGGTGAAATGGATGCCGACCAGCTCGCGACCACGACCATGGAACGCGCCCACCGCACGCTGCGGCGGGTACGTGTCGACGACGCTGAGTCAGCTGGAAAGGTGTTCGAACTCTTGATGGGTAACGATGTGGCCCCACGCAAGGAATTCATCATCGACAGCTCCGACACGCTGTCCCGGGACCGCATCGACGTCTAGCCGGGACCGCTGCGGGGGCTGATTCAGGAAATCCTCCCGGTCGCCGAGAATACCGGCCCATGTTTTCCGGCTCAGGGAGCGGCAACGGGGCGTTTTTCCTGAATTGGCAACACCTCGGGGTGGTGTCGAGCGGCGGCCACACCAGACGGTGCTAGATCTCGGTGCCGATGGCTCCGATGATGGCGTCGAGCATGACCCCGGAGGCGTCTCGACGGGAGCCGGACTCCGGCAAGGCGCGCGGGGTGCCGTCCGGTCCGACGGCTCGGGCGGGCGCTCGGCCGGCCCAGGCCACCGCGAGGGTATCCTCTCCCTTCAGGAATCGCTGGGCGCGCACGCCGCCGGTCGCACGGCCCTTGGCCGGGTATTCGGAGAACTCGCTCTGTTTGGCGCTGCCGGGATCCGTTCCGGGTAAGGTCTGGCTACTCGCGGCCACCGTGGCCACGACCGCCGTGGTTAGGTCGTCCGTAGACAAACTCGTGAAGAACACGACCGTTTCGCCGGGAGTCAGCTTGATGCCGGCCATGCCGCCCGCGGCTCGGCCCTGCGGCCGTACGCCGAGAGCGGTGAAGCGCAGCAGCTGAGCGTCCGAACTGATAAAGACCAGGTCGTCGTCCTCGGCACCCTGCACCGCACCGACCACTTCGTCTTTGGGCTTGAGCGCGATGATCTCGAAGCCCGGCTTGTTGGCCCAGTCGCCGGGTGTGACGCGCTTGACGACGCCCTGTCGGGTGCCGAGGGCGATGGCTTGATCGGAGTCCAGCGAGACGATCGCGAGCACGCGTTCCGTCTTATCGGGCAAGGCCAGGTACTCGCTGATGCGCACACCGGCGGCCAGCTGAATCGACGTCGGCGGCATCACCGGCAGGTCGACGGGGGAGAAGCGGATGAGCCGGCCACGGTTGGTCACCGCGCCCACCTCGGTACGACTCGTCGTGTCGAGCGTTGAGCGCACGGCATCGTGCTTGCTGCGCCGCTGCGGAGGCTGGATCCGAGGCGGTACGGCGTCGTCGACCGCGACCAGATCGACGCGGGCGATGCGCCCGGTCACGCTCAGGAAGACCCGGGTAGGAATGTCCTGCACCTCGAGCACCGCGGCCTGTCGTTTGGCAGCGGCCGCAGACAGGCCGGCGATACTCGGTTTCGCCTCGGTGAGCACCGTGCGCCGCGGAGTTCCGAACTTCTCCGCCACCGCGCCCAGTTCCTCCGACACCAGCGTGCGGATGGCGGGCTTGGACGACAGGAGCTTCTCCAGTTTCGCGATCTCCGCGAGCAACTGGTCGCGCTCAGCTTCCAGCTCGATGCGCGAGAACTTGGTGAGGCGTCGCAGCCGAAGTTCGAGAATATACTCGGCCTGAATCTGACTCAGGTCGAACACGTCGATGAGTTTGGCCCGGGCCTGCTCGGTGTCGTCACTGCCCCGGATAACCTGGATAACCTCGTCAATGTCAAGAATCGCGACAAGCAGACCGAGAACGAGGTGCAGGCGCTCCTTGCGCCGAGCCAGCCGATAGGCCGAGCGCCGGGTGACGACCTCGATGCGGTGGTTGACGTAGACGTGCAGCAGTTCGAGCAGGCCGAGGGTTTGCGGGGCACCGTTGACGAGAGCGACGGCATTGATGTTGAACGAATCCTCGAGCGGGGTATAGCGGTAGAGCTGTTCGAGCACGGCATCAGGGCTGAAACCGGTCTTGATGCCAATGACCAGGCGCAGTCCCTTGGTACGGTCGGTGAGGTCGGTGACGTCCGAGATGCCGCTGAGCTTCTTGGAGTTAACGCCGTCCTTGATCTTCTCGATCACCTTTTCCGGACCGACCAGGTAGGGGAGTTCGGTCACGACGAGCCCGGTCTTGCGAGCGCTAATCGACTCGACCGACACGCGGGCACGGGTCTTGAAGCTGCCGCGCCCGGTGCCGTAGGCATCCTTGATGCCGGCCAGGCCAACGATGGTGCCGCCGGTGGGCAGGTCCGGCCCCGGCACGAACTCCATCACATCGTCGAGGGTGGCGTTGGGGTGCGCCAACAGGTGCCGGGCAGCTCCGACCACCTCGATCAGGTTGTGGGGCGCCATGTTCGTCGCCATGCCGACGGCGATGCCGCTCGTGCCGTTGACCAGCAGGTTGGGGTAGGCGGCCGGCAGCACGTCGGGCTGGGTGAGTTGGTTGTCATAGTTGGGTACGAAATCCACGACATCTTCGTCGAGGTTCTCGGTCATGGCGAGTGCCGGGGCGGCCAGGCGCGCCTCGGTGTAGCGGGGAGCCGCCGGCCCGTCGTCGAGGGAGCCGAAGTTACCGTGCCCGTCAATGAGCGGCACCCGCAGTGAGAACGACTGGGCCATGCGCACGAGGGCGTCATAGATGGCCGTATCACCGTGCGGGTGCAGCTTACCCATCACCTCACCGACGACCCGGGCGCTTTTCACGTGCCCCCGGTCAGGGCGCAGCCCCATTTCGCTCATCTGGTAGAGGATGCGCCGCTGGACGGGCTTCAGGCCGTCCCGCGCATCGGGCAGTGCCCGGGAGTAGATCACGGAGTAGGCGTACTCGAGGAAGGACCCCTGCATCTCGACCGTGACGTCGACGTCTTCGATGCGTTCGGTGCTGCCGGCGGCGGGTGGGGTGCTATCTGAGCGGCTCATTGTGACTTCTGCTTCGGGCGTGCAGCGAGAACCGGTCGAACCGGTCGGGCTGCACTACATCGGGGGCGCCTTCGAGCGCTGGAGGGCTCGGGTTGCTCCCTGTGAAAGAATGAGACCCGATGCCCACCATGCTACCGGCCCGCCAATTCAGTGCTCTGCGCCTTGCCGATGTTCTCACCAGTTCCCTCGAAGCCGTCTGCGCCCGGCAGAATCCGCTGGGGCTTCCCACGGTCCGCAAAGCCGTGGTCATTCTGGCCGACGGTCTCGGCGCCAGCTCGATCCGGGCGCGGTCCGGGCACGCCCGGTTTCTGTCGTCCCGCCTGAACAAGTCCAGCATCATCGACGGGGTCTTCCCGGCAACGACCGCCGCCGGAATCGCTACCCTGACCACCGGAGTGGAACCGGGCCAGCACGGCCTGGTCGGCTACCAGGTGCTCGATGGCGCCCGCGACCGCGTCGTGAACCAGCTCACCGGCTGGGACGGCGACATGCGGCCGGCCACCTGGCAGCGAGAGCGCACCGTCTTCGAACGGGCGGCCGACGAGAGCGTGCCGAGCTTCGCCATCGGCCCGAAACGGTTCGTGGCGTCCGGCTTCACCCAGGCCGTGCTCCGCGGCGCACGATACGTTGCTGCCGACACGGTGGCCGACCGCTTCGCTGCGGCGCGCAGCATCCTCTCGGAAAACCCGACGGCACTGATCTACCTCTATGTCGCCGAACTCGACGTCGCCGCGCACGCGCACGGCTGGCAATCAGACCGCTGGCTGGCTCAGCTCGAAACCCTCGACTCCGAAGTGAGCCGCTTCGCCTCGACCCTGCGCTCGGACGAAGGCTTGCTGCTCACCGCGGATCACGGTGTGATCGACGTGCCGAGCACCCGGCACGTCCTGTTCGACACGGAACCCGCGCTCATTTCCGGTGTGCGCCACGTCGCGGGGGACCCTCGCTGCGTGCAGCTCTACCTGGAGCCGCAGCAGACTGCGGGCTCTGCTTCGAGCGCCGCCGACACACTGGCGGATGCCTGGCGAGAGTCCCAGGGAGACCGCGCCTGGATCTACACCCGTGCCGAAGCGGTCGCCGCCGGCCTCTACGGCCGGGTGGCCGACGAGGTGCTCCCTCGCATTGGCGACGTCGTCATCGCCGCCCGCAAATCCATCGCCTACTACGATTCTCGACCCGCGAATCAGAAAGCCCGCGGCATGATCGGGCAGCACGGCTCCCTCACCGATGAGGAAGTGCGAGTGCCTTTGATCCGCGCGGGCGCCTTCTCCAGATAGCCCGCCGCACAACCAGCACGGCGGACTCCGGCTCTGACATCAGACCGGGTACTGGCGGCGCTTGACCTGCGGCTTGGGCAGACGCATCGGCCGCAGCTGCAGCGCGCGCATGGCCGAATACCAGCGCACCCGCTCGGCGTTGTCCTTGCCAAACTTAGCCTCGATCTTCTTGGTGAGGATGAAACCGAGCACAACGCAGTCGATGACCGCGAGGATGAAGAAGGCCCAGAGCGCAAAGATGGCATACACATCAACGCTGGGGATCGTGGTGAGCAGGATGACCAGGAACATGATCGGAATCATCAGCTCGCCGACGTTGAACCGTGCGTCGACGTAGTCGCGGGCATACCGCTTCTGCAGGCCGCGTTCCCGCAGCGGCAGGTACTTGTCGACGCCGGCGGCCATACCGGCCCTGGCCACATCGCGCGCAGCCGTGGACTTGGCGCGCGCCTGCTTGGCGGCAAGCTTGCGGTCGTCGGGAACCAGCGGACGCTTGTTCGCTGCTTCCTGCTTCCTACGGGTGGGGGTCGCCTGACCCTTACCCGTGTTGTGCGTGAGCCCGAGGCGTGCTGCGGTCTCGTCGGAACTTTCAATCGACGGCTGGGCGTCGGGGTTTACGGGAGGCTTGGCCACATCAAATCCTTGCAATTGGGTGCCTTAAGATTACCCGTATGACTGGTAACCCACAGACAAATTCACGTCCCAACGCCTCAACGCTGAAGCCGGCGGTCGATCCGGGGGCGCGCGAGGCCCTCCGAACGGCGGTCGAACGGGGGCTCCCGACCGCGATCGCCGATCTTTGTGCTTTGGTGCGCATCCCCTCGGTGTCGTGGGCGACGTTCGATCGTTCCGAGGTCGCCGCCAGCGCCGCCGCCGTCGCCTCGCTCGTGCGCCGCCTCAACGTGTTCGAATCAGTCGACATCGTGCAGGCCGGCATTCCGGGGGGCACCGAACTGGGCCAACCGGCAATCCTGGCCTCCCGCCCCGCTCGAAACGGCCGCCCCACGGTGCTGCTCTACGCCCACCACGACGTACAGCCTCCCGGCCACGATCAGGATTGGGAGTCTGACCCATTCACACCGACGGTGCGCGGCGACCGTCTCTACGGGCGCGGCGCTGCCGACGATAAGGCCGGTGTCATAGCGCACGTCGCCTCCATTCGCGCTCTGGTCGCGGCAGTGGGCGCCGATTTTGATCTGGGTATCGCCCTGTTCATCGAGGGGGAGGAGGAGTTTGGAAGCCGCTCCTTCGCGACTTTTCTCGACGAAAATCGTGAATCCCTGCGCGGTGACGTGATTGTCGTTGCTGATTCAAACAACTGGGACATCAACACACCGGCCATCACGACCGCTCTGCGCGGCAACGTCACCCTGCGATTAACGGTGCGCACACTGGCACACGCCTCGCACTCCGGCATGTTCGGGGGAGCGGTGCCCGACGCTATGCTCGCCACCATCAGGCTGCTCGCCACGCTCTATCACGAGGACGGCTCGGTGGCCGTGGCCGGCCTCACCAGCATTGATGTGCCCACCCCCGACTATTCCGAAGCGCAGTTGCGCGCGGAGACCGGCCTGTTGCCCGGCGTCACACCGATCGGTCATGGCTCCATCCTCAGCCGGATCTGGTCGCAGCCTGCCCTGACCATCACCGGAATTGACGCCCCCACCGTCGACAACGCGTCCAATACGCTCACCCCGTCGGTCAGCGTTCGCATCAGCACCCGCATCGCCCCTGGGCAATCGGCGGTCGAGGCCGCCGTGGCGATCGAGGCGCATTTGCGCAAGAACGTCCCGTTCGGCGCGATTGTCGAAATCGACGATGCGGACACGGGGGAGCCGTTTCTCGTCGACACCAGCGGTTGGGCAGTCACCGAGGCTCGATCCGCGATGACCGCTGCCTGGGGTGTACCGCCGATCGACATCGGGGTCGGCGGATCCATTCCGTTCATCGCCGACCTGGTGCGTGTCTTTCCGACCGCTCAGATTCTGGTCACCGGAGTGGAGGATCCGGATTCCCGGGCGCACAGTCCAAACGAATCCCTCCACCTTGGCGTTTTCAAACGCGCCATCCTGAGCGAAGCCTTCCTGCTCGGCAGCCTGAATGAGCGCGTCGACCATCAGACCGACACCGAACCCGGTCAACAGCCTGCGCCCAAGAAAATATGAAAGCGTGGGAATGCCCGCGTCGACTTTCTGGTTGTCGCAGGTAGAATTCATAAATCGCAATTCAGTGAGATCGCAACCGTGCGTGACTGCGTGAACCGAGGAGAAGCATGACCGACACCATGACCGAAACCGTCAGCACTGCTGACACCGCACCCGCCCCGGCCGCTGCCCATGGCGTCGGACTCACGGAGGCCGCCGCGCTCAAGGTCCGCAGCCTGCTAACCCAGGAGGGTCGTGAAGACCTCCGTCTGCGCGTCGCAGTGCAGCCTGGTGGCTGCTCCGGCCTGATCTATCAGCTGTACTTCGATGAACGCGTCCTCGAGGGCGACGCCCTCGTCGACTACGACGGAGTCGAGGTCGTCGTCGATAAAATGAGCGTTCCCTACCTCGATGGCGCCTCGATCAACTTTGAGGACACCATTGAGAAGCAGGGCTTCACCATTGACAACCCGAACGCTGGCGGCAGTTGCGCGTGTGGAGATTCCTTCCACTAGCGCAGATTCGTAGCAGCATGGGTGTCGGATAAACACTCTTCAGGGACATCATCACTTCGATGGTGTCCCTGTTTTTTTGCCCAAAATGCGCTCTACGCGCCCGAAATTGCCCGCCCCACGGCCGCCAAGAGCATAAATGCAGTGCGACCCGACCAGGAGTGCACTTCGTGCCTGCTCTCGCGGAGTAGGCTAGGAATCGATCAAAACGCTTCCTGAGAAGTGTCCTCGAATCTCCCGAAAGGTCCCCGGTGCGCAATAACCACCGCCTTCGTTGGGCTGCTATTCCGCTCGCCGCGACGCTCGCCGTTGTACTGGCCGGATGCACGCAAGCCCAGCTCCATGGCTACCTGCCCGGCTTTGAAGAAGAGGGCGAAACGGCGGTGACCAATCAGACCGACCGCATTGCCGGTCTCTGGACCACCTCGTGGATCGTGCTCCTCATCGTCGGCCTCATCACCTGGGGTCTGATCATCTGGACGATCGTCGTGTATCGGCGCCGCAAAGGTCAGACGGGCCTTCCGGTCCAGCTGCGGTACAACATGCCGATCGAGATCTTCTACACGGTCGTGCCGCTCATTCTCGTCGTTGGCTTCTTCGCCTTCACAGTGCGGGACCAGATCGCCATCGAATCGCGTTACGACAACCCTGACGTGACGATTGAAGTGCAGGCCAAGCAGTGGGCCTGGGACTTCAACTACGTCGACGAAAATGTCTACTCTCCCGGCATCCAGGGTCAGCTCGATCCTGACGGGGAGCGTGGCTCCCTGATCGAGTCGGAACTTCCCGTGCTTGTGCTTCCGGTCGACCAGACCGTTGAGATCGCCTTAGAATCACGCGATGTCATCCACTCGTTCTGGGTCATCGACTTCCTGTACAAGAAAGACGTCATCCCGGGCAAGACCAACTACATGTCGGTCACGCCCGAGCGCATCGGAACTTACGCGGGTAAGTGTGCCGAGCTCTGCGGTGAGTACCACTCCCTTATGCTCTTCAACGTCAAGGTTGTCTCCCAGGCCGACTATGATACGTACATCCAGTCTCTGCGCACCGCGGGTAACGTCGGCCAGCTCGACAACGAATTCGACCGTAATCAGAATCAGCCGGGCACGAGTGCCCCGACGGCTCCGGAGGGCAACTAAGCCATGACCACGACCATCGCACCCGCCCCGTCACGTCCGGCCGCACCGGTCTCCACGTCCGCGGAACACAAGGGCAACGTCCTCGTCCGGTGGATTACTTCCACCGACCACAAGGTCATCGGGTATATGTACCTGATCACCTCCTTCATCTACTTTTGCATCGGCGGCGTCATGGCGCTGATCATTCGTGCCCAGCTGTTCGCTCCGGGTCTCGATGTGGTGCAGACCAAGGAGCAGTACAACCAGCTCTTCACGATGCACGGCACGATCATGCTCCTGATGTTTGCCACGCCGCTCTTTTTCGGCTTCGCCAACTTCCTGGTTCCGCTGCAGATCGGCGCCCCCGACGTTGCGTTCCCGCGGCTGAACGCCCTCGCCTACTGGTTCTTCAACTTCGGCAGCCTCATCGCTGTCGCGGGATTCATCACCCCGCAGGGTGCGGCCTCCTTCGGCTGGTTCGCCTACCAGCCGCTGGCCAGCACAACGTTCTCGCCCGGTGTTGGCGGCAACCTGTGGATGGTGGGCCTCGGACTCTCCGGCTTCGGTACCATCCTCGGCTCCGTGAACTTCATCACCACGATCATCACAATGCGCGCCCCCGGCATGACGATGTGGCGCATGCCGGTCTTTACCTGGAACTCGCTGATTACGTCGTTGCTCGCGCTCATGGTCTTCCCGGTACTGGCGGCCGCCATGCTCGCCGCAGCTTCCGACCGCATCTTCGGTTCGCACATCTACGATCCGGCCAACGGTGGTGCCATCCTGTGGCAACACCTGTTCTGGTTCTTCGGCCACCCCGAGGTGTACATCATCGCGCTGCCGTTCTTCGGAATCGTTTCCGAGGTGTTCCCGGTCTTCAGCCGCAAGCCGATGTTCGGCTACAAGACCCTGATCTACGCGACCATCTCTATCGCGGCGCTGTCGATCTCGGTCTGGGCTCACCACATGTACGTCACCGGCTCCGTACTGCTGCCGTTTTTCTCCCTCATGACCATGTTGATCGCAGTCCCCACTGGGGTGAAGATCTTCAACTGGATCGGCACCATGTGGCGAGGCTCCATCACCTTTGAAACTCCCATGATCTGGGCCATTGGCTTCCTCGTCACCTTTACCTTCGGTGGCTTGACCGGAGTCATCCTCGCCTCGCCGCCGCTCGACTTCCACGTGTCAGACACCTACTTCGTCGTCGCGCACTTCCACTACGTCATCTTCGGCACCGTCGTCTTCGCGATGTTCAGCGGATTCTACTTCTGGTGGCCCAAGTGGACCGGCAAGATGCTCAACGAGAGCCTCGGCAAGTGGCACTTCTGGCTTCTGTTCATCGGCTTCCACACCACCTTCCTGATCCAGCACTGGCTCGGAGTCATGGGCATGCCGCGTCGCTACGCGACGTATTCACCCGAGGATGGCTTTACCTGGATGAACCAGGTGTCCACCATCGGTGCCATGATCCTCGCCGTGTCGATGATTCCGTTCTTCCTGAACGTGTACATAACGGCTCGCAAGGCTCCTCTGGTGACCGTGAACGACCCGTGGGGCTATGGTTCCTCGCTCGAGTGGGCCACGTCCTGCCCGCCGCCGCGTCACAACTTCACTTCCATTCCGCGAATCCGCTCCGAGCGTCCTGCCTTCGACCTGAACCACCCCGAAGCCGGCCTGCCCGTCGGCATCGGCCCGGGCAAGGATGCGCCCGACGTTGCGGTTTACGACATCGACTCGAATCAGGTTAAGTAAATGAAGACCAACGTCAACATCCTCTGGGTCCTCACCGCCTTCTTCGGAATTGTGACGGTTGTCTACGTTGCCTGGAACCTGCTCGACCCGGAGCACGGAGAGATCGAGTGGGCCGGCACGTTCATGCTCGCGCTGTCGACGCTGCTCGTGGCCTTCATCGCGTTCTACCTCGACAAGGTTCGGGGAGCTCAGGGCGGGGAACTGCCCGAGGACCGTCTTGATGGCAACATTGATGACGGCGACCCCGAACTGGGCTTCTTCAGTCCGTGGAGCTGGTGGCCGATCTTCCTCGCGGCCTCGACGGCCCTGGTCTTCCTGGGTCTGGCCGTGGGAATCTGGATTGGTTTCATCGGTCTGGGACTCGGCCTGGTCGCCCTCACGGGATGGGTCTACGAGTACTACCGGGGCCTGTTCGCCCGCTAAGCGTTCCCACGCCACGATACCGATCTCCCTACCGGGAGGTCGGTATCGTCGTTTAACTGGGATCCTGGCCCTGGTCAGTGCACATTCCGGGCAAAGCCAGCGCCAGCTCAGCGACGTCGAAACCCGAAAATGTCAAAGGCCACGGTGACCTCCCGATCAGGAGTGACGGGGTCAGCTTCGGCTGCGCTGTCAATGTGATGCGCGGACGGTCCCATGCCGACTAGAGATGCCACCTCGGTCACCGACAAGCGCACCGTCCGGGCGAGCTGGTCGTGCGATTCCAAACTGAACCAGGCAGCGAGGCTCGTAGTCAGGTGAACGGCTTTATCGGCTTGCATCTGAACGGCCAGACCTGACTCACGCAGTTGCCGTAGGTGGGAAGGCTGCGGTACGACGACCAGCAGCAGCCCGTCGTGTCGAAGCGCCCGATGGAACTCGGCGGCGTTCCGTGGCGCGAAAACGTTGAGAATGATGTCCGCGGTGCCATCTCGCAGGGGGAGAGGCGACCAGACATCGGCTACCAGCCCGTCAACGCGATCGTGCGAGCGGATGGTGCGCCCGACGGCGACGGGGGAGAGGTCCATTCCCAGAGCCCGCACGTCGTCTCCTGAGGGCAACGCTGCGCCCAGGTAGTATCCGGTTCCGCAACCGACATCGAGGATGCGCCGGGGTAATTCACCGGCGGCTCGAGAGCAAATGGCATCGCGGAGCGGCTCGTACCATCCGGCAGCAAGAAAACGATCGCGGGCGTCAAGCATGGCCGCACTGTCGCCGATGAATTTGCGCGGGCCGGTGAGCAGGTTGACAAAACCCCGCTTATTGACGTCGTAAGAATGCCCGCGCTCACACGTCAACAAAAGGTGGCCGCTGGGATGCAGGGGGAGAAAACAATTCGGGCACCGAAGCCACTCCGCTAACGTCTGGAGTGACATCGATGCCCGTTCTGTTGGTTCTTGCTACTTGTCGGTGATCTCCGCGGGGTGGTCGCCGTGGGCATGATCTAGTTCTGCCTGAGTCACCGGGGTGATCCGGTCTTCAAAGAACCAGCGGGACAGGCCGGCACGAACCTTCTCGGTCGCACCAATCTTGCCCTGAGCGTTCGGTCGCAGCATGAGCGGCTTGAAGTCACTGTAGCTGACCAGCTTCCAACGCTCGTACTCGTCGACGGGCTGGTGCACCTCGACGAATTCGCCGCCGGGAAGCCGTACGATGCGGCCGGACTCGTAACCGTGCAAGACGATTTCGCGGTCCTTCTTCTGCAACGCCAGGCAGACGCGCTTGGTTATCAAGAAAGCGAGGAACGGGCCGAGCAGTGTGGTCGCCTGGAGGGTGTGGATGACGCCCTCCATGGTGAGGTGGAAGTGCGTGGCCATGATGTCCGATGAAGCGGCGGCCCACAGCGACGCATAGAATGTCACGCCGGCTGCGCCGATCGCGGTGCGGGTCGGTGCGTTCCGCGGACGATCGAGCACGTGGTGTTCACGCTTGTCGCCGGTGATCCACGCTTCGATGAACGGGTAGATCATGACGGTCACGATGAACAAACCGACCACGATCAAAACCACGAGGATGTTGAGCGAGTAGGTGTGGTTCAGCCAAACGAATTCCCACCCGGTCGGGATGAGCCGCATGGCGCCGTCGGCAAAGCCGATGTACCAGTCGGGCTGGGTTCCTGCCGACACCGGTGAGGGGTCGTAGGGTCCGTAATTCCAGATCGGGTTGATCGTAAAGAACGACGCGATGAGCATGACGACACCGAAAACGATGAAAAAGAACCCACCGGCCTTCGCGGCGTAGACCGGGAGCACCGGGTAGCCGACCACGTTCTGGTTGGTGTGTCCGGCGGCCGGGTACTGGGTGTGCTTGTGCACGACGACGAACAAGAGGTGCATGGCGATCAAGGCGACGATAATGGCCGGCAGCAACAGGATGTGCAGCGAGTAGAGCCGTCCGACGATGTCCGTGCCGGGGAATTCTCCGCCGAACAGCAGGAACGAAACCCAGGTTCCCACGACCGGGATGCCCTTGATGAGTCCATCAATGATGCGCAGGCCGTTTCCGGAAAGCAGGTCGTCGGGAAGGGAGTAGCCGGTGAAGCCTTCAGCCATGGCCAGGATGAAAAGAACGAAGCCGATAACCCAGTTGAGCTCGCGCGGCTTGCGGAACGCGCCGGTGAAATAGATGCGGAGCATGTGCAGACCGATGGCTGCAACGAAGAGCAAGGCAGCCCAGTGGTGAACCTGACGCATGAGCAGGCCACCGCGAATGTCGAACGAGATGTCCATGGTCGAGGACATCGCGGCCGACATCGGAATGCCCTTGAGCGGTGCATACGAGCCTTCGTAGACGACCTCGGCCATAGAAGCCTGGAAGAAGAAGGTCAGGAAGGATCCGGACAGCAAAATGATGACGAAGCTGTACAGTGCCACCTCGCCGAGGAGGAAGGACCAGTGATCGGGGAAGATCTTGCGACCAAGTTCCTTGACAGCACCAGAAATACTGGTGCGTTCGTCAATGTAATTGGCAGCGGAAGCGGTGAAGCCTCCGGATTTCTTCACCCCGACAGCTGGATCCTCAGTGGATTCGCGGGTGGTTAATGTTGTCATGCTCGCTCCCAGTAACTCGGGCCGACTGGTTCAGTGAAATCGCTCTGAGCGATCAGGTAGCCCTCAGCATCCACGGCGATTGGGAGCTGGGGTAGTGCCCGTTTGGCCGGTCCGAAGATGACCTTGCAGTGGTTCTCAACGTCGAACTGGGACTGGTGGCACGGGCAAAGCAGGTGGTGCGTGTGCTGTTCGTACAGCGCGACCGGGCACCCAACGTGGGTACAGATTTTGGAATAGGCGACAATTCCGTCGTACGACCAGGACTTGCGGTCCTCTTCTTCGACGAGGTCCTCCGGATCCATCCGAATGAGCAGAACGGCTGCTTTTGCCTTTTCTTCCAGACGACCGTGGCCCATTTCGGCCAGGCCCTCAGGAATGACGTGGAACGACGATCCGAGAGTGACATCCGCTGCCTTGATCGGGGTGCCACTGGGGTCCATGGTGAGGCGAACGCCCTTCTTCCACATGGTCTCGTTGAGAAGAGCGACCGGATCCTGGTCCATCGGGCCAAGGCCACGAAAAAGTACGACGGCCGGCAGCGGAAAGACGACGAGGGCGCCGATCAGGCTGTTCCGAATGAGCGTACGGCGACCGAAGCCTGATTCTTCATTGGCCTGCTGGAAGATCTCCACGGCGCGGGCCCGAACTGGCTCGGTTCCACGCACGGGGTGACGTTCGTCGACACCTTCATGATCGCTCATGAGGGCCTTGCCCCAGTGCACGGCGCCGATACCGATGGCGAGGAGCGCGAGGCTGAGGCCAAGGCCGATGAAGAGGTTGTTCAGTCGAACAGAACCGGGATCTTCGGCCACGATAGGAAAGGCCATGTAGGCCGCAATGGCAAAAACGCTACCCACGATGGAGACGTAGAACAGCGTGTAAACGGCCCGCTCAGCCTTGCGCTCTTCCTTGTGGTCAAGGTCGGTGATGCGCGGACGGTGCGGCGGGAACCCTGGATTGACCAGGGCATCCCGTGTAACGACGGCTGTGCTTGCGGCGGATGTCGCGAGCTGCGCGCCAGGCGAGTCGGCGGCGGTTACGTGCTCCGCGCCGTTATCGTCCTTGGCCATTGTTCTCCTTTGTGGGCTGTGTAAATACTCTGCACTCTGGTGCTGTGCGGCATTCGATTGGAATCGAAGGCCGCGTCAACACCGGATACCGATGCTTAGTTTGATTTTGCGGTGATCCACACGGTGAGGGCAACGATTGCGCCCAGTCCGAAGATCCAGATGAAGAGGCCTTCCGCCACCGGCCCCAGAGAACCGAGAGCCAGTCCGCCCGGAGACGGGTTGTCCTCGACGTACTTGAGGTAGGTGATGATGTCGCGCTTGTCTTCGGGTGAGATATTCATGTCGTTGAAGACCGGCATGTTCTGCGGGCCGGTGATCATGGCCTCGTAGATGTGCTGGGCAGAGACGTTCTCAATCGCGGGGGCGAACTTGCCCTCGGTCAGCGCGCCACCGGCACCGGCGACGTTGTGGCACATGGCGCAGTTGATGCGGAACAGCTCAGCACCATTGGCCGAGTCGCCCGCACCGTCGAGAAGTTCAGCCGCAGGAATGGCCGGGCCGGGAGCGAGGGAGGCGACGTACGCGGCGAGAGCAGCGGTCTGCTCTGCCGTGAATTGCACGGGCTTCTTCTGCGCCTGCGGGCCCTGCATCTGCATCGGCATGCGACCGGTGCCGACTTGAAAGTCCACCGAGGCCGCGCCGACTCCGATGAGGCTGGGACCTTCTGACGATCCCTGCGCACTGAGTCCGTGGCAGGTGGCGCAGTTCGCCGCGAAAAGCTTTTCACCCTGGGCGATGGTCTGCTGTGAAGACGCATCAGTCGTTGCAATGGCGGTGCTGGTACTGAAAGCTGCGTAGGCGCCTCCCGTGAAGAGCAACCCGATGGCGATGAGTGCGACGCTGGCAAGAGGATGGCGACGTCCGGCTTTGCGTGCCCGGCGTGCGCGAGGGGGTTTGATCGTGGTCATGCTGAAGTAGTCCGCTCCCGTTTCTAAGTATGAACTTCTATTTAAGAACGTAGACGACCAGGAAGAGCCCGATCCAGACGACGTCGACAAAGTGCCAGTAGTAGGAAACCACAATGGCGCTGGTGGCTTCCTTGTGGCCGAAGTTCTTGACCGCGAATCCGCGCCCAATCACAAGAAGGAAGGCGAGGAGCCCGGCCGTTACGTGAATGCCGTGGAAACCGGTCGTGATGTAGAAGGCTGAACCGTAGGCGTTGGAGGTGAGCGAAATCCCTTCTGACACCAGGGTGGCATATTCGAACACCTGGCCGGTGACGAAGATGGCACCGAGGGCGTAGGTGAGGAAGAACCACTCAACCATTCCCCACTCGCTCGGCTTCCAGCCGGTCGAGCGCGCCTGCAGTCGTTCGGCAGCAAACACGCCGAACTGGCAGGTCACCGAAGACGACACCAGGATCAGCGTATTGATCAACGCGAAGGTGAAGTTGTGCTTATCGGCCTCGAACAGCCATAGCTCGGGGGAGGTTGAACGGAGCGTGAAGTAGATTGCGAAGAGCCCCGCGAAAAACATCACCTCGCTGCCCAACCACACAATGGTGCCTACAGCCACGCTGTTGGGCCGGTTCACGACGGGCGCACTCGCCGTCTGAGTAATTGAGGTGCTGGTCACCCGTCCATTATGGCCGATATTCCCACAGGTTTTTCTCAATCTGGCGTCCAAGTGCGGGTTAGCGCCTGCTACGGGTAGGCAATTTCGGCATGCGAATGCCGTGAATTCGGGGGAGTTGGGCCCGTTCTCCTAAGATCAGGACCATGCTCGAATCGCAGTCTTGGCCAAACATATTAAATTCCCTTCTCGACGGACGTGACCTGAGTGTTGCGGATGCCGCCTGGAGCATGGAACGGATCATGCTCGGTGAGGCCTCCCCATCCCAGTTAGGGGCGTTCTTAGTCGCGCTTCGCGCCAAGGGCGAAACCGTCGACGAGATTGTCGGATTCCGGGATGCGATCCTCGAGCAGGCCGTCGCGCTTCCGGTTGACCCAATGGCCCTCGACATCGTCGGAACCGGTGGTGACCGGTTCGGTACGGTGAATATTTCCACGATGGCGTCGATCGTGTGCGCGGCAGCCGGTGTGCCAATTGTCAAGCACGGTAACCGTGCCGCCAGCTCGGCCTCCGGGTCTTCGGACGTGCTCGGTGAATTGGGGATCGACCTGTCCCGGGATGCGACGCGCGTGGCGCAAGTGTTCAAGGAGACAGGGATCACGTTCGCGTATGCGGCGGCATTCCATCCCGGATTTCGCCATGCGGCCCTCACCCGCAAAGAGTTGGGGATCCCGACCGTGTTCAACTACCTCGGACCGCTGTGCAATCCGGCGCGGCCGGAGGCATCCGCTGTCGGGGTGGCCAACCTTGACCGGGTTCCGCTCTTCGTGGGCGTGTTCCAGACCCGCGGCGCGACGGCCCTGGTCTTTCGCGGCGATGACGGGCTCGACGAACTGACCACGACCGGGCACAGTCACGTTTGGGAGGTGTCCCGCGGTTTG
The DNA here is from genome assembly GCF_004402315.1 of Cryobacterium sp. TMT1-3. NCBI lineage: Bacteria > Bacillati > Actinomycetota > Actinomycetes > Micrococcales > Microbacteriaceae > Cryobacterium > Cryobacterium sp. TMT1-3. Next base: position 105,163 of record NZ_SOFW01000006.1, read on the forward strand.
GTGACCGAGCACGACATCGACCCCAGAGATTTGGGCATCAAGCGCGCGCAGATCAGCGATCTGGTGGGCGGCACGCCGCAACATAATGCGGAGGTCGTGCACTCCGTTCTTTCCGGCGAGCCTGGTCCTATTCGCGACATCGTGTTGCTCAACGCCGCCGCCGGGCTCGTCGCCTTCGACCTGGCCAACGACTACTCACAGATGCAGGTGGCCATTCTCGACAGATTTCGCGACAAGATGGCCGTCGCTGCCGATGCAGTCGACTCCGGTGCCGCGACATCCAAGCTGGCGGCGTGGATTGCGGCGACCCAGGTGTGATTCCGGGTCGCCGCATGTAGTGATCGCCGCAGGATGATGCGGCGAATCGGCGCCCTACAGAACGTCCTCGTCGACCCAGCCGAAGGTTTTCGTGACCGCCTTCTTCCAGTTGCGCAACTGGCGGTTGCGTTCGGCCTCGTCCATCTTGGGCGTCCACCGGCTGTCTTCCTGCCAGTTGGTGCGCAGTTCGTCGAGACCGCTCCAGAAGCCGACCGCAAGGCCCGCGGCGTAAGCGGCGCCTAACGCGGTTGTCTCGGCGACGACCGGTCGCACCACGGGAACACCCAGGATGTCGGCCTGGAACTGCATGAGCAGATTGTTCGCGATCATGCCGCCGTCAACCTTGATCTCGGTGAGGGGAACGCCGGAGTCGGCGTTGACCGCATCGATCACCTCTCGAGTCTGGAACGCCGTCGCCTCCAGTGCCGCGCGGGCTATATGTCCCTTGTTCACGAACCGGGTGAGTCCGACCAGCGCGCCGCGGGCGTCGGAACGCCAGTAGGGGGCGAACAGCCCCGAAAAGGCCGGCACGAAGTAGGCTCCGCCGTTGTCGTCGACGGTTTTCGCCAGGCTTTCAATCTCAGCGGCCGAGCTGATCATGCCGAGGTTGTCGCGCATCCACTGCACCAAAGCCCCGGTGACGGCGATGGAACCCTCCAGGGCGTAATGCGGAGCGGCGTCCCCGAGTTTGTACCCCAGGGTAGTCAGGAGGCCGTTCTTGGAGTGCACGATCTCGGTTCCGGTATTGAAGATCAGAAAGTTTCCCGTGCCGTAGGTGTTCTTGGCTTCGCCCTGGTCGAACGCCGCCTGACCGAACGTCGCGGCCTGCTGGTCGCCGAGAATTCCTGCCACCGGCACCTCGCGGAGCAGGCTCGAGGTGTGCGCGGTGCCGTAGACCTCAGACGATGAGCGGATCGACGGCAGCATCGACTTCGGCACGTCGAAAATGGCGAGGATCTCGTCGTCCCATTGCAGGGACTCCAGGTCCATGAACAAGGTGCGGCTCGCGTTGGTCACGTCGGTGGCGTGCACTCCGCCGTCCACTCCGCCGGTCAGGTTCCACAGCACCCAGGAGTCCGTTGTTCCGAAGAGCAGGTCGCCGGCATCCGCTTTCGCCCTGGCGCCCTCAACGTTTTCGAGGATCCAGACGATTTTGGTCCCGGAGAAATAGGTGGCCAGCGGTAGCCCGACCTTCTTCTTGAAACGTTCGACGCCTCCGTCGGCGGCGAGACGATCGACGATCGGCTGCGTGCGGGTATCCTGCCAGACGATGGCGTTGTAGACGGGAACACCGGTTGTCCTATCCCAGACCACAGCCGTTTCGCGTTGGTTGGTGATGCCGATGGCTTGGATATCGTGCCGGGTGAGATTGGCCTTGGACAGAGCCTGCCCGATCACTTCACGGGTGTTGTCCCAGATCTCTTTCGGGTTGTGCTCGACCCAGCCGGCCTGCGGAAAAATCTGCTCGTGTTCGAGCTGCCCGGTCGACACGATCGAGCCGGCCTTGTCGAAGATGATGGCGCGGGAACTGGTGGTTCCCTGATCGATGGCGAGAATGTAATCAGTCATTGGTGGGTGTCCTTTTCTTGAATCGTTCAGACGTCATGTTGTGTGCACGACAACGGACCGGTCCGCTGGGGAACCGGCCCGTTCGTTCGGGTTAGGAGGTCAGCAGGGGCAGGAGAAGCAGCGCAGCCCACCCGGCCAGCAGACCGCCGATGACGGGGCCGACGACGGGGACCCAGGAGTAGGCCCAGTCGGAGCCGCCCTTGCCTTTGATCGGCAGGATGAAGTGCGCGATCCGTGGACCGAGGTCTCGGGCAGGGTTGATGGCGTACCCGGTCGGGCCGCCGAGCGACGTACCGATGACGATCACGAGCAGTGCAACGGGGAGTGGCCCGAGGGCGGCAAGACCGCTGGCTTCGCCCTGCCTGCCGAACGCTATGACGACGAAGACCAGCACGAAGGTGCCGATGATTTCGGTCACGAGGTTCCAGCCGTACGAGCGGATGGCCGGCCCGGTCGAGAAGACACCGAGCTTGTTCGCCGGATCCGGCTCGGCGTCGAAGTGTTGCTTGTAGGCGAGCCAGCAGGCCACGGCGCCGAGCACGGCTCCGATCATCTGTGCGCCGATGTAGGTGAGCACGGAGACCGCGTTGACCGGAACCTCCAGGTTTCCGAATGTCGAGTCACCGTGGGCGACGAGCCCCAGGGTGACGGCGGGATTGAGGTGTCCACCCGAACGGTAGGCGACCATGACGCCTGCGAAGACGGCGAAGCCCCAGCCGATGGTCACCATGAGGAAACCGCCCCCGAGGCCCTTGTTCTTGGCCAAGGCGACGTTGGCGACCACGCCGGTGCCCAAGAGGACCAGCATGGCAGTTCCAACGAGCTCCGAGACGAATACAGCTCCGATATTTTCCACGAGAACCTTTCTGATCAGGCCGGGGATGCCGAAGCTGCCCCTCTGCGGCGAGCGGTTGGCAAACAACATAGCGCGGGGTGTGATCGAGGGGAATGGGCTGGTGGAGTTGCTTCCCGTCCCTTACCGCGTACGCGCGAAGCGCGTATGTTGACCGTGGGAAAATGGCATCTTGGGCAGTGTCGCCCGCACCGTCAGCTCCCTATTCGAACCGTGGCATTACCGAGTGAATGGATGGTCATGAAGAAGCTCATCAACGATCCCAAGAACGTCGTCATCGAGGCCGTCGCCGGATTCGAAGCAGCGCACGGCGATATCGTGCGCGTCTCGCACGACCCGATCTTCATCGCACGCAGCGATGCCCCCGTGCACGGCAAAGTGGGCATTGTCAGCGGCGGTGGAAGCGGTCATGAGCCACTCCACGGCGGGTTCGTCGGGTACGGAATGCTGGATGCCGCCGTACCGGGAGCCGTGTTCACGTCGCCGACACCCGACCCGATCCTCGCGGCGACCCAGGTCGTCGATGGCGGCGCCGGGGTGCTGCACCTCGTGAAGAACTACACCGGGGACGTCTTGAACTTTGAGACCGCGGCCGATCTCGCATCCGCTGAAGGTATCGAGGTGCGCGCCGTCATCATCAACGACGATGTGGCGGTCAAGGACTCGCTGTACACTGCGGGGCGCCGCGGCGTGGCCGGAACGGTGCTGGTGGAGAAGATCACCGGGGCTGCCGCTGAACGCGGCGATGATCTGGCTGCCGTCGTCGCCGTCGCGGAGAAAGTGAACTCTCGTGTGCGCACCATGGGCGTCGCGCTGACCCCCTGTGTGGTGCCGCACGCGGGGGAGCCGAGCTTCGTGCTCGCTGACGACGAGATCGAGATCGGTATTGGAATTCACGGCGAGCCAGGGCGGGAGCGTATCAAGCTCGAACCGGCCGATGCCATCGTCGACCGACTGCTGGCTCCCATACTCGACGACCTGCCCTTTGTTGCTGGCGACGCTGTACTCCTATTTGTCAACGGCATGGGCGGAACACCTCAGGTTGAGCTGTACATCGTGTTTCGCCGCGCCGCCGAAGTGCTCGCGGAGAAGGGAATCACCGTCACCCGCAGTCTCGTTGGCAACTACACGACAAGTCTCGAAATGGCCGGCACCTCCATTTCCGTTCTCAAGCTCGATGAGGAACTCACCAGCTTGTGGGATGCCCCGGTGCAGACAGCGGCGCTACGGTGGGGACGGTAGAAGGAGAGTCGATGACCCCCGAAGAACAATCAGACACGGCCAACGCTGACGCAGATCTGGGCGACAGAGCGCCCGGTACGGCCTCGCTCACGCTCGACGCCGCCTGGACCGTTGGCTGGATTCGGCGCAGTGCCGAGGTGCTCGCCGCCGAACGTGCCGCGCTCAACACCCTTGACCGGGACATCGGCGACGGCGATCACGGTGAGAACATGGATCGAGGATTTCAGGCAGTCCTGTCCAAGCTGAACGATCTGGTCGACGAGTCCACCCCCGGCGCGGTGCTCAAGCTCGTCGCCACCACTCTCATCTCAACCGTGGGAGGCGCCGCCGGGCCGCTGTACGGTACGGCATTTCTCAAAGCAGCCGGAGCCGTCGGGTCGGCAAGGTGCCTCGACGCGGCCGCACTCGTCGCTCTGCTGACCGCGGCGCGTGACGGCATCGTGCTGCGCGGCAAAGCCGAGGAGGGTGACAAGACCATGATCGACGCCTGGACGCCCGCGGTCAACGCGGCGGCAGCAGCGCAGGCGGCCGGATCGGCCGTGGACGAGGTACTGCTGATCGCAGCGGATGCCGCAGCATCCGGTGCGCAGGCCACGGAACCGCTGATCGCACGTAAGGGTCGGGCGAGTTACCTCGGGGAGCGAGCGATCGGCCACCGCGATCCCGGTGCCCAGTCGACCTCGCTGCTGCTTCGGGCCGCCGCCGATGTGGGCCGGGCCTGATGGCGTCGGCATCCGCTCAGCGCGTGGGAATCGTTTTTGTGTCCCACAGCGAGAAGATAGCGACGGGGTTGGTCGAACTCGCGCGGCAGATGGCGCCGACCACCCAGCTCATTGCTGCTGGGGGGACGGATTCCGGCGGGATCGGCACCAGCTTCGACAAGATCAGCAACGCGATCACAGCGGCAGATGCCGGCGGAGGAGTCGTGATTCTTTGTGATCTCGGTTCGGCTATTCTGACGGCGGAAACGGCACGCGATTTTCTCGACGAGGCGGCGCAGCTCGAGGTTCGGATCGTCGATGCTCCGCTCGTCGAGGGCGGGGTGGCCGCGGCGGTGGCCGCGGAAACCGGGGGAGGGCTGAACGCCGTCGCGGCAGCCGCGCGGACAGCGCTGCAGCCGCTCAGCCCTAACCCATCTCCCGCTGGAGGTCACGACACGACCACCCGGACACCGCGAGACGACACCCCGCCGCACACCGATTCGGCGGATTCCGGTGCGATCTCACGCACGGTGATCCTCACCAACAGGGAGGGCCTTCATGCCCGGCCAGCCGCCCAGTTCGTCAACCTGGCGAGCACGTTCCCGGTTCCCATCACGGTGAACGGAACGGATGCGCGGAGCCTGTTGAGCATTATGTCGCTCGGGCTGGCCAAGGGGAGCACGGTGCGGCTCGCCTCGACCGATCCGACAGCCGGGCCGGCGATCACGGCCCTCGCAGACCTGCTGAAATCAGGCTTCGGCGAGGCGTAGCCGTCCCGACCCCCTGTCGAGGCGAAGCGTTATAGCAGTTGCGTGCCTTTTTGTCCAATCCGGCGTATCGTGAGGGCATGATTCAGGACAGGAACACCTCAAACGGTTCGGACGAGCGGGCCGCGACGGACCTACCGGCGTGCCCGATTTGCGGCCATGCGATGGGCGAGCACAGTATCGATCATTCGACCCGGAACACTGTGGTCAACTGTCCGGTTACCCACCCCGGAGCGTGGGATCGCGACGCATTTGAACCGGTGAATGAGTTCGGCATGGTGATTCACCGAACGCAGTCCTGACGGATTTGCGATCCGCGCGGCTACTGCGTCCAGTGTGCCTACTGTGTCCCTGCGACTTGGCGAAGTGCTGCGTTCCCAGCGCACTGGCGCTGGACCGAGGTCGGCACGGCGATCGCCTCTGGGTGAGCGGTGACGCTTCTAGTGGCTCCCACGTCGTAGTCATTGGTAGCACGCCGGCCCAGACAGTGCGGTCTTCGCCGTCGTCGACGCTCTCACTCGGCGGCCCGGTTCGCACCTTGAGGCTCACCTCATGCAGCGGAATACGCAAGACGATCGTCGCGGCGAGTTCCCGACGAGTCATCGGGCGCACCTCTCGGCGGCACGCGCGCGGGGTGGTGTGCACGGCCGACGACATCATTGTCACCGCCGGAACCAGCGAGGCACTCGGGCTGGCAGCCCTGTCGCTGCGGGCGGGCAGGGGAGCGGCAGCAGTTCCGGGCGAGGGCCTCGGGCGCGCACCCCTCGTCGCGGTGGAAACACCGGGCTATCCGGAGAACCGTCGCGGCGAAGCGAGACCGAACCCTCAACAGCGGATTGAACGTTGGTCGGGGAGACACTGATCGATCTGCGCTGTCGGACAACCGAGGACCTGAATGTCACCTTGTTGACATAATGTGCATTATCGGTCGCGTCGTATGGGGCTGGGAAGGGGGCCCTATGTGCTTGACTGGTGCGGTGCACCGACCGGTCAGCGACCGAGCGGTTCGACCCCGGTTCTGCCGCCAGCCGCCGCACCGACGTAAGCGGCCAGATGTTCACCCGTAAGCGTCGAACGAGCGACCACCAGCTCGGCGGGCGTGCCCTCGAAGACGATCCGGCCGCCGTCGTGACCCGCCCCAGGGCCCAGATCGATGATCCAGTCAGCGTGCGCCATGACAGCCTGGTGATGCTCGATCACAATGACCGATTTTCCAGAATCCACGATCCGATCGAGCAGGCCGAGCAGATTCTCCACGTCGGCCAGGTGGAGACCGGCGGTCGGTTCGTCCAGAATGTAGACATCGCCCTTCTCGGCCATGTTGGTGGCGAGCTTGAGGCGTTGCCGTTCGCCACCGGACAGTGTCGGCAGCGGCTGGCCGAGGCTGAGATAACCGAGCCCGACGTCGACGAGTCGGCCCAGCACGGCGTGGGCGGCAGGAATGCGCGCCTCCCCCGCACCAAAAAATTCGTGGGCGTCGGTCACAGACATCGCCAGCACCTCGCTGATATCATGACCACCGAGCCGGAATTCCAAAACGGATGCCTGGAATCGTTTTCCCTCACACACCTCGCAGCGTATGGCTACGCCCGCCATCATCCCCAAGTCGGTATAGATGACGCCGGCACCGTTGCAGTTGGGGCAGGCCCCTTCTGAGTTGGAACTGAACAGGGCAGGTTTGACCCCGTTGGCCTTGGCGAAAGCCTTGCGGATGGGCTCGAGCATTCCCGTGTAGGTCGCCGGGTTGCTGCGTCTGGAGCCCTTGATCGCGCCCTGATCTACCGTCACCACGCCGTCCCGACCCGAAACGGAGCCCCGGATCAGTGAGCTCTTGCCGGAGCCGGCCACACCGGTGAGTACGGCCAGCACGCCGAGCGGAATGTCGACATCGACGTGCTGCAGGTTGTGGGCGTCGGCGCCGCGCACCTGAAGGATCCCCGACGGTGTGCGCACCGTCGGTTTCACGGCGGCACGGTCGTCCAGGTGCCGCCCGGTCAGCGTACCGCTTGATCGAAGACCAGCGAGGGACCCCTCGAACACAATGCTGCCACCGTCACTGCCGGCGCCAGGGCCCAAGTCAATGACGTGGTCGGCGATCATGATCATCTCCGGCTTGTGTTCCACGACGAGGACCGTGTTGCCCTTGTCGCGCAACTGGACCAGGAGGGTGTTCATCCGCTGGATGTCGTGGGGGTGCAGCCCGATGGTCGGCTCGTCGAAGACGTAGGTGACGTCGGTGAGCGAGGAACCGAGGTGGCGGATCATCTTGGTTCGCTGCGACTCGCCGCCGGAGAGGGTGCCGGAGGAACGGTCGAGGGACAGATAGCCCAACCCGATCTCGACGAAGGAGTTCAGCAGGTGCTGGAGGGAGGCGAGCAGCGGAGCGATGGAGGGTTCAGCCAGCCCCCGCACCCAGACCGCGAGGTCGCTGATCTGCATCGCGCAGGCATCCGCGATGCTCACGTCGTGGACTTTAGACGATCGGGCTCCCTCGTTGAGTCGGGTGCCGTTGCAGTCGGGGCAGACCGTGAATGTAACCGCCCGCTCGACAAACGCTCGAATGTGCGGCTGCAGGGTGTCGACGCCTTTGCTCAACATCGATTTCTGGATTTTTGGAATCAGCCCCTCATAGGTGAGGTTGATGCCCTCGATTTTGATCTTTGTTGGCTCCTTGTGCAGGAGGTCGGCCAGCTCCCTCTTGGTGAAGTCCCTGATCGGCTTGTCCGCGTCGAAGAAGCCACAGCCGTTGAAGATGCGACCGAACCAGCCGTCCATGCTGTACCCGGGGATCGTGAGTGCGCCCTCGTTGATGGATTTGCGCTCGTCGTAGAGCGCCGTCAGGTCGATGTCGGTGACCGATCCCCGACCTTCGCAGCGGGAACACATTCCTCCAGTGATACTGAAGCTGCGGCGTTCCTTCACGGTCGCTCCCCCGCGTTCGATCGAGACAGCGCCCGCTCCGCTGATTGACGCGACGTTGAAGGAATAGGCCTGCGGCGAGCCGAGGTACGGCTGGCCGAGTCGACTGAAAAGGATGCGCAGCAGCGCGTTCGCATCGGTCGCCGTACCGACCGTGGAACGCGCGTTGGCGCCCATCCGCTCCTGGTCGACGATGATCGCGGTCGTCAGCCCGTCGAGCACGTCGACGTCCGGCCGGGCCAGGGCCGGCATGAACCCCTGCACGAATGTGCTGTACGTCTCGTTGATCATGCGCTGGGATTCAGCGGCGATGGTACCGAAGACGAGCGAACTCTTGCCGGACCCGGACACGCCGGTGAACACGGTCAGTCGTCGCTTGGGAATCTCCACGCTGACGTCTTTGAGATTGTTTTCCCTGGCGCCCTGCACGCGGATCAGATCATGGCTGTCGGCAATCTGGAGGTCAGCTGACGGGGTGGCCGTTTTCGTTGTCGTGCGCATCGGTTCTCCTATGACTCCATTTTGCGCGATTCGGGCACGGCGCCGACCACCGGCTAGTCGCCGGCGAAGCCGCTCGTGTCGCCAACGAGGCGGGTGTTGCCGACCGGAACCGGTTCGACCGCGGCCCGGACGACCTCCGCCGCGAACTCGCTGACGTTATACAGCCGCCCCGCGGCCTCCTTGCGGGCGCTCAGAGCGCCCGGGTTGGACCGTTCAAGGAGAGTCGCCGTGATGGTGCCCTCGATCATGTCACCAGAGACGACGACGAAGCCGATCCCGGACTCCTCCAGCTGCGGGATGACGGCGCGCAGGGCGTCCTCTCCTGCACGCTTGCTGCGGGCGACCGGCTCGTACTCCGGCATGGTTGGGGTGGTCTTGATGAAGTGTGCCTGGTGGCTGGTGACATAGACAATTCGCGAGTCGTCGCCGAGCAGCGGAATGGCCTCGGTGAGCAAGTTCACCTGCGCGTCACGGTTGAGGGTCATGGCGTAGTCCTCGGCCATACCGCTTTCCATGCCGCCAGAAGCGTTCATCACGAGGATGTCGAGGCCACCGTATTCCGCCTCAATGGTCGCGAACATCGCCGTGACCGATGCCGGATCGGTCAGGTCGGCGCCGGCGGTGATGGCTTCTCCCCCAGCGGCGCGAATAGCGTCGGCGAGTTTGTTGGCTCGTGCCTCTTTATTGCGGTAGTTGATGACCACGCGGGCTCCGGCCTGCGCGAAATAGCCGACAGTGTCGGCGCCGATGCCGCGGGACGAGCCTGTGACGAGTACACGCTTGCCCTCGAGTGATCCTGCTGCAAGTGGATTGGTCACGCGTGCTCCTCTAAGTTCGATCAGATTATTCCTGGCAAAGTTTGGCCTGATCGGCCATCCCATCAGGTTTCGACCTTATCAACAAGCCTCGGTCGCTCCCCCGGCGTGTTGTCGTCGGCACCTGCTAGTTTCGAAGGGAAACGGATTGGGGAAGGTGTCACCCATGGTCGACCTGACCGACTATCTCTGGATTTTATGGCTCGTGTTTATTCTCGTGGCCATCACCATCGAACTGCTGAGCCTGGAATTCACCTTCCTCATGATTTCCATTGGCAGTCTCGGAGGCCTCGCTGCCAATCTGCTCGGCCTGGACTGGTGGCTGCAGATCGTGGTTGCCGCCGGACTGTCGGTTCTGCTACTCCTGACCATCCGCCCGTTCCTGTTGCGGGCCCTGCGGAAGGGCGGCGATCCGGCGCGAAGCAACATCGATGCCCTGATCGGCATGACCGGCCGGGTCGTCTCGACCGTCACCGAGACCGGCGGGCTCGTGAAACTCGCCAATGGCGAAACCTGGACGGCTCGGCTGCTGACACCCGGTGGAGACAGCATCGGTTTCCGATCCAGCGTGGAACCAGGCCAGCTGGTCACCGTGCATCTCATCGAGGGCTCCACCGCCGTCGTCTTCTCCGCTGAAAGGACCCAGAACCATGCTTGATCCCGCAGCCTTCATCGGGCAGATCTTCGTGATCGCCCTGCTCGCCGTTCTGGCGGTGTTCGTCATCGTCATACTCGTACGCGCCATTCGCATCATTCCGCAGGGCAACGCCGGCGTCGTGGAACGCCTCGGTAAATATCACAAGACGCTGCTGCCCGGACTCAATCTGCTCGTGCCCTTCGTTGACCGGGTGCGCCCGCTGCTCGATATTCGTGAGCAGGTCGTATCGTTCCCCCCGCAGCCGGTGATCACCGAGGACAACCTCGTCGTCTCCATTGACACCGTCGTCTATTTTCAGGTGACGGATGCCCGCGCCGCGACCTACGAGATCAACAACTACCTCGGTGCGGTCGAGCAGCTCACCACTACGACCCTGCGGAACGTGGTCGGCGGGCTGAACCTCGAGGAGGCTCTGACCAGCCGGGACAACATCAACAGCCAGCTGCGCATCGTGCTCGATGAGGCCACCGGCAAATGGGGCATTCGTGTGGGCCGAGTCGAACTCAAGGCGATCGAACCGCCCCACTCCATCCAGGATTCAATGGAAAAGCAGATGCGGGCCGAGCGAGACCGCCGCGCGCTCATCCTGACTGCGGAGGGCACCAAACAGTCAGCCATCCTCACGGCTGAGGGCGCGCGCCAGGCGGCGATCCTCGAGGCCGAAGGTGACGCCAAAGCCGCCGTTCTGCGCGCCCAGGGCGAAGCCGAAGCAATCACCACGGTGTTCAAGGCTATTCACGACGGCGATCCCGACCCGAAATTGCTCGCCTACCAGTACCTGCTCACCCTGCCGAAACTGGCCGAAGGCAGCGCCAACAAGTTGTGGATTGTGCCGAGTGAATTGACCGAAGCGATGAAGGGCATCGGCAGCGCGTTCGGTGCGAATGCGGCCCAGTCCCCCGGGGCTGCACCGTCCGGAGGGGCTGCACCGGCGGCATCCGCCTCGCCTCGGGTCTAACCGGTGGGCGAAAGCGCGCAGTCGGAGTTCTTGACCGCACCGTCGCCCCGGGTATTCGCCCACCGCGGGCTGGCACAGGAGGCACCGGAAAACACTCTGCTCGCCTTCGTGAAGGCGCTCGCGGGCGGGGCCACCCACCTCGAGACCGACGTGCACGTGTCGCTCGACGGTGTGGCCGTCATCAGCCACGATCCCGATCTGGCGAGCCTGGACCGGGACGTGCGCATCGATCAGCTGACCATGGCCGAGTTGAGACACATCAATCTGGGCTACGGGCAGGGTTTCACCGCCCTTGCGGATGCGCTCGAGGCGTTTCCTGCCGCCTTGTTCAATATCGATATCAAAACGGATGCCGCCGCCGAACCCGCTGCCCGTGCGATCAAAGACCAGCGAGCCACCGCTCGGGTCCTCGTGACCTCGTTCAATGAGCACCGCCGCCGACGCGTGGTCAGCCTGCTGCCCGGTGTGGTCTCGTCGGCATCGGCACCCCTCGTGGGTCGGGCTGTAGCGGCGGCAAATTTAGGACTGACCGCCCTCGTTCGCCGGGTCCTCGAGGGCTGTGTCGCCGTGCAGGTTCCCGAACGAGCCGGCCCCGTTCGAATCGTCACGCCCCGATTCGTCACGATGATGCACCGAGCAGGAGTCGAGGTTCACGTGTGGACCGTCAACGACCCCCACGACATGATGAGACTCCTCGACCTCGGTGTCGACGGATTGGTCACGGACCGCACGGATCTTGCTGTCGCCGCCCTTACCCGCCGAACCTGAGAATTACCTCCCAGAATGGGGGGTCCGGGAAGGTTAATACCCAGCTTGATGGTTTAGAACTGTGAAAGCGTGATCGAATCTGTGATCGCGAGCGAGAGGAGACCACACTATGGCTGACCGCAGTTTGCGTGGCATGAGATTGGGCGCACAAAGCCTACAGAGCGAAGAAGGCGTCACCTTCTCCCCCCGAGTTCCGCACACCTACCGGTGTGAGACTTGTGGGCGAGAGACGGTAATGATTTTTTCGGCCGAAGCTGAAGCTCCGGACGAATGGGAATGCAAATACTGTGCACGGACGGCGACCCGGCTCGTCGACTCCCTGCCGGTGATCGTCGACCACTCCGACGAGAAGATTCCTCGAACCCACTGGGACATGTTGTTGGAACGTCGCACCAGGGACGAACTCGAAGAGTTGCTCGAAGAGCGCCTCTCCGTGTTGCGTCTGCGCCGTGGTGGCCAGCAAAAGATCGGCGCCTGAGAGCCGATCGCAGCCGCACGACCCCGCTCCTCGTGGCGGGGTCGTCGTTGGTTAACCCGGCCGTTCCGACACAGGTCCGTCGACAGGGCAGTCAGCGGGGAACGACTAGCTGCGGCGCAGGCGCCGAGCGGCAGGACTGCAGAGCGCCAGACCGGCAAGGCCCAGCCCCGAAACTAGCCACTCCACAACGCGGCCGGCCACCATGGCGGGCGTGAGGGTGTCGCTGAGCGGCACGGTCTGCACCATGGCACCTGCTGTAAAGGTTGGCAGGCTGTCCAGCGTCTGTCCGTCAGGAGTGATGATGGCGCTCGACCCGACGGTGGAGATATTCACCACAGTGCGTGAGGTTTCCAGCGCACGCAGCCGGGCGATGGCGAGTTGTTGCACACTCTCGTCGGTGTGGCCGAAATCGGCGTTGTTGGTTTGGGCGAGGATGATCTCGGCGTTTCCGTCGATCATCTCGTGCACCAGCTGATCGTCGGCGATGTCGAAGCAGATCGCGATACCGGCCAGCACGCCGTCGATGTCGAAGATATTGTCGCGGGTACCGATACCGTAGTCGCGCCCGATCAGATCGATCAGGTCTGGGGCGAACGGTCGCCAGAAAGCCCGATCCGGCATGTATTCCGCGAACGGCACCGGATGGATCTTGTCATAGACGTCGACTGCTCCCTGCCCGCTCTTCCAGAGCAATGAGCTGTTGTAATAGGTGTCTTCAGGCCGGGTGATGGTGCCGGTGATGAGGGGGGCATCCATTTCGGTGCTGATGTAGTCGAGCACCTGTGCCGCGGCTGCCGATCGGGTGGGGTCGATGTCGCTCGCGTTCTCCGGCCACACCACGAAATCGACGGTCTCGTCAAGCAGCGGCAGGGTAGCCGAGGTGTGGTCCTGCAGAATCTGACCGGGAGCGTACTCGGCGAACAGTCCGGCATCCGCATTGCCCTGCACTGCGGCCAGGCGCGTCGTGCCGCTCTGAATGGTCGGCCAGGCCGGTATGGCGAGCAGGAGCGCGACGGCGCCGAGGGCAACGCCCACGCGCACGGCCCGAGCCAGCTCGGGCTCGCGGAACAGCTGCACGGCGAGGGCGCTCAGCCAGACCAGGAGAAAGCTCAGGCCGGACAAGCCCACCCACGCGACGAGTGGCGCGAACGGGCTCTCCGACTGCGAGAGCGCGATCCGGCCCCAGGCGAACCCCCCGTAGGGCCAGACGGCGCTGATGGCTTCACGCGCCGTCCACAGACCGGCGACAATCACCGGCACGACTCCGAGCCGACCCCAGACGCCTGGCCAGACACGCTGACCATGCCGCAGCACGACGGCGGTGAAGCCGAGTCCGGCCGAGAAGAACAGGCTCTGCAACCCGCCGAGCGCGAACCATGGCACGAGGCCGAGGTACAGCGTGATCCAGAAGATGTGGATCAGCCAGAACGACAGTCCGGCCACCAGGCCTACGAGCAACCCGGTGCCCAGGCTGCGGCCGAGCAGAGCCAGGAGCATGAGCGCGACGCCCACGGGTGCGAGAAACCACCAGTCACGATCGGGAAAACCGGCGTCGAGGATCGCGCCGGCGCCCGCAGCGACGAGAACGGATGCCCACAACGGCAGGCTGAACGCTCGCTCACTCCCCCACATGGCCGGTTCAGGCTACCGAGGAGTACGCGACGATGCCGCGGCGGATGGCGTCCATGGCTGAACGGGCGGTCGGTCCGACGTGTGCATCGCCGGCGATGGAGAGTTGGTCGAGCAGGTCGATGGTCTGCTTGGTCCAGCGCACGAAATCGCCGGCGGCCATCTCCGCCTCGTAGAGCACGTCACTCAACGACGCGCCGCGAGCCCACTTCCACATGGCCAGGCTGAGGCCCACTGCAAGCGGATTACTGCCGGGTAGTTTGTGGTCGCGTTCGAGGTCGTCGATACGGCTCCACAGGTCTTGCGTCTCGTCGAGGGCGGGCCGGAAGGCACCCTTGGGCAGGTAGCGGGCATCGATGAGTCCTTCTTCCCGGCGCGGCTCGAAGACGAGCGCGCAGGCCATCGCTGCCAGGCTCGCGGCATCGAGTTCGTTCCACAGCCCGCGGCGCAGGGACTCGGCGACGAGCAGGTCCCGTTCCGCGTAGATGCGGCGCAGGATGCGTCCGCTCTCGCTGAGCGCGATGGCGCCGTTGGCGTCGGATTCGAGGTACCCGTAGCCGAGCAGAACATCGGTCACCCGGTCGAAAACGCGGGCGATGGCTCCGGTGCGCTGCGAGATTTGCTGGTTGAGAGCATCCTTTTGGCCTTTGAGCTTGAACCAGCGTTCCGCCCACCGGGAGTGCGCCTCCCGGTCGGGGCAGTGGTGGCAGCCGTGCGCCCGCATCTGCTTGCGCAGGCTGGCTACCTCCCGCTGACGCTTGTCGCGCTGTCCGCGTAAGGAATTATCGGCCTTGGTACCTTCGCGTTCAACCTCGGTCAGACGCCGACGAATCGCCGAGTAGTCCTCGAAATTGCCCAGGTGGCAGGTCATGCTGGTCTTGAACCCGGCCAGGGACTCCTCTTGCTGGCGCACCGAGCGGGCCAGGTCGACGACCGCGCGATCGGCTTGGAACTGCGCGAACGACGATTCCAGGACTCCCCGGGTGCGCACGACACCGAACTGGTCGATGAGGTTGACGGCCATGTTGTAGGTCGGCTTGAAGCTCGAATTCAACGGATAGGTTCGCCGGGAAGCGAGCGAGGCAACGGCCTGGGGGTCGAGTCCCTGCGCCCACTGGATCACCGAGTGGCCGAGAGTGTCGATGCCGCGGCGCCCGGCCCGACCGGTCAGCTGCGTGTACTCCCCGGGTGTGATCGGCACCCGAGCCTCACCGTTGAACTTCTCCAGCTTGTCGAGAACAACCGTGCGGGCCGGCATATTGATACCGAGCGCAAGCGTTTCGGTCGCGAACACGGCCTTGACGAGCTTCTTCTGGAACAGCTCTTCCACGACCTCCTTGAACGCCGGCAGCAGACCGGCGTGGTGGGCGGCGACACCGCGTTCGAGGCCGTCCAGCCACTCGAAGTAGCCGAGCACGCCGAGGTCTTCGTCGAGCAGGGTACGGCACCGATCGTCGACGATCTGGCGAATTTCTTCGCGCTCGTGTTCCTGCGTCAGACGCACCCCGGAGCGGAGAACCTGCCGCACGGCCTGGTCGCAACCGACCCGACTGAAGATGAAGAAGATGGCCGGCAGCAAATGCTTGCCGTCGAGCATGCGCACGATGTCGCCACGATCCATCCGACCGGCATCGAACTGCGGGCGCTGCGTGTCATGCTCCCGATAGCCCCCGACGGCGCCGCTCTGCCGGCCGGAACCTCGGCCGCGCCCGCCGGCCGAGCGCCCGCCGGCATGGGCCAAACGAACCAGTTCGGGGTTGACTCGGTGGGTGCCGACCAGGCCCGTCGAATCGAACAGGTCGAGCATATTGTTTTTGACGAGCACGTGTTGCTCGAGCGGGACCGGACGCTCCTCTGACACGATCACGTCGGTCTCCCCGCGCACGGCCTGCAACCAGTCTCCGAATTCTTCCGCGTTCGACACCGTCGCGCTGAGCGAGACCATGCGCACCGGCTGGGGAAGATGGATGATCACTTCCTCCCATACGGCTCCGCGAAACCGGTCCGCGAGGTAGTGCACCTCGTCCATAACCACGAAGGCGAGGTTCGTCAGCAGGTCGGAGTCGGCATAGAGCATGTTCCGGAGCACCTCGGTCGTCATGACCACGATGCGTGCCCCCGGATTGACGTTGGTGTCACCGGTGAGCAATCCCACCTGGTCGGCGCCGTACTCGGCAACGAATTCCTGGAACTTCTGATTACTGAGCGCTTTCATCGGCGCGGTATAGAAGACTTTCGCACGGGACTGTCGCATCGCTAAGTAGATCGCGAATTCGGCCACGATCGTCTTGCCGGCTCCGGTCGGTGCGGCCACAAGTACGCTATTGCCCGCTTCCAGGCATGCGCAGGCCTCGCGTTGAAACAGATCGAGGTCGAATTTGAGGCCGCCCTCGAAGTCCTGCAGCATGGGCTGGGCGGCCCGGGTGCGTGCGGACGAGTACCGTTCGGCCGGCGATTGCGTGTGCGTCACGAGGTCCTTAACAATTGCTGCATCCGAGTTTCGGCGCTAGAGCGCAAGTTCTTTTTCGAACGCGAGCACTTTTTTGGCTACGCGCCGATCGTGCAGCCAGGCGATGCCATAGGCGGCAAAGTACAACATGACCATGGGAATGGCCAGCAGGAACATCGACACCACGTCGGCGGCCGGGGTTGCGATCGCCGTGAAGAGCACAATGACCAGGATGGCGATCCGCCACGATTTGATGATCGAGGCGGCACTGATGACGCCGGCGAAGTTGAGAAGCACGATAAAGACCGGCAGCACGAACGCGATGCCGATCGCCACCACGAGTTTGAGCACGAAGTCAAAGTAGCCCTGAGCGTTGATGAACGCGGAGTCCTCGGTGGGGGCGAAGCTCGTCATGAGCTCGACCACGTGCGGCAGTACAATCCAACCCGCTGCGCAGCCGGCCAGAAACAAGGGAATGGCCGTGAAGAGGAATCCGAAGGTGTATTTCTTCTCGGTTCGGGTGAGCCCGGGAACGAGGAAGGCGAACACCTGATAGAGCCATACCGGGCTCGACACGATGAGCCCGACGTAAAGCGAAATCTTCAGCTTGAGGTCGAAGGCACTCGTGATGTCGGGGTAGTTGATCTGTGCGTTGCGATGCTGTGCGTTGATGATTGCATAAATCGGTTCTCGCAACTGATCCCACACGAAATCCGAAAGGAACCATCCGGCTATAGCACCGATGAACAAACCGGCCGCCGCCAGGTAGAGGCGTTTGCGCAGTTCGATCAGGTGCTGCCCCAGCGACATTTTTCCCGCTTCGGTCGCACTTCGTCGGGCGCGGACCGCCACGGTACTAGGGCTTGACGGCGGGGTCGGCTGGGCCGGCCGCCGTCGGGCCGGACGTCTTCGATGCGTCGGTACCCGTGGTGCTCGCGGACGAAGTCGGGGCGTTGGGATCAGGGTCGACCGAATCGCTCTTGATCTCGCTCTTGAAGATTTTCATCGACTGGCCGAGGCTGCGAGCGAGTCCGGGAAGCTTCGGAGCACCGAAGAGGAGCAGGACGACGACGAGGATGATCAGGAAATGCCATCCGGTCAGGTTTTGCAGCATGAGGGTGTGTCCTCTGTTTAGCGGGCGTGGCGGTTAGCGGACGTTTCGCATCAGTTTACCCCGCACGATCAGCGCATCGCGACGCACCTCGCGTCGGCGGGTGCGTTCCACCCGCTGCTGCTCGACGTTCTCACGCAGCTCGGCGAGGTCGGTGAAAACAGCCGGGGTGAATGTCGCAGCGGGGTGGGTCGGGTCAGAATCCAATTCAAAGATACGAGCGGTGAGGGCTTCACCCGCCCGCAGAGTTCCCAGCGCCTTTCGGTAGAGCACGACCGCACACCAGGTAAGTACGGATATCAGGCCCAGCACGAGACCGCACCAAAGGAGCAGCCACGACCACCACGGCATCGCTAGAGCGTCTCTGTCGGTGTCTGGTCAGCTGCGGCGTACTGCGCGAGCCCGGCCGCGGCCCACTCGGCCACCACTCGGCGCGATTCGGCCGGTTCGAGCACCGTGACGATGCCGGCCAGCCCGGTGACCAGCCGTTTGAGCCCGTGGAAATGGGCCACGCGCAGGGTGGTGCGGGTAAGCGCACCCGAGCCGACCGGCTCTGACCGCTCTGGCCGGTAGTCAGCGAGCAGCGGCAGGGCTGCGGTCGAGAGTTCCAGGCGCACATCGACATCGTCAGTGGACGCTTGAAACAGGGTATCGGGCAGCAGTAGATCTCCGGCGTGGGTGCTGCGCGGCGTCACGGTGATGCGAGGCTCACTCATACGGTCCAGCCGGAAGGTTCGCACCGCTTCGCGCAGGTGGCACCAACCCCGCAGGTACCAGTCGTTGTCGACCGATTCGATGCGCAGGGGGTCGACGAGACGGTGTTCGTGACCGCCGCGAGCGTTCAGGTAGTCGAACTCGACCTGCATCCCCGTGGTCAGAGCCGTCTGCACGATGCTGCGGGTTGTTCCGGCATCACGCTGGGCGACTGCCACCTGGGTCGGTGGCGCAGAGGCGCCGCGGGTCAACTTCGCCATCAGGGAGGCGATCGCGTCGGTATCGGCATTGTCGGGCAGGGCAGACAGGTATTGCAGTCCGGCGATGAGTGCTGCGGCCTCCCTGGCCGAGAATCGCGGGGAATCATCAATCGCCACCTGGTGGGTGAGCACGATCCGATCATTCGTTTCGAATTCATCCCAGAGAATGTCGAAGAGGTCGCCGTGCAGGTATTGCCGGGTTTCCCCGGGAATGCCGGACAGCGCGATGAGGCGTACCAGCCCGCGCACCCGATCTGCGGAGAGGCCGAAATGTTCAGCCACCTCGATGACCGTGACCCGCCCCTGGTCGATGAGGTAGGGAACGAGAGAGAGCAGCAGGGTGAGCTGGTCGCCGGCGATCCGGGGTTGGCTGGCGGCTTTGGCCGGCTGGGGGTGCGCGGGTGGCGTGCGGCGGCGCACTGGGCGGCCGGACGGGGACTCGGGAAACGCAGCAGCGTGGGCGGTTCGGGCCGCGACCAGTCGTGCGCGCACCGCGGTGCGCACGCTGAGGGGACTCTCGACGAACACTTCCGGGCCGAATGCGGCCAGTTCGTCAGCGAAGATATTCAGGTCGGTGAAGTGCAGGGTCAGGGCACCTTCGGCCGACGGCGTGTGCGTTCCGCTGGTGTACTGTGTTGCCTGCCGGGCACCCAGGCGCACGGCGGCGTCGGATTGCGGCAGAACGACGATGCGTGCGCTGTTGGCTGCCCACAGGGCGTCGAGTTCGGCGAGGGCCGTTGCGCTGTCGGTGGCCCCGCTGGTCGTGTCAGCGCTGAACGGAACCGGCGTCGTGTTGGGGACCACGGCGACTGCGCCCACGATGCGCGCCAGCAGAAAGGTCCGTGCGGAGCGAACGGCTTCATCGGTGGCGTACAGGTGCCAGCGCCCTTCATGCTGGACGAGCGCCCGGGGTGCGACCACGCGACGCGCAGGCTTGGTCTCCCCCGGTTTGAGGTACAGGAACGCCACGACCTGTGAGCGGTCCAGGGCCTTGCTCAGGGGGTCGAAGCTCGGATCCTTCGTGCGCAGCAGGGGTGCATAACCCAGAACAGGTTCGCTCGATTCAACACCGAGGGAGTTCAGCTTCATCACGGCCCGGCGGGATTCTCCGGACAGTGACCCTTCGCGCCAGACCGTTCCTGCCAGTTTGAGCAGGGATACCTCGTTCGGCGTGAAGGTGACATCCGAGGGCAGGTCGTACAAACCCTTGGGGATGCGATAGCGCAGAAAGTGGTTGCTGCCCGGATCGTCCGGGGGCTCAATGGTTTCCAGCGGTATACCCAATTCACGGATGTCGTCTTTGTCGCGCTCGAACTGGCGCTCGAGGCTCTCGTTCGAACCGTCCGCGGTATACCGCTGCCGGTATCCCTGCACGTTGGCCAGGATGTCGGCCTTGGTCAGGCCCGCTTCCGTCGCAATAAGCGCCAGGACGAGGCTGAACAACCGTTCAGGAGCCGTGACCGATGCAGGTTTGCGCTCGGTCTGGCTTTCCGAGGGTTCAGCGCCCGGCTGGATTGGCATGAAGCGACCCGATTTAGCTGACGCCGAGAATATCGACGACGAAGACGAGGGTGGAACCGGCCGGGATGGTGTCGGTGGCGGTGGCTCCGTAGCCCTGGTCGGGGGGAATGACGGCGACGATCTGCGAGCCGACCGTCTGTCCGGTGAGTGCTGTCGCCAGACCGCTGATGACACCGTTGGGCACCAGCTGGGTGGGCGAACCGTCGCTCCAAGTCGATGACAGAACCTTTTTGTCTTTCCACAGCACGCCGATGAGGTTGACGATGACGTTGGAATCCGCCTCGATCTTTTCCCCCGACCCCTTCTTCAGCACGCCGACTTCGAGGGTCGTGGGCGCGTCACCGTTAGGCACGACAACTCCCGGAACCCCGTCTTCATCGAGGACGACAGCGGGCAGGCCGTTTGCGACCGTCTGGTCCACACCGTTGGCCCGGGGCAGGAAGGCCTTGACAACATCGACGACGACGACGAGGGTGTCGGTCGGTGCCACTCCCGCTGGCTGACTGTCGGTGCCCGCGAACCCGTCGTCGGGCGCAACAACGATCACGACGCGTTCACCAACGCGGGCGCAGAGCAGCCCGTCCGTGATGCCGCTGATGTCGGCGCCGTTCAGCAGGAACAGGGGCACGTTGGCTGCGTCGTAGGCGCCCTGCGCGATGACATTGCCGTTGGTTCCGTTGTAGATATTGATCTCGGCAGAGATCAGCTGGCCGCCGCCGATTTTCTCGCCGGAACCCGCGATGATTTCGCTGCGCTGGGTGGTGGCTGACTTCAGCGGGGTCGGAAAGTTGACGTCCGGGGCGGTTCCGAACTCGCCGGTGACCGACACGAGTTCCGAAGCGGGACCCGACGTGGTCGTGGAGTCACAGCTGGCTTGAGCCGGGCCGGGGCTGGCACACGCGGTCAGTGCCGTCATCACGAGGCCGGCGGTGATGATCAGCGCGGATGCTTTGCGCACAAGTCCTTCTTTCGGTACTGGGTTGCTGCAGCATGGATCCGCTGCGCGGGTGTGAGGGGTGGTACGGGTGCTTCAGGCGCAGGATGGCCGTGGTTTCGGCGCACTACAACCAAAAAGGGCCGAGCCCCATCCTAACCGGCGTCGAGGTCTCGAGCCTTGGAAAGCTCTGCGCTTGTACCGGCCGCCCGTACGCGTTTGCGCATGACCTTGGCGCTCACGTTGCGTTCGCCGAGCGCTCCCGGGGTCCAGGCCTCGACATCCGCGTCGCTGAAATCTGTCTTGGAGGGGCGTCGCTTCAGCTCGGGCAGGATCGTGTCGGGGGCCAGACGTCGAGCGGTGATGAGAAAACCGGTGTGGCCGATCATGCGATGGTCCGGCCGCACAGCGAGTCCCTCGACATGCCAGCCGCGAATCATCGTTTCGTTGGAATCAGGGTTGGTGTAGAACCCGGTACCGCGAATGGCTTCAGCCACGCGGGAGAGTTGCGTCACCGTGGCAACGTAGCAGAGCAAAACTCCCCCGGGCTTGAGGGCATCGGAGACGGCACCGAGACATTCCCACGGCGCCAGCATGTCTAGCACGACTCGGTCGACGCTGCGCGCGGGCAGGGTGTCTGGCAGCGTCTCGGCGAGGTCACCGAGCGTGATTGTCCAGTTCTCCGGATCGGTGCCGAGGAAGGTGGCGATATTGTCCCTGGCAACGTCGGCGAATTCTTCACGTCGTTCGAAGGAAGCGAGGCGGCCGGCCGGGCCGATTGCGCGCAACAGCCAGAGCGACAGCGCCCCCGAACCGACGCCGGCTTCGACGACGGTCGCGCCGGGAAAAATATCGGCCTGCGCCAGAATCTGGGCGGCGTCTTTGGGATAAATGATGGCGGCACCGCGGGGCATACTCATCACGAAATCCACCAGCAGCGGTCGCAGCGCCAGGTGTTCGACCCCGACGTTGTTGGTGACGACGGATCCGTCTGGCTGACCGATGATGTCGTCGTGCGCGAGGATGCCGCGGTGCGTGTGAAAAGTGAGGCCCTGCTGCAGCGTGATGGTGTTCATCCGCCCCTTAGGCCCGGTGAGTTGCACCCGGTCGCCAACGCGAAAGAGTCCACTGTTTTGGATAACCTGGTTGTTGCTCATGCGAGTGGTGCACTTTCGTTTCGGGCGAACCCGGTGGGGGCGAGAGAATGAACGGGTACGGCCGAACCTGGCCGAGTCGAGAATTGGTACAGCGCGACAATGTCGTCGAGGGTGCGCCCGGTGAGGGTGGACCATCGGGTGTAGCGGTCGCTCTCCGGCAGGTCGATCTGGTGCGGAACGGCGATGGTGATGGTACCGGCGGCAACAGCGGATGCGACGCCGGGCACGGAATCCTCGATCGCGATGCACTCTGCCGGGTCGACACCGAGGTTCTTGGCGGCGACCAGGTAGGGGTCGGGGTGGGGCTTGCTGTTGGCGACCATGTCGCCGGCGACGACGACGTCGAAGGCGTCGAAATCGATGAGGTCGATGATCTGGCGTGCCATGCGCTCCACCGACATGGTCACGAGTGCCGTCGGGACACCGGCCACTTTCAACTCCTGCAGCAGCTCGCGTGATCCGGGACGCCACGGGATACCGTGTTCGGCCAATTGTTGTTGCACTCGATCGGTGAGACGGGCCACGATGGCATCCGGGGACAGATCCACGCCTCGGGACTGCAGGATCGCGGCGGAATTCCATAGCCCCAAGCCGACCAATAGCATGCCGTCGTCGTGACTCCATACCCCGCCGAATTCGGTGACGAGTTCAGTTTCCGCCCGCATCCAGTACGGCTCGGTGTCGACGATGGTGCCGTCCATGTCCCACAAGACGGCGGCGGGCAGGGAAGCGGGCGTGGGCGGTGGCACAGGAAAAACATTCACGGGGTTCAAGTGTAGGGCCACCGCCTATCCTTGACTGAGGCTCTCTACACGGAAGGCCGAAGGAATTGAGGACGAACACGGTGGCTGACGGTAATGGGTTTCTGGGCGGGCGGCTTCTCGTCGTCGCTTTCGAAGGCTGGAATGATGCCGGTGAGGCCGCGACGGGTGCCGTTCGCGCGCTCAAGGACCTGCTCGACGTCGAGGTGATCACCGAGGTCGATCCGGAACTGTACTTCGACTATCAGTTCAATCGGCCCACGGTGTCGACCAACGAAGATGGCGTTCGCACGCTCAGCTGGCCGGGCGCGATCATGTACGGCCCCAAAACCCCCGGAGTGGTCAGCGTTCCGTTGGCCGAAGATGCGCAGTTGCGTGTCAGCGGAACCAACGCGGGAAATATCTACCTGCTAATCGGCACGGAGCCGTCGCGCAGCTGGAAAAGTTTTGCCGCCGAGATCCTCGACGCGGCACTCGCCGCCGACGTGAGCGGTGTGGTGTTCCTGGGGGCGATGCTCGCCGACGTGCCGCACACCCGTCCGATTTCGATCTTCGTGTCCAGCGACAATGCGCAGGTGCGCGCCGAACTACAGATCGAGCGCAGCAACTACGAGGGGCCGGTCGGTATTCTCAGCGTGCTGTCGGATGCCGCTGAGACGGTGGGAATTCCTACCCTGTCGATCTGGGCATCGGTCCCCCACTATGTACACAATGCTCCGTCGCCCAAGGCGATGCTCGCGCTGATCGACAAGCTCGAAGAGGTCATCGACGTGGTGATCCCCCGGGGTGTGCTGGTGACCGAGGCAGCCGAGTGGGAGTCCGGGATCGACGTTCTCGCTGGCGAAGACGAGGAAATGGCAGCCTATATCGCCCAGCTTGAGCAGGCGAGGGATACGGTCGACTCGCCGGAGGCGAGCGGCGAGGCGATAGCCCAGGAATTCGAGAAATATCTGCGCAAGCGTGGCGGCGACGGCCGCGCCGATGGCCGACCCGACGGTCGTCCGGATGGTCCTGGCAGCAGGCCCGACGGGCCCCGGCACTGAGCGCAGCCAGCCAGCCCAGCCGGCGCTAGAGCGCTACGCCGAGCAGCGCGCTGATCGCACGATTGACCAAACCCAGGTCGTCGAGCGGCAGGTCGACAGCCTCGTCGATGAGCTGCAGGGCTTCCGGAGTGTCGAGGTCGTGGCGCAGAGCGAGTCGGAGGGCCTGCACGAGCGCGGCTGACGCACCGACCGCCGCCGTTTTGGTTGCGTCACCGGGTTCACCCGCGGCCCCGGTCACGGCCGCAGCGCCGAAGGCGGCCGACCACACCGACAGGCGCACGACGGCCTCGTCCAACAGCGTCGCGGTCCATTCCCAGTCGGTGCGGTAGTGCCGGGCCAACAGAGCCAGTCGAATCGCGCGCGGGTCAAAGCCGCTGGCGCGAAGCCTGGAGACCAGAACGAGGTTGCCGAGCGACTTGCTCATCTTCTCGCCTCGATACGCGACCATGCCCGTGTGACTATAGACACCGGCCAGCGGATGACCGGACAGCGCTTCCGCGTGCCCGGCACTCATGTCATGGTGCGGGAAGATCAGGTCTGAGCCGCCGCCCTGCACGGTGAAGTCGGTACCGAGTTCCTTGAGGGCAATGACCGAACACTCGATGTGCCAACCGGGGCGCCCCGCACCGACGGCCGATTCCCACGCTGGTTCCCCGCTGCGCGCGGCTTTCCACAGCAGCGGATCGAGGCGATCCCGTTTGCCGACCCGGTCCGGGTCTCCCCCGCGCTCGGCGAACAGACGGAGCATGCTGACCAGGTCGAGGTTGCTCTCGTCACCGAGCGTCCAGTCGGTGTTGTCTTCCGCAGCCCGAATGTCGAAATACCAGTCGGCGGCGATCGTACCGTCAGCGCCGGCAATGGCGTCCTCGGTCGGCACCGTGTAGGCGAGGCCGGCATCCTGCAACAGCGCAACGGCTGCGGCGACCTCGTCGATAACCTCGGTCACGGCGACGAAATCATCTGGTGGGATGATGCCGAGCGCTTCCATGTCGGTGCGGAAGAGCTCGACCTGAGACTCCGCCAGGTCACGCCAGTCCATGCCTGTGGCGGTCGCCCGTTCCAGGAGCGGGTCGTCGACATCCGTCACATTCTGGGCATAGTGAACGCGAAAACCAGCGTCGATCCAGACCCGCTGCAGGGTGTCGAACGCCAGGTAGGTGTTGGCGTGGCCGATGTGGGTCGCGTCGTATGGCGTGATACCGCAAACATAGAGGCGGGCGGCATCGAGTGGCAGCGCCAGCACGAGGCTGTCGGTTTTGGTGTCGTGGAGCCAGGGTGCACTCGACTCACCGGGGACAGAAACTAGATCGGGTCGTTCCCATGCACGCATTCGACCAGCCTAGCTTTGCTGGGACGATCGGTTCGCACGGGTCATCGCGGTGGGAATCGGCTAGGCGGAGATGACGTTGGTGCCGAGGAGCACGAACAGCACGATGCCGAGCACAATGCGATAGATCACGAACGGGAGAAAACTGCGCTTGGAAATGTAGTTCATGAAGAAGGCGATCACGCCCAGAGCCACCACGAAAGCGATGATCGTCGCGACGAGCGTTTCGAGCGGACCGAAGATTTCGGGGGTGCAGGTGGTGGCGCCGGCCAGGCAGGGCTCGGCGATGGATTTGTAGACCTGGAAGAAGCCGCTCCCGAGCACGGCGGGAATCGCCAGGAGGAAAGCGTAGCGGGCCGCTGCAGCGCGCTCGTAGCCGAGAAACAGGCCGGCGGTGATGGTTCCGCCCGACCGGGACACGCCGGGGATCAAAGCAAGCGCCTGGGCAAAGCCGTAAATCGCGCCGTGGCCCACCGTGATGTCCTGCAGTCTGCGCCGTTTGGCACCGACGAAGTCGGCAATGCCCAGCAGCACCCCAAAGACGATGAGCATCGTGGCGGTGATCCAGAGCGAGCGCAGTACGGTTTCGATCTGGTCCTGGAACAGCAAGCCGAGAATGATGATGGGCAGCGAGCCGAGAATAATCAGCCAGCCCAGTCGGGCATCCGGGTCAGCTCGAGAGACTCGCCCCGTCAGTGATTTTGCCCACTGGCCAATGATGCGCACGATGTCGCGCCAGAAGAATATGACGACGGCTGCCTCGGTACCGATTTGCGTGATCGCCGTGAATCGAGCTCCCGGATCTTCACCGGTGCCGAGAAACTGGCCGACGATGGTGATGTGCGCGCTCGACGATACCGGGAGGAACTCGGTCAGTCCCTGAACCAGGCCCAGGATGATCGCATTCAGAAAGTCCACACGCTTCGCTTTCTCGGATTACTTCGATTACTTCGATTACTTCGAACACTTGATCACTCTTGACTACTCGGAGAACCCGGGCCCGGCTACGCCGAGCGACGGTTCACTAAGTCAATAGTTTGAGAACAGGTCGGTCAAAACCTGCCTGCCAAACACTAATGCGTCCAGAGGCACCCGCTCGTCCACTCCGTGGAACATTGCGGGGAAGTCCAAGTCGGCGGGGAGGCGAAGCGGTGCGAAACCATAGCCCTTGATTCCGAGGGTGCTGAGTGCCTTGTTGTCGGTTCCGGCCGACAGCAGGTAGGGCAACACCGGTGCGCCCGGGTCGTGGCGTTCCAGGGTGCTCACGACCGCGTCGATCAGTGGCCCGCTGAATTCCGTTTCCAGACCGATATCGCGGTGCATTGTGACGATTTCGATGTCGGAACCGACAATCTCCTGAATCTGGGCGAGTACGAGGTCTTCCTCGCCCGGCAGTGACCGGATGTCGATGAGAGCCTCGGCCGTATCGGGGATGACATTGTGCTTGTAACCGGCGGTGAGGCCGGTCGGGTTGGCGGTCGTGCGCAGGCTGGCCTGGATGAAGCCCGAGGCCGTGCCGGTCGCCAGGGCGAGTTCATCGGGGCCGACGCGCTGCGGGTCCACGTCGAGAATGCGGGCGATCTCACCGAGCAGCTGCTCGGCTGTGTCGGTCAGCCGGATCGGCCATTCGTGGCGCCCCAATGCGGCCACGGCCTCGGCGAGTCGGGTGATGGCGTTGTTCGGGTGCATGCGGGAGCCGTGCCCGGCCTCGCCGCGGGCAACAAGCTTGACCCAGATCAGCGCTTTCTCACCGGTCTGCAGCAGATAGGCGCGCTTTCCGCCGAGGGTGATCGAGTAGCCGCCAACCTCGCTGATCGCCTCCGTAGCCCCGTCGAACAGGTGCGGGTGCTCGTTGACCAGAAAATGTGAGCCCAGCACGCCTCCCGCTTCCTCGTCAGCGAAGAACGCGATGACGAGGTCTCGTTCCGGCGCACCCTGGGCGCTGATGACGTCCTGCAGGGAGGCCAGAATCATGGCATCCATGTTCTTCATGTCGACGGCGCCACGACCCCACAACAACCCGTCCTTGATCACGCCGGCGAAGGGGTCGACGCTCCAGTTGGCCGCATCGGCCGGCACGACGTCCAGGTGCCCGTGTACGACCAGTGCCGGCCGCAAGGAGTCTTTGCCTTTGACCCGCGCGACCACACTGGTGCGGCCAGGTTCGGAATCGAACAGCTCGGGGGCGAGGCCCAGGGCGCGCAGCTTCTCGGCGACGTACTCAGCGGCATCCGTTTCGCCGTTGGAACGCCCTTCACCGTAATTCGTGGTGTCGAAACGGATGAGATCACGCGCAATTTGCGCGGTCAGGTCAAGTTTCTGGGGAACATCTGCACGGGACGGACCCGCTGAATCAGCGGAATGTGGAGCCGGGAGCATGTTCGGGGAGGAAGCCATGATCAAACGCTACCGGTCGCTGCTGGTGCTAGTGACACAAGCAGGCTTCAAAACCGTGCTAAGTTATTACCTCGGCGGCCGGTTCATCCGGAGGCCGTTTCACCCAGTCCGGGTGGCGGAATTGGTAGACGCGCTGGCTTGAGGTGCCAGTGCCCGTTAAGGGCGTGTGGGTTCAATTCCCATCTCGGACACGGAGATTTCTTTCGAGAGATCATCGAGGACTGGTTGAGACAGTTCACAAGGCCGGATCCCCTGGATCCGGCCTTGTCACGTTAAATTGCCGTCTTATTCCGGCTGCGATTCAGGACAGGATGTCCTTGGTCACGAACCGGCTGTAGGCCAACGCGCCGAACACGGCCAGGTAACACGCCTGCACGATCGCGTTCTGGCCGAACGAGCCCAGGTCGAGGGGCTGCCGCAGCAGGTCGGCGAATCTGAGCCAGTAGTGACTGAACAGCCATGGGTGGAGCCAGGACAGCTGCGGAATGACATCGAGGATCTGAGCGACCACCGACACCACGACCGTCGCCGCCATGGCTCCCACGGGAACATCGGTGAGCGTGGAGATGAAAAGTCCGATCATCGCCAGACCCAGCAGCGAGACGGTGACGTAGGCCGCCACCAGCAACGAACGCAGCAGCGATTCGGCGACGCTGATGGTGTCCCCCGACAACAGCGTGACCGGGCCCACCGGGAACAGGGCGGCACCGATAAGCGCACCGGACACGGTGAGCGTCAGCGTCGCCACGAGGCAGAACACGGCCGCACCGACGTACTTGACCAGCAGCAGCCGCACCCGGCCGGCCGGTGCCACCAGAAGGTAGCGCAGGGTGCCGAGGCCGGCTTCACCGGCGATCGTGTCACCGGCGACGACACCGATGGTGAGCGGAAGAAACAGGGGAATAGCAACGACCATAGCCGTGAAGCCGACGAACAGTCCGTTCTGAGTCACCCGATCGAGAAAGGGCGGTCCCTCCCCCGGGTTCAGCGTCGACGACGACAAGCGCACCGCGACGGCGAGCAGGATCGGGATCAGCGCAATGGCGACGAGCATGGCCCAGGTGCGACGACGGCGAAACAGCACCGCCAGCTCGGATCCGAGCAGGTCCCAGCCACCCCTCCCCCGGACGGGGACCTCGGCGCTGTTTGGCACAGAAACGTCACTGGACGACATCGAAACCCTCCCCGGTCAACGCCACGAAACGTTCTTCGAGACTCGGTTCCTCGACGAGGAAACCACGGATGCGCACCCCACCGGCAACGAGGGCCGTGACGATGGCTTCCGGTTGCCACTGGGAGCCGCGTAGCGGCGCGACCACGTCCCGGTCGGCACGGTCGTCCGGAGCGAGAAATGGTTCCAGTCCGAGGTGGGTGAGCACGCGCACCGCACCGGCGGTATCCGGTGTGCGCACGCGCACCCGAGTGTCCCCGCCCTGCCGCAGCGCGGCCAGGGTGCCCTGGGCGACGATGCTGCCGGCGCTCATGACGGCAGCATGAGTGCAAATCTGATCCACCTCGGCGAGCAGATGGCTGGAGACGAAGACGGTCGTGCCCTCGGCCGCGAGGGATCGCACGAGGGTGCGCACCTCTCGGGTGCCCTGGGGATCAAGGCCGTTGGTGGGCTCATCGAGCACGAGCAGGTCCCGAGGGAGCAGCAGCGCGTTGGCGATACCGAGCCGCTGCTTCATGCCGAGCGAATACGCGTGCACCTTTTTGTCGGCCGCGTGGGTGAGCCCGACCCGTTCCAGCGCAAACTGCACCCGGGCGCCGCGGGTGTTGCTTGACGCGTGTCGGTCGGCGGTGTCCAGTCGCCGGAGGTTGGCCGCACCCGAGAGGAAGGGATAAAACGCTGGTCCCTCGACGAGCGCGCCGACCCGGGGAAGCACGTGGTGGAGCCGGGCCGGCATGCTGTGGCCCAAAACGGAGACGGTGCCGCTCGTGGCCTGGGTGAGTGCGAGCAGCATGCGGATGGTCGTGGTCTTGCCCGAACCGTTGGGGCCGAGAAACCCGAAGACGGACCCACGGGGAACCGCGAGGTCGATACTGTTCACCGCGGTTTGTTTGCCGAACCTTTTGGTCAGACCCCGACTTTCGATGGCGAGGTCACCCTCCGGGGTAGCGCCGGTCACGGCGTCGTGCACGTCACGGCGGTGACCAGCGTTGCCGGAGGAATCACTCGGCCGCTGCCTGCAGCCGGGCGAGCGGAACCGCCCCGGCGAAAACGCGACCATCACCGGCCAGGAAAACCGTGAGGAGGGACGTTTTCAGGGCACGCCCGCCGTCGACGGCCGTCGTCAGCTGGTCGATCATGGGGTTGTCCCCCAGTTCGGCCGCTACCGCGGCTGCCGGCACTTCGGTGATGCTGGACCAGCCGGTACCCGTGACGATGGGGACCGCACCGGCGGCTTTGCTGGGGTCATACGAGTGATCGACCCCGCCCTCACCGACAGTGCCGGACAGGTTCGGAACGGCTTGTTCCGTCACGGTGGCGCCCGCCGGCGGCACGAAGTCGAACAGGGCCGCCTCTGGAGCCGCGAAGTCGATGGCTGTAAAACCAACCTGGAAAGCCGGTGTGCTCTGCCCCACGGCCAGCACCGTCACCTGCAAGGGCAGGCCGGTCTCGGCATCTACCGCGATCGATACGGATGCCACGAGGGTGTCCGTTGTGCGCGGCGTGAGCACCAGCTGGTACACGCTGCGCCCGGCTACCCGGGCGTCGGTGCCGACCGACACCGTCGTACTGGGTTCGAGCTCGGTCAATACGCGCTCGGCAAGCTGGGACGGCGTCGACAGGTCAGAGGGCAGCTGAGACGGCAGTTCGGCCAGTTTCTCCGCAGCGGCAGCGGAGAGGTCCGGCGGCAGGCGCAGGTGGGTCGCCGCGTTACTGCTCGAGTCGTACAGCCAGACGTCGCTGCCGTTGTGGATCACGTCACGTTCGTCCATGCGATCCTTGACCTGCACTCTAAACCGGTTCTCGCCCCCGGCGTACACGCGAAAATCGTGCGAGCCGCTGAGCAGTTCCAGTGCCGTGGTCAGCGCCACGGTCGACGATCCGGTCGACGTTCCGGTCGACGTTCCGGTGGGGGCGACCTCGTTCATGCCCGCGCCGAGGTCGAGCGACGGAAGGCCCAGATCAGCTGATTGGGCGACCGTTCCGGAGAAGGTGGATACGGTGCTGTCGTTCACCAGGAGCAGCACCTGCTCGGGAGTCTTATCGGGAAGGTCGACAGCAGCACCGGCCTGGAGCGGCACGGCGATGACTGCGGCGACAACAACGGCCGGAACGATGACGGCGGGGAGCCAACGGAGAAAATTGCCGGACATGATCAACGACCTCGTGCATTCGGATTCATACCCGGATCGTACGCCCCGAGCATGCCGGAATGCTGCCAGATCAGCGGACTTTCAGGTGCGCGGGCTGCGGGAGGTCAGACCGAGTGCTCGGGGGTCGGCGCCTCATCGGTGATGCCGATGAACTGGCTGCCGATGCCGTCGCACTCGGTGCGGCCGAATCCGGGGGCCGGTTCGGGTAATTCGTCGAAACCGTGGTTCGAGCAACTGATGTAGGTGAACGTCGGCCACCACTTTTTCGGGCGGACGGCTTCGGTGTAACCACAAATCGTGCAGGTGAGCTGCACCCAGACCGGCTTCTTGCCGGTGCGGTTGGCGCGCGACTGCACCAGCCAGACCGGCGGTTCAGCTTCGAGTTTGGCGAGCTGGCCCTCGCTGAGCCGCGAGGGAATGCCGTGGCGGGCCGCCATTTCCAAGGGGATATCCAGGCGCAGTGCTACTTCTCGTCGCGTAATCATCACAGGCAACGATAGGCGTTTGGGAGTGTGGGCGCAGCATCCGCTAGCCGTCAGCGCCTGATTACCCCCCGAGCGGCATGGGACAATGGCCAGATGCCTACGCCCGTCTCCCCCCTCGGACTGCTCCTCGACGTCGACGGTCCGATTGCCAGCCCGGTCACGCGCACCATCGCCAAACCCGGCATCCTGACCGACCTGATCACGCTCGCGGCCGGACAGGTGCCGATCGCCTTCATCACCGGTCGCTCGGCCGACTTCATTCGCGAGCAGGTCGTCGCCCCGCTCGTGGCGGCCGGGCTGCCGGAGAGCTTTCGAATGTACGGTGTTTGCGAAAAGGGCGCCGTCTGGTTTCCGATCGGGCACGACGGCATGGGTGAGGTGGTCGTCGACCGGGCCCTGGCACTGCCGCAGGCCGTCATAGACGACGTGCGCCGGCTGGTCACGCGGTCGTTCGCACGGGAGATGTTCTTCGACGAGACCAAGCAGGCCATGATCTCGGTCGAGCAGCGCACCGACGTGAGCCATGGTGACTACCGTGCCCGCCAACCCGAATTCAACGCGGCGGCCTTCGCCCTCCTGGTGAAACACGGCCTGGGCGTGCGCTTCAACGACCTTGAATCAGCGGATGCCTCCGGGGAGATTCCGTTTCGGCTCGACGCCACGATCATCTCGACCGATATCGAATCGGTCACCCTCGACAAAGACCACGCCGCCAGGCGCGCGCTGGCCTATTTCGCGCAGAGCGGACCGCTGCCCCGACTGTGGCGCTCGGTCGGCGATTCCCGCAGCGACTATCGCATGGCCGACCACTTGCACGAGGCCGGCTTCGACGTCTCCCACGTGGACGTACGACCCGCCGACGGGATTCTGGACCGACCGTACCCGGTGATCGTCATCGGCGACCAGATCCACGATGAGGCCGGGGCGACGTTCCTGCATCACTGGGTGCAGAAGCTGGCGTTGCCCGCCGACAGCTAGGTCGTCACGAAGCGGATGCCGTTTTGCAGGGTGCTGCGCAGCTCGAAGACTTTCTCGAAACTGCCGCGTTCCATGCCGGCCAGGCCGTCGCGGAGCACGCCGACGAGGCGCGAACGCGGGATGGCGATGATCATCGGGCGGCGGCCACGCTTCGGCAGCGACACGGGTTCCTCGAGCGCGCCGTCGGGCAGGACGACGATGAGGGCGGTGAACCGCACCTTCAGCGCGCGGGTGATGGAGCGCGCGGCATCCTCGAACTGGTGAATCGGACGGTCATCTTCGGGCAGGTCGTCGCCGACCAGTTCGCCGCGGCGCAGTTGCACCGATGCTCCCCAGTCCTCGGAGAGCACGCCGAACAGGCCGGCCGGGCCGAGGATGATGTGGTCGAGTTTGTCGGTCTGGCCGCCGGTATCGATGTCGTGCCAGGCGGTGAAACCGATGCCCAGGTTGCCGACGAGCGCAGCGGTGGCCTCCTCGGCAAGAGCCTTGGCGAGGCAGTGGCGCACGAGTTTGGGGGCGCTGCGAATGAGGGCGGGGGCGTACGGGTCATCGATGACCGTGCCGCGACCGGCCCATTCGCGCACGAGATCGAGGTATCTCAGCCGGGCCTGGCCGCCGGGGTGGCCGTGCATGCGGGTTTTCAGGCTGGATTTCGTGGCTGGACCGCGGGTGGAGGGGGCGGCGTAGGCATCCGCTGCGGCAGGCTGCTCGGGACCGTCGAAACGTCGACGATCGTAGGCAGCACGATTCTCGGGGCTGCCGATGCGCTCCCAGGCGAGCTGCACGGCGTGAAATTTGGTCGCGCTGCCGCCGACGTCGGGGTGCGTCTGGCGAAGCAGCAGCCGGTAGGCACGACGCAACTCGTCGTCGGTCGCGGTCGGGCTCACGCCGAGGACCTCGTAGGGAGTGGATGCGGCCGGGCTGTCTTGCATCCTGGGCGGGACCTTTCCATGTTCGAAGGCGATCGCTGCGAAGGCGATCGAAGGTCAACGGTACCGCGGGATTCTGACATTGGGCCGAGGTACGCCGAGCGAGCCCTGGCCGGCTGCGCGCGGTCGGTTGCTGTCGCCGGTTCGAACGCGACGTTGGCGCTGACTAGTCGCGGAGCAGGTGGAACGGGATCGCCATGGCGATGGAAACGCAGACGATTCCGCCGATGAAGATCGGTGCCATCAGGGACGTGACCGAGAACGCCAGGCCGAACAGCCAAAAACCGAAGACGAAGATCGCAAACGCGACGACGAAGGCGACAATGTTCATGGGTGGTCCTTTCACGGCAGCGCCCGCGTAATCTCGCCAGTCACTGAGTTGAGCGTAATGAATATTTGTATTGATTCGAGCGTACCGGTTGGGGCCAGGAGTGCTTACATCGAATCCCTGGTGACCGGCTCGATCAGTTCGGGGCCGTTTCCGGTCACCGGAGCGACCTCGTGAAAATCCAGCGATTCGACGACCTCGTGCGAGGCTGCCACGGCGGCATCGATGAGCGACTGGTCGCCCTGTGTGGCCGGGTCGAGCCAGTGGTCCCACCATTCCTCCGGCAGGGCGACGGGGGTGCGATCGTGGATTTGCGCGAGAGGACCGCGCGCATCCGTCGTCAGGATGGTGGCGGACAGCACCCAACGCGCCGGGTCGGTGTCGGCGGCGGCCGGGTTCTTCCACCAGGAATACAGGCCGGCGAAAGCCAGCGGCAGGCCGTCATCGGAATGGACGAAGTAGGGCGTCTTGACGTTGCCTTCGGTGTGCCACTCGAAATAGCCCGTGGCCGGTATCAGGGCACGCCGTGACCGTACTGATGTTTTGAAGGTCGGTTTCTCAGCGGCGGTTTCTGCGCGGGCGTTGAAGGTCGGAAATTTCGATGTCGGTTCCGTGGCGAACGAAGGAATCAACGACCAGCGCGCCGATTCCAGCCGCCGCACGGCCGGATCGGTCCTGGCGGATTCGAGCACGATGGGAATCTGCTCGGTCGGCCGGATGTTCCAGGACGGCTCCGGCAGGTTCTCCCCCTCGTGTTCGACATCGAACATGGACGCCAGATCGGGCGCCGTATCGGTAATGATGAATCGACCACACATGTCTTCAGAATACCGCGCCCTGCCCGGACGTCTCCCTGTTGTCGGCTAGCGTCGATGCAATGGACGATCGATACAGTGCAGACGTGCTCTCCCCCGGCTGGCGCGCCGCCGGCCGCCGTGTCATTCCGACGCAGGAAGCCACCCGAGACCTGGTTGTGGAAGAGGTCGCGACCGGATTCTGCGGCGCCGTCATGAGCGTCGATAAGAAGATCGTCACCCTGGAGGATCGGCACGGCAAACTGCGACTCTTTCCGCTCGGCTCCGGCTTTCTGATCGACGGCCGTGCGGTGACCCTGGTGGCTCCGACCATGGCCGCTGCCCTCGGCCGGGTGCGCACGGCCTCTGGCTCAACCGCCGTGCCGAACGCGCGGGCCAGGGTCGCTCGTGCGAGCCGCATCTTTGTCGAAGGTCGGCACGACGCCGAACTGGTGGAAAAGGTCTGGGGTGCCGATCTGAGAGTTGAAGGGGTCGTCGTGGAATACATCGAGGGCGTCGACAATCTCGACGACATCCTCCGCGAATTCCGGCCGGCACCTGATCGTCGCGTCGGAGTGCTCGTCGACCATCTCGTGCCCGGGTCCAAGGAGAGCCGCATCGCGGAGGCCGTGGCGCGCGGGCCGTTCGCCGCGAACGTGCTCGTGGTCGGGCATCCGTTCGTCGACGTGTGGCAGTCGGTCAAGCCGGCTCGGGTTGGCCTCCAGGCCTGGCCGGAGGTGCCGCGGAGTATCGAGTGGAAACACGGCATCTGCGATGCGCTCGGCTGGCGGCACGAGGAGCAGGCCGACATCGCCAGGGCCTGGCAGCGAATTCTTGGCCGGGTGCACACTTTTGCCGATCTGGAACCGCAACTCCTGGGCCGCGTGGAGCACCTGATTGATTTCGTGACCGCCGAATGACACGCCGTAAGACATTGTGAAAACCGGGTGCCGTGACCCTCGACAGGCAGTGGTAGACCGGGAGTTCACCCGAATTTCGCCGTGAACGTAACGCTTTCACGTCGAAAAGGCTGGGAATTTTGAAACCATCCAGACTTGTGGGCTAGTGTTGGACTCGAAGTTGTAGTGCTTGCACGTCTTAAACGCACCGATCGTGATTCAACTGGATCGCGGTTTGTGCGCCACATTCCTTTCGGAAGCGGACGACGAATACCGCGACGAACGGTCCCGACAGTCGGGGCCGGTCTAACACTCCTGGAGGAGTTTTACAAATGGCAACAGGTACCGTGAAATGGTTCAACGCTGAAAAGGGCTTCGGCTTTATCGCACCCGACGACGGAAGCGCCGATGTTTTCGCGCACTACTCCGCGATCGCGTCGAACGGCTACAAGTCCCTCGATGAGAACCAGAAGGTCGAGTTCGAGGTAACCCAGGGCCCCAAGGGTCCTCAGGCCGAGAACATCCGCGCCCTCTAAATAGAGCTTGCGAAGAACGCCTCCCGCTCACGCGGGAGGCGTTCTTGTTTTAACCGAATTGGTCTGGACCGGTCAGCAACGACCCACAGTCCGTCCGCGGTGCTACTTGACCAGATCTTGCCAGCCGTCACCGTCGACGTACTCAAAGATCAGGTTGGTCTCGGTGTGGGCGACGGCCGGATGCTCCGCGAGGTGTTCCAACACGAAGTCACGCAGGTGGGAGGCATCCGCGGCGGCAACGTGCAGCAGATAGTCATCGGCTCCGGCGGTGTGGAACAGGCCGATCACCCCGGGCCAGTGCGGGGCTGCGTTTCGAAAGTCATCGATCTGTACCCGGGCGTGCTTGGCCAGCCGCACCGAGATCAGGGCCTGCAGGCTCGCGCCGAGTGCGGCCAGGTCAATGTTGGCCCGATAGCCGCGAATGTGGCCGAGCTGCTGCAGACGGCGCAGACGCAGAGACACGGTGGATTCGGCGACGCCGATCTCGCTGGCCAGGGCCGCCCCAGAAGCCCTCGCATTGACGGACAGGGCACGCAGTAAAGCGCGATCAACCCGGTCAAGTTCCGGCTTCTTCGATTCCATTAAGAGACTCCCTCGTTACCAAGGAGTTTATGCGATGTGAAGATCAGTTTTGGAAGGGTCTGCAGAGTGCCTTGTAGGAACGCACAGAATCTGCTTCTGTGAGGTCATGCTGCCATCGACGCCACACATCGAAACCCTAGCCGTGCATGCCGGAATGGACGGCCTCACCGAGGCCGGGGTTCACGTTCCGGGAATCGACCTGTCGACAACGAATCCGCTGCGAACAGTGGAGACCGGTGGTGAGTCGTACGAGAACCTGGCGACCGGAGGCACTCCCCGACCTGAGGACTCCGCCGTCTACCAGCGGTTGTGGCAGCCCGGAGTCGCCCGGTTCGAGTGCGCCCTGGCGGCGTTGGAACAGGCTGAGGGCACAGTGGCCTTCGCCACCGGAATGGCCGCCCTTACCGCGACGCTGATCGCGACGGTGACCGCCGGCAAGCCGCATATCGTGGCCCTCCGCCCCCTGTACGGCGGAACCGACCACGTCCTGGCCAGTGGGCTGCTCGGCACGACGGTCACCTGGACCGACCTGGCCGGCGTTACAGCGGCCATCCGTGCGGACACCGGTCTGGTCGTGCTCGAGACGCCGGCCAACCCGACCCTCGAGCTCACCGATATTCGGGCGGTCGTTGCGGCCGCCGGAGATGTTCCGGTGCTGGTCGACAATACCTTTGCGACGCCGGTGCTGCAACGCCCGATCGAGTGCGGGGCTACCCTGGTTCTGCACAGCGCGACCAAGTTCCTCGGCGGGCACGGCGATGCCATGGGCGGAACCGTTTCGGGGCCCCACGAGTGGATGGTGCGGCTGCGGCAGGTGCGCGCGCTCACCGGTGGCTTGCTGGCGCCGTTCAACGCCTACCTGCTGCATCGCGGGCTGCGCACCCTGCCGATTCGGGTGCGCGCCCAACAGGACACGGCGGGTGTGATCGCTGCCCGGCTCAACGAACATCCGGCGTTGTCTCGCGTACTTTACCCCGGCCTGCCCGGCCAGGACCCGCAGGGGCTGATCGGCCGACAGAGCGCGGGGGCCGGTTCCCTGATGGCCCTGGACCTGGGCTCCTACGCAGCCGCCGTGCGCTTCACCGAAGCACTGAGGCTGGTCACGCACGCCGTGTCGCTGGGCGGTGTCGACTCCCTCGTTCAACACGCGGCATCCCTGACCCACCGGCCGGTCGCGGCAACGGCACGCCCCGGCGCCGGTGTCGTGCGCCTGTCGATCGGACTCGAACACGTCGATGACCTGCTCGACGACATTCTCACCGCACTGCTGGTCGCCCGTGCGCCCGTCAGTGTCGAAAACAAGGCCCGGTCGACGACGCTGCGTGACTAGCTAGCTGCGGCCGAGACGGCGGCGCAGCAGGTCGATGCGCATCTGCAGCTGGGTCACGCTGGCCTGCGCGACGGCGGGCCCGCCACAGATCCGACGCATCTCAGCGTGGATCATGCCGTGCGGCTCGTTGGCCAGCTTCGACCACATGCCCACCAGGCTCGACAGCAGGGTGCGCTGTTCCTTCAGCGTACGGTAAAGCGGCGGCGGCTCCAGCGGGGCGATGTCGCCGGTGACGGGGTCTCTACGCTTGTCGGTGGACCGCTTGGACTGACGGGACTGGCGTTGCCGCAGCAACTCCGACACCTGCTCCGGCTCGAGCAGGCCGGGGATCCCGATGAAGTCGAACTCCTCATCGGTGCCCGGCTCGGCGAGCTCACCGAATTCATCACCGTCGAACATGACCATGTCGAAGGTCGCCTGCGAGTCCAGGGCCTGCCAGGTGAAGTCGTCCACGCCGAGGTCATCGGACGCTTTCTCTTCCTTGTTCGCCGCAGTGACCATGGCGTCTTCGGGGTTGTACATGCCATCGTCGCCGTCGTCACGGTTGCTGCGGTCGAGGGCGTGGTCGCGTTCCAGTTCGAGGGCGTTGGCCAGGCTGAGCAGCCCGGGAACGTTCGGCAGAAAAATGGACGCCGTCTCTCCACGACGACGCGCCCTCACGAACCGGCCGATCGCCTGGGCAAAATACAGCGGGGTGGCCGCGCTCGTCGCGTACACGCCGACAGCGAGACGCGGCACATCAACACCCTCCGACACCATCCGCACGGCGACCATCCAACGCCGCGTGTTCTTGGAGAACTCGTCGATCCGGTCGCTGGCTTCTTTCTCATCGGAGAGCACGATCGTGACCGGCTCACCACAGATGTCCTCGAGGATAACGGCGTAGGCGCGTGCGGTGGTCTGGTCGGTGGCGATGACGAGGCCACCGGCATCCGGAATGCCGTGCCGCACCTCGGTCAGACGCGAATTCGCGGCGCGCAACACCGACGGTATCCACTGGCCGCTGGGCTCGAGTGCGGTGCGCCAAGCCTGGCTCGTGATGTCCTTGGTGTTACCCTCGCCGAGTTTTGCTTCCATCTCGTCGCCGGCGCGGGTGCGCCATTTCATGTGCCCGGCGTAGACCATGAACATGACCGGGCGCACCACGCCGTCGGCGAGGGCACGGCCGTACCCGTAGGCGTAGTCGCTCTGCGACATGCGGATGCCGTGCTTGTCGGGCAGGTAGCTCACGAACGGAATCGGCGAGGTATCTGACCGGAACGGGGTACCGGTCAGTGACAGCCTGCGGGTGGCCGGGCCGAACGCCTCACG
The DNA here is from genome assembly GCF_004402315.1 of Cryobacterium sp. TMT1-3. NCBI lineage: Bacteria > Bacillati > Actinomycetota > Actinomycetes > Micrococcales > Microbacteriaceae > Cryobacterium > Cryobacterium sp. TMT1-3. The sequence goes on from NZ_SOFW01000006.1 coordinate 144,509, forward strand.
AATCGCGTCGCCCCAGCTCAGGGCGTCTCCCCCGTGGTGGATCTCGTCGAGGATGACCAGGGTACGGCTCGATTCGGTGAGCTGCTTGTGCAGGGCGGCGCGCGCTGCGACCTGCGCGTAGGTGACGACGACTCCGTGATAGTGGCTGCCGTAACTGCGGTCGGCGTTCTTGAACATTGGGTCGAGACGGATGCCCGCGCGCGCCGCGGCATCCGCCCACTGGTTTTTGAGATGCTCGGTCGGGGCGACGACGGTGATGCGATCGATGGTTCGCCGGGACCGAAGTTCGGCCGCCAGACGCAGGGCGAACGTTGTCTTGCCGGCACCGGGCGTGGCCGCGGCGAGGAAGTCTCGCGGTTCGTGCACGAAGTAGGCTTCGAGCGCTTCGGCTTGCCAGGCACGCAGCTTGCCAGCGGTACCCCAGGCGGCGCGTTCGGGGAAGGACGGCGAAAGATGTTCGGCTGCACTCGTTCCCTGCGCGGGACCGAAAACCGATGGAGTATTCACTTCTGACAAATCTACCAAAGCCCACTGACGTTCGCGTGCAGCGCGCTCGGTTCGACCCGACCCGGGTGGTCCGACAGAATGGGTCGATGACGAAGCAACAGCATCCGTGGTCGCGCTACGTCGCCCTGGGCGACTCCTTCACCGAAGGCATCGGCGATCCTGAGGTGCAGAGCCCCGGCGGGCACCGGGGCTGGGCCGATCGGGTCGCCGAGATTTTGAGCGACGGCACCGAGGACTTCGCTTACGCCAACCTCGCTGTGCGCGGCAAACTCATTCGGCAGATTGCCGACGAACAGGTCGAACCGGCGCTGGCGCTGCGCCCTGACCTGATCACCATCTCGGCCGGCGGCAACGACGTGCTCCGACCGGGTACCGACCCGGACTTCATCGCTGCGCGCTGTGACGAAGTCATTTCCCGGTTGACCAGCGATGGCGCGACGGTCGTGCTGTTCACCGGTGCCGATGTGGGCTTCTCCCCCGTGTTTCGCAGCATTCGCGGCAAGGTCGCCATCTACAACGAGAACATTCGCGCCATTGCAACGAAGTACGACTGCATCGTGGCCGACATGTGGCAGCTCACCGAGATCCAGGACCCACGGCTGTGGGCGCCAGACCGGCTGCACCTGAACGCTCTCGGACACCACACGGTGGCCCGCATGGTGCTGGAGACCCTCAACGTGAAGAATTCCCTCGAACCGAGCGCGCCAGAGCCGATGCCGGGTACCAGCTGGCGTCAGGCGCGCACCGAAGACTTCGCATGGGCGCGGGAGTACCTGGTGCCGTGGGTGCTGCGTCGGGTGCGGCACCAATCCTCCGGCGACAACGTCCTGCCCAAACGGCCGGCGGCCGGCCCGTTCACCCTGCCGACGGTCTGACCGGCAGGTCGCTCTGAGCGTCAGCCCGCCGCGAGTTCGCCCGGGTGCCCCATGCGCCAAGCTGGGCCGGGATCGGTCAGGCCCCGGTGCAGTTCGAGCGGCACGGTCACCGTCGTCGGCGTTCCGGTCCCGATCGTGAACGACACCTCCCCCACCTCGTCGCCGGCCCGGGCGAGCTGCACGTCGGCGGCCGCCGCGGCGCCGCTGATCGGTGAGTCCGACCAGACCAGAACGGATGCCGCCCGCTCGGCGACGATGTCACTCACGTCGCCCCACTCGGTCGTGTAACTGCCGAACACGGCACCGGCTTCAACCAGCGCGACCTCGTGAAACCCGGGCTGCACGCTCGTGATCAGCGCGGAAATCGCAGAATTGAGCTCGGAGTGCGTTTCACCGTCCAGCACCACGCCGACAACGGTGACCGTGGTGGTTCCGACGGTGAAGTCGGTCGAGAACAACAGGCAGGCGCCGGCCACATCCGTCGTTCCCGTCTTGATGCCGTCGACGCCATCACGGCCGAGCAGCTTGTTGGTGTTGGTGATGGTGCCGATGACGGGCAGGACCGCCGCAGGAAGGGCCACGATCTCGGCGAGGGCCGGGTGGCCGACGACGAGCTTGCCGATTTCCACGAGGTCAGCCGGACTGCTCACGCTCGACGAGGAAAGGCCGCTGGTGTCGGCGACACTGGTCTGGTCCAGCGAATTGTCAGCCAGCCAGGCCTTCGCCGCTGCCAGGTAGTTGTCGATGGATCCGTAGGCCCACACCGCGAGGGACGCCGCATAGTTGTTGGCCGACGGCAGCAGCATCGCCTCGAATGCCTCCCGCTGGGTGAGCACCATTCCGGACACGACGGGAGCCACCGAACCGTTTTCGGCGATCACGTCGTAGTAGATGTCCACGTCGGCGTCGGTGAACGTGATGTCGGGCCCAGCCTCGCCGGCACCGAGCGGCTTCGCATCGAGGATGACGAGTGCGGTGACCATTTTGGTGATACTCGCAATCGGCACCGTGTCCTGCGCGCCGCTCGACGCCAACACGCCGGGAAGACCGACAGCGCCGATGGCGCTCGCACCGAAGGACGGCCAGGTCGGGGCGGCCATCGGCTGGGTGAGGTCGGCGGGCTGCACGAGGGCCGCGGCGCTCACGGGTACGGGAGCCAGAGTGGTGGCGCCGACATATCCGACGCCGCCCAGCACCAAGAGAACAACGCTGAAGACGGCCAGTCGCCGACGTTGGAGGACTACGCGACGGGAGGGAGACATCCGTTCAGCCTAACTTCTTCGCGTCGTTCATCGGGTTCGCCGACGTCACGAACGAATGCGCAGAGCGTAGGGCGTAGAGCGCGACGGCACTCGCGGATGCCACGTTAAGCGAATCCACACCGTGCAGCATCGGTATGGTCACCACCGTGTCGGAGGCAGCCAGGGCGTGCTGGCTGAGCCCGTCGCCTTCGGCACCGAGGATGATCGCGAGTCGCTCGGGTGGCGCCTCGGCGAACACGTCGAGCGACACCGCTGCGTCGGAAAGCGCCAGGGCCGCCAGGTGGAAGCCGGCCGCGTGCAACAGCGGGGTGGCAACGCTCCATTCCGGCAGGCGGGTCCACGGCACCTGAAGCACGGTGCCCATGCTCACGCGCACGCTGCGTCGATAGAGAGGGTCTGCGCAACGCGGGGTGATCAGCACCGCGTCGGCACCGAGCCCGGCCACGGATCGAAATATCGCACCGACGTTGGTGTGGTCCACGATGTCTTCCAGGATCACAATACGGCGGGCGTCGGTCAGGAGCGCCTCGACCGGCTCGAGCGCTGGCCGGTGCATGGCGGCGAGGGCGCCCCGGTGCAGGTTGTAGCCGGTCAGCTGTTCCAGCACGCTCGCCTCACCGACGTAGACCGGCACGTCCGGCCAGTCGACGAGCAGTCGCTCGGCATCGGGCATCCACTGTTCCTGAATGAGCAGGGAGCGGGGCCGATGCCCGGCGTTCAACGCCCGGGCGATGACCTTGGGCGACTCGGCGATGTACAGACCGCCGGCCGGTTCCAGAACCCGACGGAGGGCAACATCGGTCAAACGCGAATAATCGGCGAGACCCGCAGTGGACAGGTCGGTAATGCGGGTGATCTGCACGAAAACATGCCTTTCGAGATGAGTGTTGAGCCCAAGCCTGACAGGTGGGTAGTCAAACAGGAAAACAGACGAGTTTAGAATCAAGGGGCGAGCAATAGTTCGTATTCGCCTTGGCCCGAAAGGAGCGCCGATGACTGCCGACTCGGCTTCGCCCCGCGACACGGTACTGGTCGATGCGCTCGAACCGTCTGACGCTCCCGATACCGCCGCCGCGCTCGCCTCGGCGCTTGCCCTCGATTCCGAGCGCGCAGTGGATGCCGTCGCGACGTTGCTGCGCGGCAAACGTGCCGCAGTGCTCACCGGAGCCGGTCTCAGTACGGATTCCGGTATTCCGGACTATCGCGGCGAGGGTGCGCCGACGCGCACCCCGATGACTTTTCAAACCTTCGTCGCCGACGAACGATCCCGTAAACGCTACTGGGCCGGAAGCCACCTGGGCTGGCGGGTTTTCCACCGGGCCGAACCCAACCTGGGACACCGATCTTTGGTGCAGTTGGAGAGCGCCGGCGCTATCGCCGGGGTCATCACCCAAAATGTCGACGGCCTGCACACCCGCGCCGGGTCGCTCCATGTGGTCGAGCTGCACGGATCCCTCGACCGGGTCATCTGTCTGGCCTGCGGTCAGGCGTTCGGGCGCGACAGTATCGCCGCTCGCCTCGAGACCGACAACCCGGTGCTGCGCAACCCGGAGAGCATTCAGATCGCCCCCGACGGCGATGCCGATGTGGGAAACATCGATGACTTCGTCGTGCCTGACTGCACCGTCTGCGGCGGCATGCTCAAGCCCAATGTCGTCTTCTTCGGTGAGCTCGTTCCCACGGAAACGTTTCTGGAGGCATCCGCTTTGATTTCGGGTTCCGACGCCCTCATCGTGGCTGGATCGTCGCTGGCCGTGAATTCTGGTATTCGGCTGGTGGAGCAGGCTCGTCGGCGCAAGCTGCCCATCATCGTGATCAACCGTGGGGTGACCAAGGGTGATGGGCGCGCCCTGCACAAACTCGAGGCCGGCACCTCCGAAACCCTCGCTGCCCTGGCCGCCCGACTGCTGGGCTGACCCCGTTTGTTCACGGAGCGAATCACCACGGTCGAGGGTGAACCGGCGACGACATCGTTCTCCATCGTGCGCCATGGCCAGACGGACTGGAACCTGCACCATCGAATTCAGGGCAGCACAGACATTCCCCTGAACGCCACGGGGCGAGCAGAGGCCGTCGCCGCAGCGATGCGCCTTGCCGGCCGGCGCTGGGATGTCATCGTGACCAGCCCGCTGCTGCGTGCGGCAGAATCTGCTCGGATCATTGCCGCTGAGCTTGGCCTGAACGATCCACAGGTCGTTGCCGCGCTCACCGAACGCCACCACGGTGCCATTGAGGGACTCACCTTCGCTGAACGTCAGCTTCGCTTTCCCGATGGTGTGGCCGTTCCCGGGCTGGAAACTCGGCGAGACGTCGTTGATCGCGTGCTTGTGGCCCTTGCTGCGCTTGCCGATGGGCGGGCGGGCCAGCGCGTGCTTGTGCTCAGCCACGGCGGGATCATCGGCACCCTGCTGCGTCACGTTACCGCGGGTGACCGGCCGAGGCACGGTGAATTCATCGCCAACGGGTCTGTGCACGATTTTCGGTGGCAAAACGATCAGCTACTGCTGACGCATTTCGATGCGACGACTCGCCTGCCGGGAGATCGTGGCGATTTTCCAGCGTCGCCCGTACTCTAACCCGGCACCCCACCGCACGGATGCCGCGCGTCACGCTGGACTTGCGCCAATGCGCGGGAGAATGGGGCTGGACAAAACTCCAGCGCGACGCAAGGCGCTCGACCTGCGCCGTTGCGCGCGAATTGCGCGTCCCGCGCAGCGGCGCAGCTCCCGCGCGGCGTGAATCGCAGCTACGGAGTCGTCGAAACGGTTCCCTCGAGCACCCCGAGCAGGGTTCGAGCCGAGGCTTGCCAGGTGAAACGGGTAGCCTGGTCGATCGATCGAGCCGAACGGGCAGCCCACTCCCCCGGGGCTGCCAACTGATGCACCGCTCCAGCGAGTGCATCCGCACTCCTCGGATCGAAGTACAGCGCGGCATCGCCACCGATCTCCCGAAAGATCGGAATGTCGCTGACGATGACTGGGATTCCCAGGCTCATCGCCTCAACCAACGGAATTCCGAAGCCTTCATCGAGCGAAGCGGTCACAAGCGCGGTCGCCGAGCGCAACAGCCGGTGATATTGCTCATCGCTGACCCCGTCGTGGAAGACGAGGCGGGCCTGGGGTGCCAGCCGGCCGAGCCGGTCCCGTTCGGTCGACGTCACCCGACTGAGCAGATGCAGTTCGTAGTCCGGCAGGTCGGCCAGGGCCAGAACGAGCGTGTCGAGGTTCTTGTACGGCATGAAGGAACCCATGTAGATCAGTCGGGTCGTTTCCGGAATGCTCCGGTGACCGGGCAGACCCGGTGCGGGATCGGCGGCGTTGGGCACCACGGTGACGGGCCGCCGCGTCAGGTGGTGTTCCCTGATCAGTGAACGCGTGGTCTCGGAGACCGTCACGACGCCGTCGGCGCCGTTCAGCAGCATCCGTTGTGGCCACCAGGACAGGTGGTAGGCCCGCCAGAGCAGGCGGATGAACGGGGCCAGATCGCGCGGCGGTGTGCGGTTACGGTAGTAGATCAGGTCGTGCACGGTCAGGAACAACCGATACTTGCGGCCCCAGGACCCCATCGTCTGCATGGGGCTGAAGACGACGTCGGGTTTCAGCCGATTGACCGACAGCGCGACGAGCGGTTCGAACAGGCTGGTCGGTGCGCGCACCAACTGCCAGGGCAGAGCCGGAAGCATCTTCAGCTGGCGATGATCGCTGATCAACATGATGAGCGGATGCAGGCGGCCCAGTTCGGTGACCAGCCCCGCCGTATAGCGGCTGATGCCGTCGTGTTGATCGAGGCGCACATAACGGCAGTCGACGACAATCCTCACAGCGGTCGCTCCGCCGCGAGGAAATCCCGAATGCAGGCTGCAGCCGGTTTCGGTTTTTCGTAGTGGATAAGGTGGCCGACATTCTCGATGACCCGCAGCGTCGCGTTGGGAAACAACGTTTTCAACCGGTACTGGGCGGCCAGGGGTGTGATGTCATCTTTATCGGCGGCGATCAGCAGCGTCGGTTGTCGAATCTGTGCGGCGAATTCGCTCACGTCGTGGCTGACCGAGGCGGTGAAGGCGGCCATCACGACCTGACGATTGGCGAAAGCACTGAAGTAACGGTCGTGCTGATTGTGAATCCAGCGCCGTAGCTGCGCATCATGAGTCTTGGCCATGCTCACGCTCATGACGCGCACGATGGCACGGTTTTGCAGCAGCGCATAACCCCAGCGCTCCGGCAAGGTCGCAGCGGCCCAGTAGTAGAAAACAGCCAGACGGGTCAGTATGCCGCGCGGCCCGGACAGTGCCGGAGCGGCGATCGGGTTGACCAGGATGACCTCGTCGACCGCCAGTTTGTCGGCGACGGCGGCAGCGACCACGATCGAACCGAAGGAATGGCCCAGCACGACCACCCGACCGGTCGGGGCCAGTACCCGAAGGAAGTCCTGTAGCCAGCCGACGTAGGCCGACAGGGAATGTGTGCCATCCCGAAATGGAGCAGACTGGCCGAATCCGGGCAGGTCGGGTGCCACGATGCGCAGGTCGGGTGAGCTTGTGGCGTCGCCGAGCATCTCGGCCACGACCAGCTGCAGGCCGTGGTGATCGCCTCGAAAGCCGTGCACCAGCACCAGCGTGGTGGTCGCAGCCGGATCGCCGTACTCCCAGTACCGCGTGTCACTCGCCCGGCGTTCGATGCCGGGAACGGATGCGGTGAGCTCGCGCACCGGGAGGCTCTGCAGGAGCTTGTCGTAGGGAGAAGAAACGATCATCGGACCTAGTTTAGGCGCGAGACTTGCGCAAGGCTGGACGTGCACCGGGGTGGTCGATCTAGACTCGAGCCACTATCTGCATCGAGAGAGCCCTTCGCGGGGACGGAAGGACTGCCGTGAGCTTCACCGCACCCATTCAGCTGCCCGGATTGGCCCTCGATCCGCGGTGGTATCGCCGTGCCGTCTTCTATGAGGTCATGGTTCGATCCTTTGTGGACAGCAATGCCGACGGCTCGGGCGACCTTTCCGGCCTCGTGTCGAAGCTCGACTACCTGCAGTGGCTCGGCATCGACGCCCTGTGGATTCCGCCGTTCTTCAACTCTCCGCTCAAGGACGGCGGATACGATGTGGCCGACTACCGCACGATCCTGCCCGAATTCGGCACGCTGGAGGAGTTCAAGGACCTCGTGACCAAAGCGCACGAGCGGAATATGCGCATCGTGATCGATTTTCCGCTGAATCACACCTCGGACCAGCATGAATGGTTCCAGCAGTCCCGTGAGGACCCCGACGGCCCGTACGGAGATTTCTACGTGTGGAGCGACACCGACGAGCGGTACCCCAACATTCGCATCATCTTTACCGACACCGAAGAATCGAACTGGGCCTTCGATCCGGTGCGCCGACAGTTTTTCTTTCACCGTTTCTTCTCACATCAGCCCGACCTCAATTTTGAGAACATGGCCGTTCAGGAAGCCATCTTCGATGTCGTGCGCTTCTGGCTGGACCTCGGCGTCGACGGCTTTCGCCTGGACGCGATCCCGTACCTGTTCGAATCCGAGGAGGGCAATGGCGAGGGTGAGCCGCCGACGCACGAGTTCGTCAAGCGACTGCGCTCCATGGTGGATCGGGACTACCCCGGCCGGGTCATGATCGCTGAAGCCAATCAGTGGCCGCGGGAAGTCGCCGCGTTCTTCGGCACCGAAGACGAACCGGAATGCCACATGGCCTTCGATTTTCCCGTGATGCCGCGCATCTTCTATTCGCTGCGCTCCCAGCAAGCCAACGAATTGGTGCGGGTACTCTCCGAGACGACCGACATTCCCGACGGCGCCGGCTGGGGCGTGTTCCTGCGCAACCACGACGAACTCACCCTGGAAATGGTCAGCGAGGAATACCGGCAGGCAATGTATGGCTGGTATGCCTACGACCCGCGGATGCGCGCGAACATTGGCATCCGCAGGCGGTTGGCGCCGCTTCTCGACAACTCTCGGGCGGAGCTGGAGCTCGCCCACGCCCTGTTGTTTGCCCTGCCGGGCAGCCCGTTCCTCTACTACGGCGACGAGATCGGCATGGGCGACAACATCTGGCTGCCCGACCGGGATAGTTCCCGCACCCCGATGCAGTGGACCCCGGACCGCAACGCCGGTTTTTCCGATGCCGACCCGGGCAAGCTGTTCCTGCCGATCGTGCAGTCCCTGGTCTACAATTTCACGCAGACCAACGTGGAATCCCAGCTGGCCCAGTCCGGTTCGCTCCTGCACTGGATCCGTAACGTGATCCACGTGCGCAAGGCACACCCCACCTTCGGGCTCGGCACGATCCGCGTGTTGAAGACCAACCACGAATCGGTGCTCGTGTTCACCCGTAGCTACGCCGGCTCTGGTTCCATCTTCGGCGATCAGCCGGAATCCGTGATGTGCGTCTTCAGCTTTTCGCACAATCCGGTCGCCTTCACCATCGAGGATGTCGACATGGCCGGCACCCGGCTCTATGACCTGTTCGGCGGCGCTGTCTTTCCCAGTTTCAACGAGGAGGGCGCCCTCACCCTCACCCTCGGGGCGCAGAGTTTCTACTGGCTGCATTGCGGCTGACGTCAGGAGCGCCAGCGGGCGGCGATGACCGCGGGTGCGAAATCACTCAACTTTTCTCTTTATTACGGCTCCCAGCAGACGTATTCTTGGGCTAACGAAGCAATCGCCCAGGGTCCGGAGGCCGGTCGATGGCAGCATGGTCGAGTTCAGACGGCGGAGTCGAGGACACGGCGCTGTGTGCCCATTTTCTCTCCTCCCTACCGGTCGACGGTGCTGCCGTGTCAGTTTTCGGTGGCGCAGTCCCCGAAACCGTCGTCTGCGCCACCGACAACCTCGCCGCTCGCCTGGATGAACTGCAGTTCGACCTGGGCGAGGGCCCGCGGTGGGTGGCGGCGCGCACCAGACTTCCCGTGTTGGAACCCCGGGTACGTGAGGGGGCTCACCCGCTGTGGCCGGTCTTCTCCACGGCACTGATGGACACCGTCGTCGAAGCGCTCTACGTCTTTCCGCTCACTCTCGGCGCACTCGATGTCGGAATTGTCGAGTTGTACAGCCGAACGCCGGGGGTACTGGATCGCACGGACCGGGCCAGAGCCTTAGTGCTGGCCAATAAGACGGCCTGGAACCTGCTCGATCGCCTGCTTTGCGTGCAGGAGTCACCGGCCGTCGGAGACGCTGGTTTGGCCTCCACGGCATCGCCCCTGTCGCGGCGGGAAATTCACCAGGCGACCGGCATGGTGCTGGTGCAGATGAACATCACAGCAACGGATGCTCTGCTCGTGCTTCGCGCGCACGCCTTCTCCCACGGCAAGACGGTACGCACGATCGCGGGTGACGTGGTCGCCAGACGGCTGCACTTTTCACCGGTAAATGATTGAAAATTTAGAAAGGTCACAGAATCACTGATGGTCACCATGACTCGCGCCTCCCGGGTGAGCGCCGCCTTCGTGAAGTTGACGGACACTTTGGTTGGCGAATATGACGTTCTCGACGTACTGCACACCCTGGTGGAGGAGTGCGTGGAACTGCTCGACGCCACCGCGGCCGGTCTACTCCTGGCCGATCCCAGCGGGGAACTCCAGGTGGTAGCGTCCACGAGCGAGGAGAGTTACCTCGTCGAGGCGCTGCAGCAGCAGGCCGGTGCCGGCCCCTGCGTGGACTGCTATCTAACCGGCAAGGTCGTTACGATGGGCGACATCGCCGCCTCCGGCGACACCTACCCGGACTTCAAAGCGGCCGCTCTCTCGCAAGGCTTTCGTTCGGTGCACGCCATTCCGATGCGGGTTCGCCATCGGGCGATCGGTGCGCTCAATCTGTTCCGCACCGAAACCGGCGACGTCACCCCCGAAGAGGCAGCGATCGGACAGGCCATGGCCGATGTCGCGACCATCAGCATCCTTCAGGAAAGCACCGTGCGCGAGGACGCCGTCGTCAACGAGCAACTGCAGCGGGCCCTCAACAGCCGAATCCTGATCGAACAGGCCAAGGGCGTCATCGCCCAAATCAGTTCCGTCGACATGGACGAAGCCTTCAAACGACTGCGAGCGGATGCCCGCGCGCGCAACCACACGATGCGCGAGAGTGCCGAAAATGTCATCAGCAGACGAATCCAGCTCTAAACGTCAGCTCTGATGTTGCGCCCCGCGCACGCCGTTGGGGCGTACCCGGCGGGCGGCGCGGATGCCTGTCGGTGGTCGCCCCTAGGGTGGAAGTATGAGCACCTGGAGCGATCACCTCGCCGTATTCGACCTTGAAACCACCGGCATCGACGTGGAAACCTGCCGCATCGTGTCGGCCACCGTCGCCGTTCTCGACGCGAGCGGCACGGCCGTTGAGCGCATCGATTGGCTGGTCGATCCAGGTATCGACATTCCGGCCGGCGCGACCGGCGTGCACGGCATCACCACCCAGCAGGCCGTGGAGCACGGCCGCCTCGCGTCGGAAGCCGTGGCGGAGATCGTCACGGCCCTCCGCGGGCATCTGAGCGACGGTCTGCCCATCGTGGCCTATAACGCCCCGTACGACCTCACCCTGCTCGACCGTGAGGCTCTGCGCTACGGCATTGCCCCCCTGGCCTCGCCCAGTCCGATCGTCGATCCACTGGTCATCGACAAGGCCGTCGACAAGTATCGCAAAGGAAAGCGCACCCTCGCGGTCACGAGCGCGTTCTACGGCGTGGCTCTCGACGACGCCCACGATGCCGGGGCCGACGCGATCGCGGCCGGCCGCGTCGCTCAGGCGATCCACCGAGCGCACGCAGGCGCCCTGCCCACGACCCTCGACGAGATGCATTCTCTGCAGGTCACCTGGTACCGCCAGCAGGCGGAAAGTTTTCAGGAATACGTCCGACGCGGCCGCGATCCTGAATTTCTGGCGGACACCGCCTGGCCGCTGCGCTAACTCACTGCGCGGAATCGATACGAAGAAGGCGACCAGCCGGAGCTGGTCGCCTTCTTCGCTGTAAAATCTGGTGCTATTTGCCGAAGCCCTTGTAACGCGAGTTGAACTTCTCGACACGACCGGCGGAGTCCATGATGCGCTGCTTACCCGTGTAGAACGGGTGCGACTCGGAGGAGATTTCCACGTCGATGACCGGGTATGTGGTTCCGTCTTCCCACTCGATGGTTTTCTTGCTGGAGACCGTCGAACGAGTCAGGAAGGTCGCGCCGGAGGCGAGGTCGCGGAACACGACGGCAGCGTACTCGGGGTGGATGTCAGACTTCATGAAATTTCCTTTTGCACTTCTGGTGAACAGACTTGTAACTGGTCACAGTGCTGTTCGTTTATGGGGCCCCGCCCGCCATGCGCAAAGCAACGACGGCAAGCTGGGTGGCCAGATGGCCAGCCACTTACCTTAGCAGACATTGCTTTGGCAGAAATTGTCCTGGCAGAAATTGATGCGGCTGAAAGCCGAGCTGTTCGGATGCTCGGTTCAGAGCGCCCGGGCCGAGTAACGACCGTCGGTCTCGGTGAGTTCGATGTTAAGACCAAATGTCTCGCTCAACGCCGTCGCGGTGAGTGCCTCACCGATCGGACCGGCCGAGACGACCTGCCCGCCCGCCAGCAGCAGCACATGGGTGAACCCGAGCGGAATCTCTTCGACGTGGTGCGTGACCATGATGATGGCCGGCGAGTTGGGCTCCTGTGCGAAACCGCTGAGCAGCTGCAGGAGCGATTCGCGAGCGCCGAGGTCGAGGCTGGCTGCGGGCTCATCGAGCAGCAGAATCTCCGGGTCGGTCATGACGGAGCGGGCGATCTGCACCCGCTTCTGCTCGCCGTCGCTGAGGGTGCCGAACTTGCGGTCGGCGAGGTGGTCGAGTTTCCATTCCTGCAGTACGCGCTGGGCGCGGCGTTCGTCGATGGTCTCGTATTCTTCGTTCCACCGGCCGGTGACGGAGTAAGCCGCCGTCATGACGACGTCGAGCACTTTCTCGTTGCCCGGCACTTTGCGGGCCATGGCGGTCGAGGCGAACCCGATTCGGGGCCGCAGCTCGAAGACATCCGTTTCGCCGAGTGTCTCATCGAGCACTTCGGCCTGCCCACTCGACGGGTGCATGAAGGCGGCGGCGATCTGCAGCAGGGTGGTCTTGCCAGCGCCGTTCGGCCCGAGGATGACCCACCGTTGGTCGTCGTCGACGCTCCAATTCACTGAGTCGAGGATGGTGGTGCCACCCCGGACGACGGAGACGCCGGTGAAATGCAAAACGTTGACCATACAGCCATGTTATCGGGCGGCGCCAGTGCTGAAATACGCCGGGCCGTCGCGGCGACCGGCCCAGTGCCAGTGCCAGCGCCAGTGCCAGCGCCAGTGATCAGAGCAGGGACGCGTAGATCTCGCGAGTGCGAGTGGCGATCTGGCTCCAGCCGAATTCGTGCTCGGCCCGCAGGCGACCGGCGCGCCCCATCTCGGCGGCACGGGCAGGGTCGCTCACAACCTCGGTGAGGATGCGGGCGAGGTCGGCGACAAACTGCTCGGGATGCAGCGGGGTACCGGTGCCGTCCGTGAGTTGCTCGATCGGTACCAGGCGCCCGGTTCGGCCGTCGGCGACGACCTCGGGTATCCCTCCGGTGGCCGTGCCGACGACGGCGAGGCCACAGGCCATGGCTTCGAGATTGACGATTCCGAGGGGTTCGTAGATTGACGGGCAGACGAAGACCGTGCCGTGGGTCAGCACCGCAGCGAGCTCTGGCTGGGCGAGAAGCCGGTTGATCCAGACGACGCCCGACCGTTCGCGCTGCAGGGCCTCGACGCCGGCGGTGACTTCGGCGAGAATGCCGGGAGTGTCGGGCGCACCGGCGCACAGTACTAACTGCACCTCGGGCGGCAGCAGCGCCGCAGCGCGCAGCAGGTAGGGCAGTCCCTTCTGCCGCGTGATGCGGCCGACGAAGACAACGGACGGCCGGTCCGGATCGATTCCCAGCCCGCGCACGAAATCAGCGTCCAGCCGGGGCTTCCAGCGCTCGAGGTCGATGCCGTTGTACACCGTGTGCACTCGGCCCTCATCGAGTGCCGGGTAGCTGCGCAGGATGTCGCGGCGCATGCCGTCGCTGACGGCGATGACGGCATCCGCTGCCTCGAAGGCCGTTTTCTCGATCCAGCTCGACACACGATAGCCGCCGCCGAGCTGCTCGGCCTTCCACGGGCGCAGGGGCTCAAGGCTGTGGGCGGTGACAACGTGCGGGATGCCGTGCAGCATCTGGGCGAGGTGCCCGGCCGCGTTGGCATACCAGGTGTGTGAGTGCACCAGATCGGCACCGGCGGCGTCCTGGGCCATCTGCAGGTCGACGCCCAGCGTGCTCAGGGTGGCGTTGGCATCGACCAGCTGTTTCGGCACCGCATAGGCGAAGGTATCAACGTCTGAGCGGGGCGCACCGAAGCAGCGTACCGAGACGTCAATGTCTTCGCGGAGCGCTCGTACGAGCTCCGTGACGTGCACTCCCGCTCCCCCGTAAATCTCCGGGGGGTACTCCTTGGTCATCAAATCCACTCGCATGGAGCAAAGGTAGCGCAGCCGGACCCGACGCACACCCCGTGGTGCTAGTCGAGTGGCCCGGTTGGCCCTACTCTGTACACATGAAGGCCAAGAAGATCTTTGGAATCGTTCTCGCGGGTGGCGAGGGAAAACGGCTCATGCCGCTGACCGAGGACCGGGCCAAGCCCGCTGTCCCCTTCGGCGGGCATTACCGGCTTGTGGATTTCGCCCTGTCCAACCTGATCAACTCGGGCGTCACCCAAATCGTGGTGCTCACCCAGTACAAGTCGCACAGCCTGGACCGGCACGTGTCGCAGACCTGGCATGTTTCCGGTGGACTGTTCAACTCGTACATCGCCTCGGTACCCGCACAGCAACGCCTCGGCAAACGGTGGTTCAGCGGCTCAGCCGACGCGATTCTGCAGAGCCTGAATCTCATCCACGATGAGAAACCTGACATCGTCGTCGTTGTCGGCGCCGATCACGTCTATCGCATGGACTTCAGCCAGATGATCGCCGCCCACATCGCATCAGGTCTGTCCGCGACGGTCGCGGCCATTCGCCAGCCGATCGGCCTGGCCGACCAGTTCGGCGTCATCGAAGTGGATGCCGCCACCCCCGACCGCATCTCCGATTTTCGGGAGAAGCCCAAGGACGCCGTCGGTCTTGCCGATGCCCCGCACGAGGTCTTCGCCTCGATGGGCAACTATGTTTTCAACACCGATGCTCTGATCGAAGCGGTACTGCGCGATGGTGAGCGTACCGATTCAAGCCACGATATGGGCGGTGACATCATCCCCGACTTCGTCTTCCGCGGCGACGCCGGCGTGTACGACCTGCAGCGCAACGAAGTGCCTGGGTCGACCGACCGCGATAAGTATTACTGGCGCGATGTGGGAACGATCGATTCGTTCTTCGAAGCCCACCAGGATCTCATCTCGGCGCTTCCCGTGTTCAACCTGTACAACCAGGAATGGCCGATCTTCAGCATGCAGTTGAACTCGCCGCCGGCGAAGTTCGTGCGCGACGGCCGTGGCGCCCTGGGCACCATGATCGACTCGATCGTCTCGCTGGGCTGCGTCATCTCCGGCGCTCACATCGAACGCAGCGTGCTCGGCCCGTGGACCTCGATCGGTTCCGCGTGCGAGGTCGTCGACTCGATCGTGTTCGACCGGGTACAGATTCGGCCGGGCGCCATCGTGCGGCGTGCCATTCTCGACAAGGAAGTCATCGTCGAGGCCGGCGCCACCGTCGGGGTCGATCGGGATCGAGACCTCGCGCGCGGCTTCAGTGTGACCGAATCCGGTATCACCGTCGTCGGCAAGGGTGTGCTCGTTACTCCGTGACCCGTACCTCCGCACCACGTTTCCTGGTCGTGCTTGATGCCGACTCCACCCTGATCCAAGACGAAGTGATCGAGTTGCTGGCGGATGCCGCCGGCTCGCGCGATCTCGTCGCCGACGTCACCGAACGCGCCATGCGCGGCGAACTGGACTTTGCGCAAAGCCTGCGCCAGCGGGTGTTGACCCTGGCGGGACTGCCGGAGACCATTTTCGGCGAGGTGGGGCGACGCATCCGCCTGACTGCGGGGGTTCCCGAACTGATTGCCGGTATCCATGCCGGCGGGGGCGTCGTCGGGGTGGTGTCTGGCGGCTTTCACGAGCTGCTCGACCCGCTCGCGATCGAGCTGGGTCTGGACCATTGGCGAGCCAACCGGCTCGAAGTTGATGCCGGCCGACTGACCGGGCGCGTCCTCGGGCCGATCATCGACGCCGAGGCGAAAGCGGTCGCCCTGCGCGAATGGGCCGCCGGCGGCCGGATCGCCCTGACGCAGACGATCGCGGTCGGAGACGGCGCAAACGACCTGCGCATGATGGACGCGGCCGGCCTCGCCGTGGCGTTCAACGCGAAGCCCCGGGTGAAGCGCGAAGCCGACGTGGTGATCGACCACTGCAATCTCAGTCAGGTGCTTCCGCTTCTCGGCCTGCGCGGCTGAGTCACCAACCCGGCCACCCAAACCGAGAGCGTTCTAGTGGCCCATACCGAGACCACCGTCGACCGGAATGACCGCGCCGGAGATGTAGGCGGAGTCGTCGCCGGCGAGCCAGGTGACGACACGGGCGACCTCTGACGGTGTGGCGAAGCGGCCGGCCGGGATATTGCGCTTGTAGTCCGCCTGCTGCGCTTCGGGCAGGGCAGCGGTCATGTCTGTTTCGATGAAACCGGGAGCAACAACGTTGGCGGTGATGCCGCGGGCGCCGAGCTCGCGGGTGATCGAGCGAGCCAGTCCGATCAGGCCGCTCTTCGACGCCGAATAGTTCACCTGCCCGGCGGAGCCGTACAGGCCCACAACGCTCGAGATGAGCACGATCCGCCCGAAACGAGCTTTGAGCATACCCTTGCTGCCACGCTTGACGACCCGGAACGCCCCGCCGAGGTTCGTGTCGACCACCGACGTAAAGTCGTCCTCTGACATGCGCATGAGCAGGGTATCGCGGGTGATCCCAGCGTTAGCCACGATGACCTCGACCGGACCGTAGGTCGTCTCAATCTCGGTGAAAGCGGCATCGATGGATGCGGCGTCGGTCACGTCGGCGCGCACCGTGAGGCTTCCGGCCGGACCATACCCCGACCGGGACGTCACGGCGACGCGGTGACCCTGGGCGAGGAATTCCTCGGCGATGGCAAAGCCGATGCCGCGGTTACCGCCGGTGACGAGCACTGTTCGAGCCGTTGTCATGAAGTTCCTGTTCGCTTGCTTGCTGTGGGTGGATGTCGCGGGTCGGGATCACTGAAATACCCGGCAGATTCAAGTTTAAGGCGTGCTCCAACCACGTCGCGCGGACGTAGGCTTGTTGAGGTGGATTTTCTACCGTGGACGGAACCGACTCGAACCCGATGGACCTATGAAGCAGCAGTCGATCACCTCACTCCCCGCCTCCCCCGAGGCAGAACGCCGCAATCGGATGATCAAATATTCGATTGCGATGGGGGTGCGTGTCGTCTGCATTGTGCTCATGCTGTTCGTAGAGGGATGGTGGTTGGTGCTGTGTGCCGTCGGTGCGATCCTTCTGCCGTATTTCGCCGTGGTGGTAGCGAATGTGAAGATTGCGCCGCGTGGTGCCGAAGTGTTGCGTCCGGGCAGCGTCGAGATCTACACCCAATCCGAGAACCACACGAGTGAGAATGGGGTCAAGTGAGTGTTCGCGCGGCCGCTTCGGTGAGTTCGATGATCGGACTGGGCGCTCCCCTGCAATCATTGACGTGCTCCCGGGCCGACTGCAAGAACGCCGGGCGTTGGCGGCTGGACTGGCGCAACCCGCGCATCCACTCGACCGACCGCGTCAAAACCTGGCTGGCCTGCGACGACCACGTCGACTTTCTGCGTGAATTTCTGGCCGCGCGTGATTTTCCCCTGACCGTGAGCGCGGTTGACGCCAGCCCGAAACCGCGTGGAGCTGTGCAATGACGGGCTGGACGTTTGCCTTCAGCAGCCGCTGGGCCGGTTATCTCGCGCTCACCATGCTGTTCGCAGCGGTGTGTTCCGGACTCGGCGTCTGGCAGCTGGCCCGGCGCGATGAGGCTCTCACCGAACTGTTCAAGATCGATTCAAATTTCGATTCCAATCCCATTCCCGTGACCGAGGCGCTCCCCGAGCTGAATTCCTTCGACGAATCGCAAAAGTGGATGCCGGTGGAACTGACCGGGTCCTACCTCACGGCCGACGAGATGCTCGCACGCAACCGACCACTTAACGTCAATCCCGGCTTCGAGGTACTATCCCCGCTGCTACTCACCGACGGCACGGTCTTCATCGTCGACCGCGGTTGGCTGCCGACGGGGCAGGAGCAGGATGCTCCCGACACGGTGCCGGCGCCGCCGAGCGGAACGGTGACCGTCGTCGCCCGGCTCAAAGCGAGCGAGCCCGACCTGCCCGGCCGTACCGCGAGCGGTGACCAGGTTGCCACGATCAACCTCACGACCATCGCCGAGCGCCTCGACCAACCCACGTACACCGGTGCCTACGGTCTCCTGGACACCGAGAGCCCTGCCGCGACCGAGGAACGCCCGGCCGCCGTCGCGAAACCGATCCGCGATGAAGGCCCGCACCTGTCGTACGCGTTCCAGTGGTTCGTGTTCGGCCTGCTCGCGTTCATCGGCCTCGGCTGGGCGCTGCGCGAGGAGTATCGCAGTGTGAATGCTGAAGACCCCGAGGAACGCGAACGCGCCGATGAGCGCGCCCGCAAGCGTGCGGCGAAACCGCGCAATGACGCCGAAATTGAGGACGCACTGCTTGACCGGCAGCCCCACTAGTTGTGTCAGGCGACGGCGCGGTGGTGCTGCCTGCTGCCGGAGGCAATCTGTCCGGTGCCGGGACCAAGCAACCTCCGGTAGACGCCGAGCAGGGACGCGGCAGACCTGGTCCAGTCCAGATCGAGCGCATGTTTCCGAGCCGCCACGGACATCCTTTGGGACCGCGGCGCATCGGTCAGCAGACCGGTGATGGCCTCGGCCCACACCCGCGGTTCCCGCGATTCAAGCACCAGGCCGGTGACGCCGTCGACGACGGCTTCACGCAGGCCACCGGATGCTGCGGCGATGACCGGCACGCCGCTCGCCGCGCCCTCGAGCGCGACCAGACCATACGTTTCTGAGTGAGACGGAACCAGCACGAGGCTCGCGTCGCGAAACAGGCGGGCCAGGTCATTCCGGGATCGGGGGCCGACCAGTCGAAGCTGTGCCCCGAGCCCGAGCCGTTCAGCGGTTTCACGCAACTCAGTGACATAACCGTCGTAGTCGGCCGATGCTGCCCCGGCGATCACCAGGTTCGGGCGCAGATCAGCCGGAACGCCGGCCAGGGCTGCTATGGCGAGGTCGAGCCCCTTCAATGGCTGTAGGCGGGCTGCAACGAGCAGATAGCCTCGGTCGTCGGCCGCGGGAGTCCCACTGGACGGACCGGCCGGTGAAAACGCAGTATTGTCGACGCCCGGCAGCACGATTGCTGTGCGTTCGGCCGCGCCGCCGAGGCGCCCCGTGATCGTCGCCGCCTCGGCGGCACTGATCGCGACCAGCAAATCCGATTCGCGAGCCAACCAGGCCTCACCGAGCATCCGTCCCGGTGATTCAGCCCGTTCCCCCGCGGAGAGCGGAGTCGAATCGTCGGCAGCGATGCTATGAAAACTCTGCACGTGCGGAACGCCCCAACGGCGGGCGACCGGCAGGGCCGCCATGCCGGAGAACCAGTGATGCGAGTGCACGATGTCGCACGGTTCAAGCTCGCCAAGTCGGGACGAAAAGTCGGCAATCCAGTGTTCGTGCTGGCCCTTCGGCAGGGCGATCGCCGGACCGGCATCCAGAAATCGCAACGTCACGCCGGGGGCGAGCTGCGCGGCGGCTGGCTGATCGACCGCTGAGCGCCTGGTCAGAATGCTCACCTCGTGGCCGAGGCTCGCGAGAGCCTCCGCCTGGTGGCGCACGACGACGTTCATCCCGCCGGCATCGCCGGAACCCGGATCCGCGCCCGGCGACGTATGCAGGCACACCAGCGCGATGCGCAATGACTCAGCAGGCGGCAACACGCACGCTTCCTTTGACTCGGACGATTCGGCGTGCCAGCGCCGAATCAGATGGTGACTTAGGACAGCTCGATCAAATCGAGGTAATCCTTGTTCCAGTGGTCCTCGGTGCCCTCGGGCATGATGAGCACGCGCTCCGGGTTGAGGGCCTGCACGGCACCCTCATCGTGGCTGACCAGGACGACGGCTCCGGCGTAGTGCGCGAGGGCATCGAGGATCTCCTCGCGACTGGCCGGGTCGAGGTTGTTGGTGGGTTCGTCGAGCAGCAGAACGTTGGCACCGGAGACGACGATCATGGCCAGGGCGAGGCGGGTCTTTTCGCCACCGGACAACACCCCGGCCGGCTTGTTGGAGTCGTCGCCGGTGAACAGGAACGAGCCGAGCACCCGGCGGGCCTCCATCTCGGTGATGCTCGGCGACGAGGAGACCATGTTCTCCAGCACGCTGCGCTTGACGTCGATCGTCTCGTGTTCCTGCGCGTAGTAACCGATGCGCAGGCCGTGGCCGGGTTCGATCGACCCGGTGTCGGATTTGTCGACGCCCGCGAGCATGCGCAGCAGCGTGGTCTTTCCCGCACCGTTGAGGCCCAGGATGACAACCTTGGAGCCGCGGTCGATCGCGAGATCGACGGCGGTGAAGATCTCGAGGGAGCCGTAGCTCTTCGAGAGATCCTTGGCCATGAGCGGTGTTCGGCCACACGGTGCTGGCTCGGGAAACCGCAGCTTTGCGACGCGTTCAACGGCGCGCACGGCGTCGAGGCCGGACAGGAGCTTCTCGGCGCGGGCCACCATCTGGTGCGCTGCCGCGGCCTTGCTGGCCTTGGCGCCGAACTTGGCAGCCTGCAGCTGCAGCGTGGACGCCTTCTTCTCGGCGTTGGAGCGTTCCTTCTTACGCCGGTCGGCATCCGCTGTGCGTTGCAGCAGGTAGTTCTTCCAGTTCATGTTGTAGATGTCGATCATCATGCGGTTCGCGTCGAGGTAAAATACCCGGTTGACCGTCTCGCCGACGAGTTCGATGTCGTGGCTGATGATGATGACGCCACCCTTGTAGTTCTTGACGAACTCGCGCAGCCAGGCCACCGAGTCGGCGTCGAGGTGGTTGGTGGGCTCATCGAGGATCATCATTTCGGCGGCCGAGAACAGAATGCGAGCCAGTTCGATGCGACGACGCTGACCACCAGACAGGGTACTCAGAGCCTGGTCGAGAATGTGGTCGGGTAGTTTCAGGTTGCTCGCGATCGACGCAGCCTCAGCCTCAGCGGAGTAGCCGCCGAGCCCGTTGAATTCATCGGTCAGGCGACCGTACTTTTTCATGGCGGCGGCGCTGATCTTGGGGTCGGGGTCGGCCATGGCCAGGCTGGACTCATGCATGCCGAGGGCGATGGTACCGAGGCCGCGGGCATCGAGAATGCGGGTGCGGGCGAGCATGGTCGGGTCGCCGGCCCGCGGGTCCTGGGGCAGGTAACCGATTTCACCCGAGTGGCTGATCGAGCCCTTGGTCGGGTTGGTCTCCCCCGCGAGCGTCTTCGTCAGGGTCGTCTTGCCCGCGCCGTTACGGCCGACGAGGCCGATCTTGTCGCCGCTCGCGACGCGGAAGCTGACGCCCTCCATGAGCACGCGGGCTCCAACGCGGATTTCGAGATCTTGCACGTTGAGCACAGCAATAGTCCATTCGAAGTGTTGGTACGGGTGAGAAGTGTGAGTGGGCCGAAGCGGTCCAACTCACTAGTATATTTGCCTTCAGGCTGTGCTCGGCACACCGGTGCCCCTGGCCGACCTAGAGCAGGGCTGCCAGCAGCGACTTTTCCAGCCAGTTGAGGTAGGCCTCGGTCGACCAGCCCAGCGACAGAACGAGCGTCCGAAACGTGTGCGGGTGAGCCAGAGCCCACATCGTCGCCGCCGCCTCGTGGTCGCTGATGCCGCCGCGCAATCCCCGCTTCTCCCGGAGCGCCGCCGCCACCTCGCCGAAGCCGTGCAGCCGTGCGGCGTCGCGCTTCTGCTCGAACTCCCCCACGTCGGGATCAACGACGGCAGCTTCGCTGACGATGCGCAGAATGCCCGAGGTGCGTTCGTTCACCAGCGCGCTCGACCGGGCCAGAATGCGGATGACCTCGGTCGCGGTGCGCGCTTCGGCAATGCGTTCCCGGGTCGCTCCCGACAGCAGCGCCGGCGCCCCCGGCTCAGCGGCCACCCGGTCCAGAACTGCGGCCAGCAGTTCGGCCTTCGACCCCACCGAGTTGTAAATGGTTTGCACCACCACGCCGGCCTCGGCCGCGATCGCGGCGACCGACGTACCCACATAGCCCCGCTCCAGCATGAGCCGCCCGGCTGCCATGACGATCTCCGCCCGGGTGCTCGCCGCCTGCGCCGCGCGTCGCCTTGTGGCCCCGTTCTCCACTATATCCATGCAACTAGCATATCGTTCCAGTGAATAGATGCACTTACTAACGTTCGGAATGCGGTCGAGCCGAACGAGGGATACGGTTCCGACGCGACCCCCACCTAAACCGAAGGCCCCGCCGGCGGTTGCTGGCGGGGCCTTCAAGTTAGAACCAGTGTTACATGGCGAAGCCGAGGGCCCGCATCATGTCCCGACCGTCGTCGGTGATCTTCTCCGGACCCCACGGCGGCATCCAGACCCAGTTGATACGGAACTGGTCGACGACGCCGTCCAGCGCCTCGGCCGTCTGCTCCTCGAGCACATCGGTCAGCGGGCAGCCGGCCGAGGTGAGGGTCATATGGATGATGAGCGCGTTGTTCTCGTCGTCCCAGCCGAGGTCGTAGATGAGCCCGAGGTCGACGACATTGATGCCGAGTTCCGGGTCCATGACGTCTTTGAGGGCTTCTTCGATTTCATCGAAGCGCGCCGGACTGAGTGTGGAGGCCATGGGATCAGCCTACGTTCGACGGAACGAGAAAGCGATCGTAGCCCTCGTCCTCGAGACGGTCGGCGAGTTCTGGGCCGCCCTGTTCGGCGATCTTACCGTTGACGAATACGTGTACGAAGTTCGGGTGGATGTACCGCAGAATGCGCGTGTAATGCGTGATCAGGAGCAGACCGAGGCCGGTGTTGGCTTTGGCACGGTTGACACCCTCGGATACGATCTTCAATGCGTCGACGTCGAGGCCGGAGTCGGTCTCGTCAAGCACGGCAAACTTGGGCTTGAGCAGTTCAAGCTGCAGGATCTCGTTGCGCTTCTTCTCTCCACCGGAGAAGCCCTCGTTGACGTTGCGCTCGGCAAAAGTCTTGTCCATGCGCAGGTTGGTCATCGCCTGACGAACGTCCTTGATCCAGGTGCGGATCGGCGGGGCTTCACCCTCGATGGCCGTCTTGGCCGTACGGAGGAAGTTCGTGACGGTCACTCCGGGGATCTCCACCGGGTACTGCATGGCGAGGAATAGACCGGCGCGAGCGCGGGCATCCACTGTCATGGTGAGCACTTCGGCGCCGTCGAGCAGGATGGAGCCGCTCTCGACGTGATATTTGGGGTGCCCGGCGATCGTGTAGGCGAGGGTGGACTTGCCGGAGCCGTTCGGGCCCATGATGGCGTGGATTTCGCCCTCGTTGATGGTGAGGTTGACGCCGCGCAGAATCTGCTTGGTGCCCTGGTCGGTCTCGACACTGACGTGCAGGTCTTTGATCTCAAGAACAGACATGACTGTCATATTCCTTTCTGAATTCTAAAAATGAGCTGGTGGGGCGGTCGCTGCGTGAGGCAGGTTCAGACCGCGACGGTGACGGACGGATCGACGAAGACGAACCCGTCGATGAGTTCCACGTTGTAAACCGGGACCGGATCATAGGCCGGCAGAGACAGCGGCTTGCCTGTGGTGAGGGAGAACATTGAGCCGTGTGCCCAGCACTCGAGAGTCTGGCCTTCCACGAATCCCTCGGACAGGGAGATGTCACCGTGCGTGCAGGTATCACCGATGGCGAAGACGTCGCCCGCGGCGTCACGCACGAGGGCGATAGCGACCCCGTCGATTTCGACCTTGACGGCGTGGTTTACTTCGAGCTCATCGAGAGCGCAGATCTTCGTTGCGGCCATGCTTACTTGTCGTCCGTTCCAATAAGTTCGGCCTCGATTGCGAGTTGCAACCGAGCTTCAAGTTCGGGGGAACCAATCTGCTGCACGACCTCGGTCAGGAAACCGCGCACGACCAGGCGTCGCGCTTCTTCCTCGGTGATGCCGCGAGACTGGAGGTAGAACAGCTGCTCGTCGTCGAACCGCCCGGTGGCACTGGCGTGTCCGGCCCCGACGATATCGCCGGTTTCGATCTCCAGGTTGGGGATGGAATCGGCGCGGGTACCCTCGCTGAGCACAAGGTTGCGGTTCTGTTCATAGCTGTCGGTGCCGGCGGCCTTGTTGCCGATCAGAACGTCGCCGATCCAGACCGTGCGAGCGTCCTGGCCCTGCAGCGCGCCCTTATAGTTGACGCGGCTGCGGCTTCTGGGGGCGTCGTGGAAGACGTACACCTGCTGTTCCAGATGCTGACCGGCGTCTGCGAAGTACAGGCCGAGGAGCAACGTGTCGGAGCCGGGACCGGCCAGATGCACCGAGGGGTTGACCCGCACGATGCTGCCGCCGAGGGAAACGACGACATGCTTGAGACGCGCGTCGCGACCGACGGATGCGAAATGGTTGGCCAGGTGCACCGCGGAATCGTCCCATTCCTGCAGCGAGACGACCGTGAGGTTCGCGGACTCGCCGAGGATGATCTCGACGTTCTCGCTGAGCCGGGCGTCGCCGGTGTTGTGCAGGATGACCGTGGCCTGGCTGAAGGGTTTGGCCTCGATGATTGTGTGCGCGCCACGAGCGATGGTGCCCAGGCCCGATCGGGTGACCGTGATCTCCTTGGCTTCCTCACCGCTCACCGTGACGGCGAGGGCTTCGTCGAAGGCCGACCAGGCGTTGGCGGCGGCGCGTTCCTCCGGCAGTCCGGCGGTGCCGATGCGGGCATCCGTTCTGGGCACCCATTCAACGGACACGTCCGCTGACGGGGTGGATTCGACGGTGTAACGCGAGCCGTCGAGGGCACCCGCGGTGAGGTCGGTGAACTTCGCGACGGGCGAGTGCTTCCAGACCGCTTCGCGGCCGGTGACGGCCTCGAAGTCGGCCACGTTGACACTTTTGAAGCGGGCAGAGCGGGTTTGCACCGGTACGTAGCCGAAACGTCCGTCGGAGTGTTCCTTGATTCCGTGCTGGCCGACCGGAAGGGTCGACGAGTCGGCGGTGGGGGTGGTTGATTCGGGCACAGTTTTTGAAGCGCTCTTCGAAAGCGCTGAAGCGGCGGACATTTAGCCGACGGATCCTTCCATGCCCATTTCAATGAGCTTGTTGAGTTCGAGGGCGTACTCCATCGGGAGCTCCCGGGCGATCGGTTCGATGAATCCGCGAACGATCATGGCCATGGCTTCGTCTTCGGGCATACCGCGGCTCATCAGGTAGAACAGCTGCTCTTCGCTGACGCGGGAAACGGTGGCCTCGTGGCCGAGTTGCACGTCATCGACACGGATGTCGATGGACGGGTAGGTGTCGGAGCGCGACTGGGTGTCGACCAGGAGGGCGTCACAGCGCACGGTGTTGGCGGAGTGGTGCGCGGCAGCATCCACTCGAACCTCGCCGCGGTAGCCACTGCGGCCACCACCGCGAGCGATGGACTTGGAGACGATCGACGACTGCGTGTACGGAGCCATGTGGATCATCTTGGCGCCGGCGTCCTGGTGCTGGCCGGGGCCGGCGAAGGCCACCGAGAGCGTCTCGCCCTTGGCGTGCTCGCCCATAAGGTAGATCGACGGGTACTTCATGGTGACCTTGGAGCCGATGTTGCCGTCGATCCATTCCATCGTTGCACCTTCGCCGGCCGTGGCCCGCTTGGTGACGAGGTTGTAGACGTTGTTCGACCAGTTCTGAATGGTCGTGTAGCGAACGCGGGCGTTCTTCTTCACGACGATCTCGACCACAGCGGAGTGCAGCGAGTCAGACTTGTAGATCGGGGCGGTGCAGCCCTCGATGTAGTGCACGTAGCTGCCCTCGTCGGCGATGATGAGCGTGCGCTCGAACTGGCCCATGTTCTCCGTGTTGATGCGGAAGTAGGCCTGCAGCGGGATCTCGACGTGCACGCCGGGCGGCACGTAGACGAAGGATCCGCCGGACCAGACGGCCGTGTTGAGCGCGGCGAACTTGTTGTCGCCGGAGGGGATGATGGTGCCGAAGTACTCTTCGAAAAATTCCGGGTGCTCTTTGAGCGCCGTGTCGGTGTCCATGAAGATGACGCCCTGGGCTTCGAGCTCCTCGTTAATCTGGTGATAGACCACTTCGGATTCGTACTGCGCGGCGACACCGGAGACGAGGCGCTGGCGCTCGGCTTCGGGGATGCCGAGCTTCTCGTAGGTGTTCTTGATGTCGTCGGGCAGGTCTTCCCAGGTCTGGGCCTGCTTCTCCGTCGAGCGCACGAAGTACTTGATGTTGTCGAAGTCAATCTCCGAGAGATCCGCGCCCCAGGTGGGCATGGGCTTACGTTCGAACAGTTGCAGGGCCTTGAGGCGTCGCTGCAGCATCCAGTCCGGCTCGGACTTCAGGTTCGAGATGTCGGTGACGACCTCGGGGGAAATACCACGGCGAGCGGATGCGCCGGCCTTGTCGGAGTCGGCCCACCCGAATTCGTAGGTACCGATCCCCTCAAGGTCGGGACGGTCGAGCAGGACATCCGACATAATTACCTCTTCTCTACCCAGCACAACCCGGATATTAGTCCGGTCATTCCCGCGGGGCCGCCGTACTGATCAAGTCAGTGGAGACCACGGGGAACGGGTTGTGTGGACAGCTTCGTTGCGTACCTAGAATATTCATGGAGCAAGAAACGAACCGGAGCCAGCCAGACCTCGGTGAGGCTGTTCGGTTCCGACCACAACGTGCAATCACCATGACCGCACGAAGATCTCCATGGAGATCCTAATTCTACAGGTTGATCAGCACGATACGCGTGCTTTGCTGGTCGATTCACATTTGCACAGGGCACGATCAGAAGGCACGCGATGAGAAGCAAGACAGTGGGAGCAGAACCGGTGAATGCGATATACCAATGGCTACCGAGCGCTATCGATGCACGAATTCGGGTGGTCGCCTGGCTGTCACTCGTGACGGAGATTCTCATTGTCGGAACGGGAGGCGCCGTTCGCCTCACCGGCTCCGGCCTGGGCTGCCCAACCTGGCCGACCTGCGTCGCCGGTTCACTCGTGCCGACCCCGGAGATGGGGATCCACGGCGTCATTGAGTTCGCGAACCGCACCATGACCGGACTGATCGGCATCATTGCGATCGCGGCAGTTGTTCTGCTCTGGCGTTTGCGCAAGGAACGCAAAGACCTGTTCGTTCTCGCCGTGATTCTCGCGGCCGGCGTTCTCGCGCAGGCGCTCGTCGGCGGCGTCACCGTGCTGACCGGCCTCAACCCGTTCATCGTCGGATTTCACTTCACGATCTCGCTCGTCATGGTCTGCTTTGCAACGGTGCTCGTTCACCGCGTCTACCTCGCCCCCGGGCCGCGCGCGCTCGTCGTTCCGGCTGGGTTCGCCGGCCTGGCCCACGCCACGAGCTTCGTCGTGGCGCTGACGGTGATGATGGGCGTTCTCACCACCGCTTCCGGACCGCACTCGGGCGATGCCGCCGCCGGGCGCACCGGCTTCAACGCCGAACTGCTCGAGCACCTGCACGCCTGGCCGGGCTACGCGACGCTGGTGTTGACGATCGTGCTGCTCGTGGCATCCGTTCGCGGCACGCTGCCCGTTCGTTCCTACGTTGTGACGTTGCTGGTGGTCGAGCTCGTGCAGATCGTCGTTGGACTGCTGCAGGCGAACCTGGGGCTGCCGCCGGTGCTCGTCGGCCTGCACATGGTGCTGGCCTGCGTGCTCGCTGCAGCGATGACTCTGGTCATACTGAACCTCAAGGCTCCGGTCGGTCATCCTGCCGCACTCCCCGAGTTTGCCGGGAACGGGACCGCGAGGAATTAGTCCGCGTGGCTCTCCCCCGGCGGGGTGCACCGGTGTACTCTCCAGACATGCATCTCGCTCCGGGAGCCAAGTGGAAGCCGCCAGACGACGCGGCGCGCCTTGCTTTGTTCGGCCCGCCGGTGTTCGGTTTTGTTCCGCAACCGCGGATTCAGGAGCGTGGCTGGAGTTGGTACGGCAACCACGGGCGCACGTTGGAGGCTCAGGCGCATTATTGGCTAGCCGATCCGTTGGGTAATTTCTGGTTCGAAGATTCCCCGGCGGGCCCGGTTGGCATCGCCGAACTTCGCGGATTCGTCTTCACCGACGTGCCGGGCTCCACCAGTCGTGGCGGTGACCCCATTCGCGACGCGCTCAATCAGCATCTGCAGTACATCGTCATGAACTACGCCAAGAACCCGCACGACTTCGGGTCGGAGTTGTGGGCCGCCAGGCACACCCAGCAGCAGGCGGAAATCGAACTCGCCCTCGCACACCGGTCCAATCTGGTCGTCGATGACACGGCCCTGCCCGCCATCACCGTCACGGCGTCCGATTTCACCGCGACGACGATGGCCCTGGCTGGACGAGTGGTCACGGTCGTGATTCATACCGCCGACGTCGGCAAAATCGATACTCGGCTCACTCGCCGCGTCTGACTCCGCCCGCGCGCGGACGAGGGCGGTGGGGTTAGAACGGCAGGAGCGGATCTACTCCGACAGCCACGAACAGCAGCGTCAGGTAGGCGATCGAACCGTGAAACACCCGCATCGGCGACACGTGCTCGTGTCGGATAGCCAGGCTGTACAGGCGGTGCGTCTCGTAGATGAACCATCCACCCGTGACGAGGGCGGTGAAGCTGTACAGCAGCCCCATATCGGCGATGGGAATCAGAAGCAGTGAGCAGGCTACGGTGGCCCAGGCATAGAGGATGACCTGCAGGCCCACCTGGGCACGACCCCGCACCACGGCGAGCATCGGAACGCCGGCAGCCTGGTAATCGGCGCGGTATTTCATGGACAGCGGCCAGTAGTGCGGCGGGGTCCACAGGAAGATGATCATGAACAGGATGATCGGGGGCCAGGACACATCATTGGTCACAGCCGCCCAGCCGATGAGCACGGGCATGCAGCCGGCGACGCCGCCCCAGACGATGTTCTGCGGCGTGCGACGCTTGAGGATGATCGTGTAGAACACGACGTAGAGCAAAATGGCACCGAACGACAGTGCGGCGGCGAGCCAGTTGGTCAGAAGTCCCAGCCACAAAATGGATGCTGCACCCAGCGCCCATGCAAAAATCAGAGCCTCCCGATCGCTCAGTTCTCCAGTGACGAGCGGCCGGTTCTTGGTGCGTTTCATGAGGCGATCGATATCGCGATCGAGATAGCAGTTGAACGCCCCGGCGGATCCGGCGCTGAGCGATCCGCCGACGAGTGTGGCCAGGATCAGCCACAGATTGGGGATTCCCCGCTCAGCGAGCAGCATGGTGGGGGCGGTGACCACCAGGAGCAATTCGACCACTCGCGGTTTGGTCAGGGAGACGTAGGCCTTAACGGTGCGCTTCAGTGTGCGCGGTCCGCTCCGGACCGGGGTCTTCAGGGCGACGTCCATTAATCCTCTAACGCTAGGCAAGTCTTCCTATTCTAGGACACGTCCGGCGCGACGCTCCACCTTGGTCAAATGCGGTTTGTGTCTCCATGTCACGTCATTCCGAGCGTCTCGATACATTCCTTCCGTATACTTGTGGTGCTCCCCACAGTGAATCAGTAGTTCGGCGAGCCCCCGGGTGGGAGATGGCAGCACTAAGCAGGCCAACTCGCTGGGGGTGACATTTCGCTTGCGGTCCAGCGCCAGCACGGCGCGACCGGCAGGAGCGAAATGGTTGCCGACAATTGCACAACTATCAAAGGATGGGTTGAGCTCAACCCGCCTTCGCTCCGATGAAGGGTTACGAGACGTGGCAGCTTTCCAATGGGATTCCATTGACGATCAGGCGGTCGACACCGCGCGCATTCTGGCGGCGGACGCCGTTGAGAAGGTTGGGAATGGGCATCCGGGCACCGCGATGAGTCTCGCCCCGGCCGCCTACCTGCTCTTCCAGAAGATCATGCGCCGCGATCCGGTCGACAACGAGTGGATCGGTCGCGACCGCTTCATTCTCTCGGTCGGCCACAGCTCACTCACCCAGTACGTGCAGTTGTACCTCGGCGGCTACGGCCTCGAACTCGAAGACCTCAAGGCCTTGCGTACCTGGGGATCCAAGACCCCCGGCCACCCGGAATACGGCCACACCGACGGTGTCGAGATCACGACCGGCCCGCTCGGCCAGGGGCTGGCATCCGCTGTCGGGTTCGCCTACGCATCGCGTTTCGAGCGTGGCCTGTTCGACCCGGATGCCGCTGCCGGCGCCAGCCCGTTCGACCATTTCGTCTATGTCATCGCCGGCGACGGCGACCTGCAGGAAGGGATCACGAGCGAGGCATCCTCTCTCGCCGGCCACCAGCAGCTCGGCAATCTCATTGCCATCTACGACAGCAACCAGATCTCGATCGAGGACGACACCAATATCGCCTTCACGGAGGACGTCGCTGCCCGCTATGCCGCCTATGACTGGCACGTGCAGACGGTGGACTGGAAGAAGACCGGCTCCTACGTCGAAGACCTCGCCGAGCTGAACAACGCCATCGAGGCCGCCCAGCACGAAACCGGCAAGCCCAGCTTGATCATCCTCAAGACGATCATCGGCTGGCCGAGCCCGAAGAAGCAGAACACCGGAAAGATTCACGGCTCCGCGCTCGGTGCCGATGAACTCGCCGGGGTCAAGACGGTTTTGGGATTCGACCCGGAGAAGACCTTCGACGTGTCCCCCGAGGTCATCGCCCACACCCGTCTGGCCGTGGAGCGCGGTGCCACCGCGCACACCGAGTGGACTGTTCAGTTCGATGCCTGGGCGACGGCCAACCCCGAGCGCAAGATCCTGCTCGATCGAGTGCTGTCCGGCGACCTGCCCGACGGCGTCGACGACGCTCTGCCGGTTTTCCCTGGCGGCACCGCGGTCTCGACCCGCGCAGCCTCCGGCAAGGTGCTCACCGCCCTCGGCGGCGTCATCCCCGAACTGTGGGGCGGCTCGGCCGACCTCGCCGAATCGAACAACACCACCATCGGCGGTGCCGCCTCGTTCATTCCGAGCGAGCACTCCACCGGTGAATGGACCGGCAACTCCTACGGTCGTGTTCTGCACTTCGGCATCCGCGAACACGCCATGGCCGCGATTCTCAACGGCATCGTGCTGCACGGCAACACCCGCCCGTTCGGCGGCACCTTCCTGATTTTCAGCGACTACATGCGCCCGGCCGTGCGACTGGCCGCGCTCATGAAAGCGCCGTCGATTTTCGTCTGGACCCACGACTCCGTCGCACTGGGCGAGGACGGCCCCACCCACCAGCCGATCGAACAGCTCGCAACCCTGCGTGCCATCCCCGGACTCGACGTCGTGCGCCCCGGCGACGCCAACGAAACCGCCTGGGCCTGGAAGACCATCCTGGAACGACGGAATGGCCCGGCCGGGATCGCCCTGACCCGCCAGAACATTCCCGTGTACGAGCGTGGCGAGGGCGCAGCATCCGCTGAAATTTTCGCCTCGGCCAAGAACGTAGCCCGTGGCGCCTACGTACTGGTCGAAGCGGCCGGCGGAACCCCTGACGTCATCCTGATCGGAACCGGCTCCGAGGTGCAACTTGCCGTGGACGCCCGCACGCAGCTGGCTCTCGAAGGCATCAATGCGCGCGTGGTCAGTGCCCCGTGCCTGGAATGGTTCGACGAGCAGAGCAGCGAATACCGTGAATCGGTGCTTCCGGCCGCGATCACGGCCCGGGTCTCGGTCGAGGCCGGCCTCGCGCTGACCTGGCGCGGCTACGTCGGCGACGCCGGCCGCAGTATCTCCATCGAACACTTCGGGGCGTCCGCCGACTACCAGACGCTGTTCCGCGAATTCGGCATCACCACAGAGGCCGTTGTCAGAGCCGCCAGGGAATCAATCAGCGCAGCCTGATGTTGGCCCCGATACGGGGTCAACATCGCACTATCCTCTCCACCACACCGCATCAGCTCACTGCCTGACGGCAGCACGAAGGAGATTTTCAACAATGACAAACCCGACACCCCTCGCCCAGCTGTCCGCAGCCGGCGTCAGCATTTGGCTCGACGATCTCTCCCGCGAACGCATCAACTCCGGCGGGCTGCAAGACCTGATCAAAAACAGCAACGTCGTCGGCGTTACCACCAACCCGACGATCTTCGCCGGCGCTCTCGCCAAGGGTGAGGCATACACCGAACAGGTTGCGACGTTGGCCGCCGCCGGCAGGAACGTGACCGACGCAGTCTTCGCCATCACCACAGACGACGTCGCCGCTGCCTGTGACATCTTTCGCCCGGTGTACGACTCAACCAACGGCCAGGATGGACGCGTCTCCATCGAGGTCGAGCCGAGCCTCGCCCGCGACGCGGCCGGTACGGTCGCCGAGGCGCAGCAGCTCTGGGCCAAGGTCAACCGCCCCAACGCGATGATCAAGATTCCTGCGACGATTGAGGGCCTCGAAGCCATCACGTCGACCATTGCTCTTGGCATCAGCGTCAACGTCACCCTGATCTTCAGCCTCGAGCGTCACCGCCAGGTCATCAACGCCTACCTCGCCGGTCTCGAGCGGGCCAAGGCCGCCGGCCTCGATCTCTCTACGATTCACTCGGTCGCCTCGTTCTTCGTCTCGCGCGTCGACTCCGAGATCAACGCCCGCCTCGAAGCGATCGGCACCCCGGAAGCCCTCGCGCTCAAGAGCAAGGCCGGAGTCGCCAACGCGCAGCTCGCTTACCAGGTGTACGAGCAGGCGTTCAGCAGTGAGCGCGCTCTCGGTCTGATCAGGGCCGGCGCTACCAAGCAGCGTCCGCTCTGGGCCTCGACCGGCGTCAAGGACGCCAGCCTGCCCGACACCCTGTACGTGACCGAGCTGGTCGCCCCCGAGGTCGTCAACACGATGCCGGAGAAGACCATGCAGGCCGCCGCCGACCACGGCGTCATCCCAGCTGACTCGGTCACCGGCTCCTACGCGGCTGCGAACGCCATACTCGACGCACTCGCAGCCCAGGGCGTCTCCTACGACGACGTGACCCGTCTGCTCGAAGAAGAGGGCCTGTCGAAGTTCGAGGTGTCCTGGAACGAACTGCTCGATACCGTGCAGACCGCCCTCACCGCCGCCTCGACCAGCGCGGCCCCGACAAGCTCGGCTCTCTGATGAACTTTCGCATCTCGGTGAGTGGCGCTGCGGCCGATGCCGTGCGCGCCACGGTTCCTACCCTGGTCACGGATCGCGTCGCCTCCGGTATCACTGCCAAAAATGCCGCCCTGTGGGGCCCCGAGGCCGAAGCCGAGGCTGCTTTGCGCCTCGGCTGGACCGAGTCCGCCTCGGTATCCCGCCCGCTGGTCGCCGAAATCGTGCAACTGCGAGCCATCCTGCAGGCCCGTGGCGTCACGCAGATCGCCCTCGCCGGAATGGGCGGATCGTCGCTCGCCCCCGAGGTCATCACCCGCACCGCCGGCGTGAACCTGACCGTGCTCGACGCGACCGACCCCGGACAGGTGCTCGCCGCGCTGAACGACAACCTGGCCGGCACTGCGCTCGTGGTTTCGTCCAAGAGCGGCTCGACGGTCGAAACCGACAGCCAGCGGCGCGTGTTCGAACGCGCGTTCCGCGCCATCGGCGTCGACCCGGCCGAACGCATCATTGTCGTGACCGATCCGGGATCGCCGCTCGAGGCATCCGCTCGGGAAGCCGGGTACCGTGTCTTCACTGCCGACCCGACCGTCGGCGGACGTTATTCGGCCCTGACTGCATTCGGTCTCGTGCCATCGGGACTGGCCGGGGTCGATGTCGGCGCACTGCTCGACGAGGCCGAGTCGATCGCACGGGCGCTGGCCGTGGACTCCCCCGAGAACCCGGGACTCGTGCTCGGCGCGGCGATCACCGCCACCGACCCGAGGCGCGACAAGCTCGCCATCGTCTCTGACGGTACCCACATCATCGGTTTCGCCGACTGGGTCGAACAGCTCATCGCCGAATCAACCGGCAAGCTCGGTACCGGCATCTTGCCGGTCGTGCTCGAGCTGAATGCTCCCGAACTGATCGAGGCGCTGCCCGATGTGCAGCTCGTTCGGGTCGTCGCTGATGCCGGGACTGAACTCTTCGGTGACGCGGGCGATGAGATCCGGGTCAGCGGAACCCTCGGGGCGCAATTTATGGTCTGGGAATACGCGACCGTCGTGGCCGGACGACTGCTCGGCATCAACCCGTTCGACCAGCCCGACGTGGAATCCGCTAAGATCGCCACCCGTGGTCTGCTCGACGCCCGCCCAGCACCGGAACCTGCCGCGTTCATCGCAGACGGCATTGAGGTGCGTGGCACCCCGCACGTCATCGGTGCCGCGAGCGACCTCGCCTCAGCGATCGACGCGCTGCTGGAGGAACTCGGCCCCGACGGTTACGTTGCCGTTCAAGCGTACGTCGACCGTCTCGCCCTGCCGGAACTGGCCGAGGTGCGCAACAAGCTGGCCGCCCTGTCAAAGCGGCCGGTCACGTTCGGTTGGGGTCCGCGCTTTCTGCATTCCACCGGGCAGTTCCACAAGGGCGGGCCGGCCACTGCCGTGTATCTGCAGATTCTCGCCAGACCGGCGGAGGACCTCGACATTCCCGAGCGTCCGTTCACGTTCGGTCAGCTGATCCAGGCGCAGGCCAGCGGCGACGCGAGCGTGCTCGCCGAGCACGGCCGCCCCGTGTTGACGCTCACCCTGACCCAGCCGGCGCAGAACATCGCCACCCTGTTCCGCGCACTCGCCTAGCCACTGATCGGTTCCTCGCGGGCATGCGCCCGCGAGGAACCGGCCACCAGCACCAGCCAAGATCTTCGCTGCATCCCCGCGTTTCACCCCCTCATATTTTCTGCACTGTCCCGTCAAAGGAGCTGCATGTCCCCGGTGGAAATTACCCCGGAGTTTAATCCGCTCAGGTCGCCCTCCGACTATCGTCTGAATCGTATCGCCGGGCCTTCCAGCCTCGTAATCTTCGGCGTCACCGGTGACCTGGCGCGCAAGAAACTCATGCCCGCCGTCTACGACCTCGCAAACCGTGGGCTGTTGCCGCCCGGTTTCGCCCTCGTCGGTTTTGCCCGCCGAGACTGGGACAACGAAGACTTCATGCAGGTTGTGCACGATGCCGTCAAAGAACACGCCCGCACCGACTTCCACGAGGATGTCTGGGCGCAGCTGGCCGAGGGCATCCGTTTTGTGTCGGGCACTTTTGATGACGACGAAGCCTTCACCCGGCTCAGCCAGACCATCGACGACCTCGACCGTGAGCGCGGAACGATGGGCAACCATGCGTTCTACCTGGCGATTCCGCCCAAGGCCTTCCCCCAGGTCACCGAGCAGCTGCGCCGCTCCGGCCTCGCCGAGCAGAAGAACGGCCAGTGGCGTCGGGTCGTCATTGAGAAGCCCTTCGGGAGCGATCTCAGGACAGCGCGTCAGCTGAACGATGTGGTCGAGTCGGTCTTTCCGCCCGATTCCGTCTTTCGCATCGACCACTACCTCGGGAAGGAGACGGTGCAGAACATTCTGGCGCTGCGCTTCGCCAACGAGATGTTCGAGCCGCTCTGGAACGCCAACCACGTCGAGCACGTGCAGATCACCATGGCCGAGGACATCGGTGTGGGTGGCCGTGCCGGATATTACGACGGCATCGGCGCCGCTCGCGATGTGATTCAGAACCACCTGCTGCAGCTCCTCGCCCTGACGGCCATGGAGGAGCCCATCTCATTCGATGCCGCCGACCTGCGCGCTGAGAAGGAGAAGGTGCTCGCCTCGGTTCGGCTGCCTGCCAACCTGGGCACCGGCACCGCCCGCGGGCAGTACGCCGGTGGTTGGCAGGGTGGCGAAAAAGTCGTCGGTTTTCTCGAGGAAGACGGCATGAATCCGGACTCGGTCACCGAGACCTACGCGGCCATGCGATTGACGATCGACACACGCCGCTGGGCGGGAGTGCCGTTTTACCTGCGCGCCGGCAAGCGTCTCGGACGCCGCGTCACCGAAATCGCCGTGGTGTTCAAACGCGCCCCACAATACCTGTTCGCTCCCGGCCAGACCGCCGAACTCGGCCACAACGCCCTGGTCATTCGGGTGCAGCCTGACGAGGGCGTCACGATCCGGTTCGGATCGAAAGTACCGGGAGTCGTCATGCAGGTGCGCGATGTGACCATGGACTTCGGGTACGGCCATGCCTTTACCGAGGCGAGCCCTGAGGCGTACGAGCGACTCATCCTCGATGTGCTCCTCGGCGATCCGCCGCTGTTTCCCCGGCACGAAGAGGTTGAACTGTCGTGGAAGATCCTCGACCCGATTGAAGAGTACTGGGCCGCGCAGGGGCAGCCGGAGCAGTACCGCCCGGGAACCTGGGGTCCCACATCCGCTGATGATTTACTGGCCCGCGACGGCCGCACCTGGAGGCGTCCATGATCGTCGATCTGCCCAACACCACGACCGCGAAGATCTCGAAGGCTCTCGTTCGCATTCGGGAAGAGGGCGGCGCTGTCGCCCTCGGACGTGTGCTGACCCTGATCATCGCATCTACCCTCGGACACGAGGAAGAAGCCATCGAGGCCGCCAATGACGCTTCTCGGGAGCATCCAATGCGAGTCATCGTCGTTTCTACCCAGGAAACCACCTCGTCAGCGGCGACGCCCGAGGCCCGGGTTGATGCGGAAATTCGGGTCGGCGGCGACGCCGGCGCCAGCGAGGTCATCGTTCTGCGCGCGTACGGTGACGCTGCGAGTGATCCGGAGAGTCTGGTCACCGGCCTGCTGTTGTCGGATGCTCCCGTCGTAGCCTGGTGGCCGGGGACGGCCCCGGCCGTTCCCGGTGATTCACCGCTCGGGCGTATCGCCTACCGCCGCATTACGGATGCCTCGGCGCAGCCGGACCCGCAGTCTGCGCTGCACCACCTGTGCGGAAGCTACCGTCCTGGTGACACCGACTTTGCCTGGACCCGCCTGACGCTGTGGCGCGCTCAGCTGGCCGCCGTGCTGGACCAGCCGCCCTACGAACCGGTCACGGGCATCCAGGTCACCGGCGCTGCGGCCTCACCGTCGACCACCCTGTTGGCCGCATGGCTGCAGATGCAGCTGCAGGTGCCCGTGGACTACGAATTGACCACCGGCCCCCTCGCCAATGGCGTGCACGGGGTTCACCTCACCCGGGCGTCCGGGACGATCTCCCTCGAACGTGAAGTCCCCGACATCGCCACGCTCAGCCAGCCGGGACAGCCGATGCAGGATCTGACCCTCAAACGTCGGAGCCTGCGCGACTGTCTGGCCGACGAACTGCGTCGACTTGATCCCGACGAGCTGTATGGTGAGGTCATCACCCGCGGTCTGCCGCAACTCGATGACGTGGTGAGCTCAGGAACCGGAGTGTGACCGTGACAAATGATCGCCGCGTGCTGGTGCACCAGAACAAGCAGGCGCTGGCCGGGTCGGTCGCGGCCCGTTTTCTGACGAACATGGTCGACGTGCTCCAAGAACAAGACGAAGCGCATGTTGTGCTGACCGGTGGCTCCGTGGGAATCGCAGTCCTGGCGGCCATCAATGAGTCGGCCGCACGAGACACCATCGATTGGTCTCGGGTTAATTTTTGGTGGGGTGACGAACGTTGGCTTCCGCGCGCTGACCCCGAGCGCAACGAGTTGCAGGCACGGGCAGCTCTTCTCGACCACATCGATGTTCCGCGCGCCAACATCCACGCGTTCGGAGCGTCGGATGATCCGGCTGAAACCGGGACCGACCCCCTCGAGGCCGCAGCCGCTCGGTATACGGCCGAGTTGCTGGCCCACGCGCCGGAGGGTGCCCAGTACCCCCGTTTAGACGTGACGTTTCTCGGAGTCGGACCAGACGGGCATGTCGCGTCGCTGTTCCCGCATCGGGCGGGCATTCGGGAGCGTGAGGCCAGTGTGATCACCGTGCGCGACTCGCCAAAGCCGCCGGCTGATCGTTTGTCGCTGACGCGTCCCGTGCTCAATTCCTCTGACCGGGTTTGGCTGGTTCTGGCCGGATCCGACAAGGCCTCAGCGCTCGGACTCGCACTGGCCGGCGCGAGCCGCGACGAGGTTCCGGCAGCGGGAATCAAGGGACGCCACCGTACGATGTTCTTTGTGGACAGTGACGCGGCAGCCCAGGTTCCGGAAAACCTCATCGCACCGGCGTAGTCAAAATGTCGGCGGTCCCGGATGAACCCGTCGTGGAGAACTCTCCCTGAGAACAAAGAAACCGGCTGTCGATTTCTCGAGAGCCGGCTTCTGCGTCGTGCGTCAGTTCGTGGGAGACAACTTTCCGCGACGAACGCGCAGCTGATTCAGTGCCTCTTCAAGGAGCGACTCTGCTTCTTCCTCGGTGCGACGTTCCTTAACGTAAGCCAGGTGCGTCTTGTAGGGCTCGAGCTTTACGACTGACGGAGGATTCTCCTTATCGCGGCCGGCCGGCAGCCCGGATGACGGGCAATCGATGGTCACCGGAATCTCCTCGTCGGGAAGGCTCGCGGCGAAGTACCGTACGGTCTCATTGCCGAGTGCATCCCAGTAGGAAACCTTGATGCGGTCCGCGTGAAAACCCCGGTCCTGCTCGCCCATGGGGCCCGCGCCTACACGCGAGCCACGAATTGCGCTGCCGCCTGATGCCATCTTGTTCCTCCGTTGACTCGTGCAGTTGTGCGCCGCATTATCGAGCAGTTATTGGTTCTGTTGCTGAACTACCGTTACCTGAGTCTGCAGGTGTTGACTCTGCAGGCGTTGGCCCTGCAGTTGTTAACCCTGGAGTTGTTAACCCTGCAGTTGTTAACCGTGCAGTTGTTAACCCTGCACAGGGTAACTCCGTGAAGAGCGAAAAGTTAAGCCCCGGTGTCAAACTTGGTGATCAAACCGAGCACCACGATGCAGGAGATCCAGAGCAGGCCCAGGATGATCGTGATGCGGTTGAGGTTGCGCTCGGCAACCCCTGAGGCTCCAAGGTTCGATGTCACACCGCCCCCGAACATGTCGGACAACCCACCACCCCGCCCCTTGTGCAGCAGAATGAGCATGGTGAGCAGGAGGCTCGTAATTCCGACGAGCACCTGCATGACGACCTGGAGAATCTCCACACGAAACCTTTCAAAACACGGTGGGCGCAACTCTGGCGCCCAGACCATCGTAATTATACCCTTTACACGGGAGCGAGGTGGTTGCCCCCGGGGGCAACCACCTCGCCACCTGGTGTCGGGAAAGCGTCGGGTTAGACTCCGACGTGCTTGTGATAGCGAACGATACTGGAGAACTCTGGAATGTCCAGGCTCGCACCGCCGACCAGGGCTCCGTCGACGTTGGGTTCGCGCATGAAAGCGGCAATGTTGCCGCTCTTGACCGAGCCGCCGTACAGAATTCGAGTCTTATCGGCGACGTCTTGCCCGAGGGTGTCGACGAGGACGCCGCGCAACGCTGCGGCGACCTGCTCGGCCTGCTCCGGTGTGGCGGCCTGGCCGGAGCCAATCGCCCACACCGGCTCGTAGGCTACGACGATGTCGGCCGCGTTTGTGACGCCGGCGAGGGCTGCCCGCAGTTGCGCGACCGGGACGGCGCTCGGACCATGGACGGCGAGGTCCTCGGCACTCTCTCCGACACAAATGAGCGGTACGAGGTTATGCTTCAGCGCCGCCGTCACCTTGGCGGCGACCTGCTCGTCGGTCTCATTGTGCAGGATTCGGCGTTCGGAGTGCCCGATGATGACGTACTGGCATTCCAGCTGCGCCAGAAACGCACCGGAGATCTCACCCGTATAGGCACCGGAGTCGTGGGCTGACACATCCTGAGCACCGAAGGCCAGCGGAAGCTTGTCGGCCGACACGAGCGTTTGCACGCTGCGCAGATCGGTGAACGGTGGGAAGACGGCGACCTCGACCGCGGCGAAGTCGTGCCCGGCGTCCTTGAGGTTCCAGGCCAACTTCTGAACGAAGGCGATTGCCTGGAGGTGGTCCAGGTTCATCTTCCAGTTGCCCGCGATCAGCGGTGTGCGCCGAGGGTTGATATTCACTGCCATCCGAGGACCTCCAGTCCTGGTAGACGCTTGCCCTCGAGGAATTCGAGGCTAGCGCCACCGCCGGTAGAAATATGACCGAATTGGTCGTCGTGGAAACCGAGGATGCGCACGGCAGCGGCCGAATCACCGCCACCGACCACGCTGAGGCCGGTGACCTCGGTGAGTGCGGCGGCCACCGTTCGGGTGCCCTCCGCGAATGGTGCCAGTTCAAAAACACCCATCGGACCGTTCCAGAACACGGTGTTCGATGCACGGATGATCTGTGCGAAGGCTGCCGCGGTCTCGGGCCCGATATCCAGGCCGAGTCCGGCAGCGCCGAACGGTGTATTTTCGATGCCATCAGCCGGAGTGATTACGTGCTCAGCGTCGGCACCGAACCGGGATGCCACCACGACGTCGGTCGGAAGCACGATTTTCACACCAAGACGTTGGGCTTCAGCGAGGTAGCCGCGAACAGTTTCGATCTGGTCGCTCTCCAACAGGCTGGCGCCGACCTGGTGCCCTTGGGCGGCGAGGAAGGTGAACAGCATGCCGCCGCCGATGAGCAGGGAATTCACCCGGGGCAGCAGATGTCCGATGACGCCGAGCTTGTCGCTGACCTTGGAGCCGCCGAGGATGACCGTGTACGGTACGTCCGGCTTCTCGGTGAGACGATCGAGTACGTCGAGTTCGGCGGCAATGAGCAGCCCGGCGGCACTCGGCAAGAGCGAGGCCAGATCGTAGACGCTCGCCTGCTTACGGTGCACAACCCCGAATCCGTCGGAGACGAGGGCGTCACCAAGCCGAGCGAGTTGCTCGGCGAAGGCGACGCGCTCGGCATCCGCTTTGCTGGTTTCACCGGCGTTGAAGCGCAGGTTCTCCAGAACGACAATGTCGCCGTCGTTCAGCGCAGCGACGGACTGGGTAGCTGAGTCGCCGACGGTGTCGGTGGCAAAGGCTACCGGGAGATTCACCAGTTCGCTCAAGCGAGCGGCAACGGGCTTGAGGCTGTATTGGGGATCAACCGCCCCGTCGGGGCGCCCAAGGTGAGAGACGATCACCACGCGGGCGCCCTGAGCGACGAGGGCGTTGAGGGTGGGCAGTGACGCCCGCACTCGTCCGTCGTCGGTGATCTGACCGTTTTTCAACGGCACATTCAGGTCAAAGCGAACAATAACCCGCTTGCCGCGCAGCGGTCCGAGCGAATCAATCGTGCGTAACGTCACCGCGCGGCCCTTAGAGTCGCTCGGCGACGAACTCGGTGAGGTCGACGAGACGGCTGGAGTAGCCCCACTCGTTGTCATACCACGCAGCAACCTTGACCTGGTCACCGATCACTTTGGTGAGTCCGGCGTCGAAGATCGACGAGTGCGGGTCGCCAACGATGTCGCTGGACACGATCGGGTCCTCGGTGTAGCTGAGGATGCCCTTGAGCGGTCCCTCGGCGGCAGCCTTGTACGCGGCGTTCACTTCTTCGACCGTCACCGCGCGGGACGCGGTGACGGTGAGGTCGGTGATCGAGCCGGTCGGGACCGGAACGCGCAGAGCGTAACCGTCGAGCTTGCCGACGCTCTCTGGAATGACCATGCCGAGGGCCTTGGCCGCGCCGGTCGAGGTGGGGATGATGTTGAGTGCGGCAGCGCGGGCACGTCGCAGGTCGTTGTGCGGGCCGTCCTGCAGGTTCTGGTCTGCGGTGTAGGCGTGGATGGTGGTCATGAGGCCACGTTCGATGCCGAAATTGTCGAGGAACACTTTGACGAGCGGCGCGAGGCAGTTCGTGGTGCACGACGCGTTCGAGATGATGTTGTGGATCGCGGCATCATAGGTGTTCTCGTTCACACCGAGCACGAGGGTCGCGACGTCGGCACCCGTTGCGGGGGCGGAGACAATGACCTTCTTGGCACCGGCTTCGATATGCTTCTGTGCGTCGACGGCTTTGGTGAAACGACCGGTGGACTCGATGACGATTTGCACGCCCAGCGCCCCCCAGG
Organism: Cryobacterium sp. TMT1-3; assembly: GCF_004402315.1. Lineage (NCBI taxonomy): Bacteria > Bacillati > Actinomycetota > Actinomycetes > Micrococcales > Microbacteriaceae > Cryobacterium > Cryobacterium sp. TMT1-3. The sequence continues at coordinate 186,326 of NZ_SOFW01000006.1, forward strand.
GCAGGTTGGCCGGGTCGCGCTCGGCAAGCACCTTGATGGGCTTGCCGTTGACGATGATGTTGTCCCCATCGACCTCGACGGTGGCGTTCAGGCGACCGCCGACAGAGTCATACTTCAGCAGGTGGGCGAGCGACGCGGGGTCGCTGAGGTCGTTGACAGCGACAATTTCAATGTCGCTGCCCTTGGCAAGGGCTGCTCGGAAGTAGTTACGACCAATGCGGCCGAATCCGTTGATGCCGATCTTTACGGACACTGATAGCTCCTGATTGAGAAAAGGCGCCACTTGGCGCGATGAAAAGAGGACGGGGACGGGAACCTCGGTGCCCCGAATCGTTCGGGGCACCGGCAGGGTTACGAGAGTAGCAGCAGGCCGTTCGTCTTCTCGCGTGCAACGTCGAAACGTTTCTGCACGTTTGCCCAGTTCGCAATGTTCCAGAAAGCCTTGACATAGTCGGCTCGCACGTTGCGGTAGTCGAGGTAGTAGGCGTGCTCCCAGACATCGAGCATGAGAACCGGCACGGTTCCGGCCGCGAAGTTGGACTGCTGATCGAAGAACTGCTGGATGATCAGGCGCTGCCCGATGGAGTCCCAAGCGAGGACGGCCCAGCCGGAACCCTGAACGCCAAGTGCCGCGGCGGTGAAATGCGCCTGAAACTTGTCGAAAGAGCCGAAGTTGTCGTCGATCGCAGCAGCGAGCTCACCGACCGGCTTGTCGCCGCCGTTCGGCGACAGGTTCGTCCAGAAAATGGAGTGGTTGACGTGGCCGCCGAGGTTGAAGGCCAGGTCCTTTTGCAGTTTGTTCACGTTGGCGAGGTTTCCGCTGTCGCGGGCCTCCGCGAGCTGGGCCAGTGCCGTGTTGGCGCCGGTGACGTAGGCCTGGTGGTGCTTGCCATGGTGGAGTTCCATGATGGTGCCGCTGATGCTGGGCTCGAGAGCCGCATAGTCATAATCAAGGGTGGGCAGGGTGTATTCGGCCATTACTTATCTCCTTGTGAGTTGTGCCACCGCACCGGGTGCGGCGGCGTTGTAAGCGACGATTTAGTCTACCTGCGGGCGTTGCGAGCCACAGAATTCGCCGCTTTAAGCGCCATCGGAATGAACCGGATAGTCAACATCGGTTCCTTCAACGCCGAGTTCGACCGCTTTCTTGTCGGCCATGGCAAGCAGGCGTCGAATGCGGCCTGCAACAGCGTCTTTGGTCATGGGCGGATCGGCGTGGTGGCCCAGCTCGTCAAGGCTGGAGTCCCGGAAGTTTAGTCGCAGGTCTCCCGCGTAACGGAGGTGCTTGGGGATATCCTCACCGAGGATGTCCATGGCCCGTTGCACCCGGGCGCAGGCGGCGACTGCGGCCTCGGCGGATCGCCGAAGGTTCGCGTCATCGAAGTTGACCAGCCGGTTGGCCGTGGCACGCACTTCGCGGCGCTGGCGCAAAGTTTCCCAGTTGAGCACGGTGTTGGTCGCACCCATGTGCACGAGCATCGCGCCGATGGCGTCGCCGTCGCGGATGACGACGCGATGCACTCCGCGCACTTCACGAGCCTTGGCCGCGACGCCGAGGCGTCCCGCCGCTCCGACCAGCGCCATCGCGGCCTCGTTGCCGGGGCAGACGACTTCCAAAGCTGCGGAGCGGCCCGGATCGGTCAGGGTTCCGTGGGCGAGGAATGCCCCGCGCCAGACGGCGGCGATTTCTTCCTTCGAGCCCGTGGTCAGCCGGTTCGGCAGCCCGCGGATCGGTCGGCGGCGAGCATCCAGCAGGCCGGTCTGGCGTGCCAGCGTCTCGCCGCCCTCGATCACCTGCACGAGGTAGTGGCTGGACTGACGAATTCCGGTTGCGGCGATGACCTGCAGGGCGCTGCGCACCCCGTACAGCTCGGCGAGGTCTTTGCGCACCCGGCGGGCCAGAATGGCCGTGTCGAGTTCCGATTCGATCGCGATGCGGCTGCTGATCATGTGCAATCCGCCGGAGAACCGGAGAATCGTGGCCAGTTCGGCCGCGCGCACGGTGGTCTTGGAGACCTCCACACGCGAAAGTTCATCTTTAACGTCGGCGGTGAGTGCCAATCGCTTTTCCATTCTGTTGATCAGTTGCGTTACGTCTGAGTGGTGAAAGGCCGGGGAGCGGATGCTGCGCCCCGCCTCGCTTATTCGCGTCCGAGATCGCGGTGCTTGATATTGACCGCGACTCCGGGAAGTTTTTCGAGCCGGGACGCCAGTTCTCTGGCCATCGCGACGGAACGGTGCTTGCCGCCGGTACAGCCGATGCCGATGGTGGCGTGACGTTTGTTTTCTCGCTGGTAGCCGGCCAGCACGGGTGCCATGGCGGCGGCATAGTGCTCGATGAACTCACGGGCACCGGTTTGCGCGAGTACAAAGTCTCTCACCTCGGGGTCAACGCCGGTGTGCGCGCGAAGTTCCGGGATCCAAAACGGGTTCGGTAGAAAACGGGCGTCCACGACCAGATCGACGTCGGTTGGCAGGCCGTACTTGAAGCCGAAACTCATGATGGTCAGTTGCACCCCCGCGCGGCCCTCAGCCGCGAACCGCTCGGTGATCGTCGTCGCGAGCTGGTGCACGTTGAGATCTGAGGTGTCAATGACGAGGTCGCTGGATTCCCGCACCGCGAGCAGTCTGGACCGTTCTGCCGCGATACCGTCCAGCAGAGTGCCGTCCCCCTGCAGCGGATGCGGGCGGCGCACGGATTCGAAACGGCGCACGAGCGCGTCGTCCCTGGCTTCGAGAAAGATGACCTGTACCTGGGTGCCACTGCGCAGCAGTTGCACGGTCTCGAGGAAGTCACCGAACAGGTCGCGGCCCCGAATATCGACGACCGCGGCGATTCGGGGCAGGTTGGTGCCGGCGCGTTCGACCAAATCGACCAGAGGTCGCAGCATCTGTGGCGGCAGGTTGTCGACCACATACCAGTCGAGGTCTTCCAACGCGTTGGCAACGGTGGAACGTCCCGCCCCGGACATTCCCGTGACGATCAGCACTTCCTGCTTGTCGGGGTCCGTAGTCATTCTTGGAAATCGCCTTCATGAGAAGTTGGTGGGTTATCCAGCCTACCCAGCGCCGGACCCTTCACGCGCGCAGGTGGGCGTGGATGGACTCGGCCAGCACCGGGCCGATACCGCGGACATCCGCTATTTCCGCCGCGGAAGCGACCTTCAGCCGCGACACCGACCCGAAATGTTGTAACAAGACCTTCACTCGGGCCGGCCCCAGCCCGGCGATCTCCGCCAGAATGGAGGAGATGTCCTTCCTGCGGCGAATGCGCTGATGCGTGATCGCGAATCGGTGTGCTTCATCGCGGATGCGTTGGATGAGAAACAGTGCATCACTGTTGCGGGGCAGAATCACGGGGTAGTCGGAGTCGGGGAGCCAGATTTCTTCGAGCCGCTTGGCGATTCCGCACAATTGAATGCCGGTGACACCGGATTCGGCGAGGGCACGTTTCGCGGCCGCTACCTGCGGTTGGCCGCCGTCGACGATGAGGAGGTTCGGCTGGTATTTAAACTTGGCACGCTTCTGCTCGACCTGGGCGACGTCGTTCTGGTCGCCATCGGCCGCCGCGTTCAGTGCTGGACCGGCGGCATTCGCTGGGAAGGAGTCGGGTTTCAGGTAGGCGAGCCGACGAGAAAGAATCTGGTAAATCGAGTCAGTGTCATCGGTTGATTCGGGAATGTTGAAGCGTCGGTACTCGTCTTTGCGGGGCAGGCCGTCTTCGAAGACGACCATGGAGGCGACGATATTGGTGCCGCTGAGGTGCGACACGTCGTAGCACTCCATGCGCAGCGGGGCGGCGGGCATCTCGAGGGCGTCCTGAATGTCTTCGAGGGCTTTTGACCGTGCGACGAAGTCCGAGCTGCGGCGGGTTTTGTAGAGCATGAGTGCCTGCTTGGCGTTGTTGCCGGCCGTGACGAGCAGGGCGGCCTTCTCACCGCGCTGGGCGGCGACCAGGCGCACCTTGCGTCCGGCTCGCTCGGCCAGCCAGGTTTCGAGGGCCTCGGCATCGTCGGGCAGTTCGGGAAGGACGATTTCGCGTGGCGGCAAGGCGTCGGCGTTGTAGGCGGTGCGCATCATGGAGTCGATGAGTTCGCTCGTAGTGACATCGAGTTCCTTGTCGACCATCCAGCCGCGAACACCGCGGATGCGCCCGCCACGCACGATGAACAGCTGCACGGCGGCTGCCAGTTCGTCTTGCTCGATGGCGAACAAATCGATGTCTACGTTATCGCGCAGCACGACCGCGCTCTTCTCGAGCACGGCGTTGAGCGCCCGCACCTGGTCGCGACGCTTAGCCGCTATTTCGTACTGTTGGGCGGCAGCCGCGTCTTTCATCTCCTGGGTGAGTTCGTTGATGAGCTTCTTGTCGTGGCTGCTCATGAAGCTGACGAACTCATTGACAATCGCCCGGTGGTCCTCCATCGAGACCAGTCCGGAGCAGGGGCCGAAACAGCGCCCGATCTGCCCGGCAAAGCAGGGCTTGCCGCTTTGCATTGCCCGCTTGTAGTTAGCGGTGTTGCAGGTGCGGATGGGAAAGGCCTTGAGCATCAGTTCGATGGTTTCGTGCACGGCCCAGACCTTGGGATACGGTCCGAAGTAGCGCGCTCCCTTGATGCCCTCGGTGCGGGTCACCAGTGCGCGCGGAGCCTCGTCAGCCAGGGTCACGGCGAGGTACGGGTAGGACTTGTCGTCTTTGAACTGCACGTTGAACGGCGGATCGAACTCATTGATCCACATCCACTCGAGCTGCAGGGCCTCGACTTCGGTGCCGACCACCGTCCATTCCACACCCGTCGCGGTGGTCACCATGCGCCGGGTACGTTCGTGCAGGCTGTGTAGCGGGGCAAAGTAGTTACTCAGCCGTGCCCGCAGGTTCTTGGCTTTGCCGACATAGAGGATGCGTCCGGTCGCGTCGCGAAAGCGGTACACCCCGGGGGTCGTGGGAATCTCGCCCGTTTTCGGGCGATAGCTCAGCGCATCAGACATAGCCGATTGCCGCCTAGCCGGCGGCCAGAACCTCCTTGAGGAACGAACCGGTGAAGCTCTTCTTGACCGTGGCGAGGTGCTCTGGCGTGCCAGTGGCGAGCACCTTACCGCCGCCGGAGCCGCCTTCTGGACCGAGGTCGATCACCCAGTCGGCGCTCTTGATGACGTCGAGGTTGTGCTCGATCACGATAACGGTGTTGCCCTTGTCGACGAGGCTGTTCAGAACGAGCAGCAGTTTGCGCACGTCTTCGAAGTGCAGGCCGGTGGTGGGCTCATCGAGCACGTACACGCTGCGCCCGTTGGAGCGGCGCTGCAACTCGGTGGCGAGCTTCACCCGCTGGGCTTCGCCGCCGGAGAGGGTGGTGGCGCTCTGGCCGAGGCGCACATAGCCGAGCCCGACCTCAACGAGCGTCTTAAGGAACCGGTGGATGGACGAGATCGGTTCGAAGAAATCGGCCGCTTCGCTGATGGGCATGTCCAGCACTTCGGCGATGTTCTTGCCTTTGTAGTGCACGGTGAGGGTGTCGCGGTTGTACCGGTCTCCCCCGCATACCTCGCACGCCACATATACGTCGGGCAGAAAATTCATCTCGATTTTGATCGTGCCGTCGCCCGAGCAGGCTTCGCAGCGCCCACCCTTGACGTTGAAGCTGAACCGACCGGGCAGGTAGCCGCGGGTTTTGGATTCGATGGTCTCGGAGAACAGGGTGCGGATCTTGTCGAACACCCCGGTGTAGGTGGCCGGGTTGGACCGTGGGGTGCGACCAATCGGCGCCTGGTCGACGTGGATGACCTTGTCGAGCTGTTCCAATCCGGTGACCCGGGTGTGCTTGCCCGGCAGCTTGCGGGCGCCATTGAGCCGGTTAGCGAGCACCCGGTACAGGATGTCGTTGACGAGCGACGACTTGCCGGAGCCGCTTACTCCGGTGACGGCCGTGAAGGTACCGAGCGGGAAGGTCACCGAGACCTTTTGCAGGTTGTTTGCCTCGGCACCGGTGACGCCGATCAGGCGTTCAGGGTCGACCGGGCGGCGGGTCTTCGGCGTGGCGATGGACTTGCGTCCGGACAGGTAGTCGCCGGTGAGTGACTTGGTGTTGGCCAGCAGTCCTGTGTAGGAGCCGGAGTGCACCACGTGCCCGCCGTTGACGCCGGCGCCGGGGCCGATGTCGACGACCCAGTCGGCGGTCTTGATCGTGTCTTCGTCATGCTCAACCACGATGAGGGTGTTTCCGAGGTCCCGCAGGGTGACCAGCGTCTCGATCAGGCGCCGGTTGTCGCGCTGGTGCAGGCCGATGCTCGGTTCGTCGAGCACGTAGAGCACACCGGTGAGGCCGGAACCGATCTGCGTGGCCAGGCGGATGCGCTGCGCTTCACCGCCGGAGAGGGTCGCCGCGGCGCGGGCGAGGTTGAGGTAGTTCAGCCCCACCCGAATCAGAAAGTCGAGGCGGGCCCGTATCTCACGCAGGACCTGGGCGGCGATGGCCGCCTCCCGGTCGGTGAGGGTGAGTTTGTCCATGAACGCGCGGGCGTCGCTCAAGCTGAGCGCGCAGACATCCGCAATGCTCGCGTCGTGCACGAGCACGGCGAGCACCTCGGGCTTGAGCCGGGTGCCCTTGCAGACGTGGCAGTCGACCTCACGCAAATATTCAGACCAGCGCTGGCGCTGGGTGTCGCTCTCGGCCTGCAGGTACTGACGTTCAATATAGGGCACGACGCCCTCGAAGCCGGAGGTGTAGCTCATTTCCCGGCCGTAGCGGTTCTTCCACTTGACCCGAACCTCGAAGTTGTCGCCGCGCATGACAGCGTTCTGCACCTCGTGACTGAGTTCGCCCCAGGGGGTGTCGAGCGAGAAGCCGAGGTCACGGGCGAGACCGTCGAGCAGCTTCTCGTAATACTGGAACAGGCCTTTGCCCTGGGTGGTCCAGGGCAGCACGACGCCCTCGGCGATGCTCAGATCAGGGTCGCCCAGGAGAAGGTCTTCGTCGACGGACATGCGGGTGCCCAGGCCGGAACACTCCGGGCAGGCGCCGAACGGGGCATTGAAAGAGAAGGTGCGTGGTTCGATCTCGGTCAGCTGCACCGGGTGGTTGTTCGGGCACGACAGCTTTTCGGAGTAGTTCTGCCAGGCCTTGTCGCCTTCCTCGTCGAGAAAGTTGATCTGCACGAGGCCGTCGGTGAGTTTGAGCGCCGTCTCGAGCGAATCCGTGAGGCGGCTGAGCAGTTCGGGCCCGGCGACGAGGCGGTCGACGATGACGGCGATGTCGTGCTTCTGCTGTTTCTTGAGCACGGGCGGTTCGCTCAGCTGAATCTGGGTGCCGTCGACGATGGCGCGGGAGTAACCGCCGCCGGCAAGTTCCTGGAACAGGTCGACGAACTCACCCTTCTTCTGCGAGACGATCGGGCTGACCACCTGGTAGCGGGTGCCAGCCTTCAGCTCCATCAGCTGGTCGGCGATCTGCTGCACGGTTTGTGACTGGATGATCTCGCCGCAGACGGCGCAGTGGGGCACCCCAATGCGGGCCCAGAGCAGGCGCATGTAGTCGTAGATTTCGGTGATGGTGCCGACCGTGGACCGAGGGTTACGGTTGGTCGACTTCTGGTCGATCGAGACCGCCGGGCTCAGGCCTTCGATGAAATCCACGTCGGGCCGGTCAACCTGCCCGAGAAACTGGCGAGCGTAAGCGGAGAGCGACTCGACATAGCGCCGCTGCCCCTCGGCGAAGATGGTGTCAAAGGCGAGCGACGACTTGCCCGACCCGGAGAGGCCGGTGAAGACCACGAGCGAATCGCGCGGGATCTCCAGATCGACGTTGTGGAGATTGTGTACGCGGGCTCCGCGCACACTGAGTTTTGGACCTGTTTCTACCTTGGTAATCGACACTCATTGAGTCTATGCAACGCCACTGACAGTCTCGTACAGCGGGCATCATTGCCCCTCCGATTGCGCTCACAGCACGCGTGGGGGCCCTCTCGCGGCTGGTAATTCGTGCCACTTTCCCAGACTCGAGTCTAACGAGTCGCCCTCGTGTTTCCGAGTATGTATATACTCAGTAGTTATTAGTCGCGTGAATTGCCGGAGGTCGTATGTCCGTTCGCCAGAGTCTGCTCGCCATCCTGAACCAGGGGCCGTGCTACGGCTACCAGTTGCGGTCTGAATTTGACCGCCGTACTGGATCGACCTGGCCGCTCAACGTGGGCCAGATCTACAACACTCTCGACCGGCTCGAACGGGACGGCCTGGTGCGGAAGGCTGACATCGACGCCGAGGGTCAAAACTACGTCGAGATAACGGATGCCGGCCGCACCGAGGTCGCCGAGTGGCTAGGCTCCCCCGTGGTGCGAACCCTGGCCACCCGCGACGAGCTGGCCATCAAGCTCGCGATCGCAGTGACGCTGCCGGGCGTGGATATTGCCCAGGTGATTCAGGTGCAGCGCACCGCGACCATGCGCACCCTGCAGGAGCTGACCCGCACCAAGAACGCAACGACCGACCCGGAATCTTCCGAGCAACTGGCCTGGCTGCTCGTGATCGACTCGCTCATCTTCGCCGCCGAGGCCGAAGCTCGCTGGCTCGACCACTCGGAGAGTCGGCTCGCCCGGGCGCGGGCAGCCGGTTTCGCCGCGCCGCTGCCGCTCAACACCGAGGTACCCAAGCGTGGTCGCCCGGCCAAGACATTGCAGGCCGGCGCATGAGTGACATTCTCCTGCAACTCGACGGCGTGTCGATGCAGTACGGGCGCGGCGAGACCGCAATCACCGCCCTCGCCGGAATTGACCTGTCAGTGCGGCGCGGCGAACTCGTGGCGGTGATGGGGGCATCCGGTTCGGGAAAGTCGACTCTGCTGACCGTGGCCGGCGGGCTCACCCCGCCGACGGCCGGGGAGGTCATCGTCGAGGGCCACTGGCTCAGCCAGCTCTCGGCCCGGAACTTGCGACGCTGCGGCGGCGCAGCCTCGGCTTCGTGTTTCAGGATTTCAACCTGATTCCCTCGCTGACCGCGCTCGAGAACGTGGCCCTGCCACTCGAACTCGACGGGTGGACCTCGACGAAGGCACACCGTCCAGCACTCGATGCGCTCAATATCGTCGAGCTCGGCGACCGGGCCCAGCATTTTCCCTCCGATTTGTCGCGCGGCCAGCAACAGCGCGTGGCGATCGCCCGCGCGGTCGTCGGCGGCCGGTCGTTGATTCTCGCCGATGAGCCCACCGGAGCCCTCGACAGCACGACCGGCGAGCTCGTGCTGCGGATGCTCCGCTCGCGAGTCGACGCCGGTGCCGGCGGCATCCTGGTCACCCACGATGCCCGCCACGCGGCCTGGGCGGACCGGATCGTCTTTCTGCGCGACGGACGCATCGCGGACGAGTCGCGGGCATCCGCTGTGTCGTGCCTGCTCGCGGGGTCGCCGGCCTGAGTATTGAACCGAATTCGCTCTCCGGTGGGCGCAGCGGTGGCACCCGGCATTCGCCGGAAAATGGGATATGACGGCCGGCTCCGTCCCGAGCGCTGACCACGAGATCATGGTGACCGCGGCCACCCTGGAACGACTCGGGACGCAGATCGGGTCGACAGCGACATTCACGGCGCCCATCGCCGAATCGTTCACTATTGTTGGCACGATTCGCACCGCGAGTCTCGACGACGCTGCGGTGTCGTTCTACGGAATGCCCGGAGTCTTCGATGGCGTCATGCCCGGCGACGACCTGCTGACCGAGTGGTACCTACCCGACACGGACTCACCTGGAGCCAGATCGGGGAGCTCAACCCGCGCGGGGCGACCGTGCTGTCGCGCACCGTTCTGCTCGACCCGCCGCCTGTGGGGAGCTACATCTACAGCTCTGGCGATACCACGGACACCTCTACCAACTTGTTCATTGCCCTGCTCGGCGGATTCGCCCTGTTCGAGGTCGCGCTGCTGGCTGGAGCCGCGTTCACCGTCGGCGCCCGTACCCAGCAGCGCACCCTCGCGACCCTGGCGAGCGTCGGCGGCGACAAACGGATGCTGATTGGCGTCGTGTCGTTCGGCGGTGTCATTCTCGGCGCTCTCGGAGCGGCACTGGGAACGGTGCTCGGCCTCACTGGTGCCTGGATCTTCATGCAGATTTCGGCGAACGGCAGCGCGGCTCGGTATCCGGGCTTTCACCTCGACGTGGTGTCCTTCATTGTCATCGCTGGCTTTGCCGTGCTCGCAGGCTGGTGCGCGGCCACGGTTCCAGCCCGAGCGGCCGGGCGCATCGACGTTCTGGCGGCGCTGCGCGGCGCGCAGCGTCCGCCGCGAGTGACGCGACGCCGCACGGTTGCTGGACTCGTTCTGCTGGCCCTCGGTGCGGTCATCGCCGTGATCGGCGGCGTGGTCGAGCGCGCCGCATACATGCCCGTCTATCAGATCAGACTCGTAAACTTTGGGATCGCCCTGATCATCGCCGGTCCGGTCATCATGCAGATCGGGGCGGTCTTGATCGTTCCCATGATTCTGCGCTGGGCTGCCCGCGTGGCTTCCCGGGTCGGACCGGGGGCCCGCCTCGCGACCCGCGATGTGGCCCGTAACCCTGGTCGCAGCGTTCCGGCCCTCGCGGCCATCATGAGTTGTGTTTTCGTGGCAACCTTCGCGATGACCCTCATTTCGACGTTGCAGCTGAATTCGACCACGGATTACATCTACGGCGCACCGCTGCCCACGGCTTCGGTGAGCCTGACGACCTCCCTCGACGTGCCACCGTATGGACAGGTTCTGTAGACCACCGGGCCCGACGTCGTTGCCGCCGTAGATAGCATTTTTCCGAGCGCCCAGGCCAGGCTTCTCACCAGCGCCGAGAAACCGCCGATGGGATTCGGGGACGCGGATGCCGACGGCACCGCCTCGGCGGCACCCACCTTCGCCTTCCCGAGGATCAATGCTGACACCGTGCCCCGAGTGATTCAACTCGGATGGATGCCAGTCAGGAGGACACGCCCACCGACATCCGCTGCCCAACTCCGTACTATCTCGACACGATGATGAACTCGAGTATGAACGACCAGCTCTGGGTCGGCGATCTGGCGGATTTCGCCGCGATTCTCGGCGAACCGGTCTCGGCCAAGTCCCGGGCAACGCTCACCGCCGGTGGCGCCGTGGCAACCTACCCGCAATACGTCGTCGCTCTCACGGCGATCATCGCGCTCGTCACGGCGTCGATCACGATCGGGCTCGCACGCGCTGACGGGCACCGGGACAATGCGGTGCTCACCTCGCTCGGGGCGTCCGCTCTCGTGGCACTGGTTAGAGAAGTTCGCACGTGTTTGAACCAGTGCCAGCTTCTCAAACACGTGCCGCGATCCGCCATGGCCCGGTGGAGGGTGGGCACGGCTACTGCAGGTGGCCGGCTTTCTCCATCTGGCGCAGCTCGCGTTTGAGCTCGGAGAGTTCATCGCGCAGGCGGGCGGCGAGCTCGAACTTGAGCTCCCCGGCAGCTTCGAGCATCTGCGAGTTGAGGTCGGCGATGATCGATTCGAGATCGTTGGCACCGTTCGCCGCCAGGCCCACCCGCCGGTTGGGCGTCGAACTCTTGCGCCGGGCCTCGCGGCCGGCGAGCAGCTCAGCGGTGTCGGCCTCCTCCCGGGCCAGGGCCTCGGTGATATCGCCGATGCGTTTGCGCAGCGGGGTTGGATCGATGCCGTGCAGGGTGTTGTAGGCGACCTGCTTTTCGCGCCGGCGGTCGGTTTCGTCGATGGCTTTCTCCATCGAGGCGGTGAGCCGATCGGCGTACATGTGCACCTCACCGGAAACGTTGCGCGCAGCTCGCCCGATGGTCTGGATGAGCGAGGTTGCGGACCGCAGGAAGCCTTCCTTGTCGGCGTCGAGAATGGCGACGAGGGACACCTCGGGCAGGTCGAGGCCCTCACGCAGCAGGTTGATGCCCACCAGGACGTCGTAGATGCCGGCGCGCAGCTCGGTGAGCAGCTCGACCCGACGCAGGGTGTCGACGTCGGAGTGCAGGTACCGCACACGCACCCCGGCCTCGGTGAGAAAGTCGGTGAGGTTCTCGGCCATCTTCTTGGTCAGCGTCGTGACGAGCACGCGTTCGTTGCGTTCGGTGCGCTTCTTAATCTCTTCGAGCAGGTCGTCGATCTGACCGGCGCTCGGCTTCACGATGATCTGCGGGTCGATCAGCCCGGTTGGGCGGATGATCTGCTCGACAATGCCGTCGGCGATTCCCATCTCGTATTTGCCCGGTGTCGCCGACAGGTACACGGTCTGTCCGACCCGGTTCTTGAACTCGTTGAACTTGAGCGGTCGGTTGTCGAGCGCGCTCGGCAGCCGAAAACCATGATCGACCAGCGTGCGTTTGCGCGAGGAGTCGCCCTCGTACATGGCACCGATCTGCGGCACGGTCACGTGCGATTCGTCGATGACCATGAGGAAGTCGTCGGGAAAATAGTCGAGCAGGCAGTGCGGGGCCTCCCCCGGTTCGCGCGCGTCGATGTGCCGGGAATAGTTCTCGATGCCGGAGCAGAACCCGATCTGCTCCATCATTTCGAGGTCGAAGGTCGTGCGCATGCGCAGTCGTTGGGCTTCGAGCAGTTTGCCTTCGCGCTCGAGAACTTCGAGTCGTTCCGCCAGTTCGATCTCGATGGTGCCGATGGCCCGGCGCATGACGTCATCACTCGCGACGTAGTGCGACCCGGGAAAAACAGAGACAGCGTCGAGTTTCTTGACGATGTCACCGGTGAGCGGATGCAGGCTGTAGAGTCCTTCGATCTCGTCGCCGAACATTTCGATGCGGATGGCGAGCTCTTCGTACATGGGGATGATCTCGATCGTGTCGCCGCGAACTCGAAAATTACCTCGGGAGAAATCGACGTCGTTGCGCTTGTACTGCATGGCCACGAATTTGCGAACCAGCCAGTCGCGGCTGACTTTCTGGCCGACCTGCAACGCGATCATGGCATCGAGGTACCCTTGCGGCGTGCCCAGACCATAGATGCACGACACGGTCGACACCACGATGACGTCGCGGCGACTCAGCAGCGAATTGGTGGTGGAGTGCCGCAGCCGTTCGACCTCCTCGTTGATCGAGGAGTCCTTCTCAATGAAGGTGTCGGTCTGCGGAACGTAGGCTTCCGGCTGGTAGTAGTCGTAATAGGAGACGAAGTATTCCACCGCGTTGTTCGGCATCAGGTCGCGAAATTCGTTGACCAGCTGGGCCGCCAGAGTCTTGTTGTGGGCCAGAACCAGTGTTGGCCGTTGCACCTGCTCGATCAGCCAGGCCGTCGTCGCAGACTTACCAGTGCCGGTGGCGCCGAGCAGCACGATGTCGGTTTCTCCGGCATTGATGCGGGCAGTCAGGTCGGCGATCGCCGTGGGCTGGTCTCCGCTCGGTGTGTACTCACTGACCACTTCAAAGGGGTTCACAGCGCGCGTGGGTTCCATGACTCCATTGTACAAAGGGGGTCTGACACTCAGCTTTGCACGGCCGATCGTGAACAGCGGATGTCAGGTTTACGGCAGTCGCGCGGCCTCGGCCGATCGCACCCGCTCCGAGAGAGCGTTGACTTGAGCCAGGGTGGCGTCGACGGTGCCGGTGTTGTCGATCACCACGTCGGCCAGGGCGAGGCGCTCCGCGTCGCTCGCCTGCGCGGTGATGCGGTGAGTCGCCTCTGCGCGCGTGAGACCGCGCAACTCCATCATCCGTTGGATTCGGGTGTCGGCATCCGCTTGCACGACGACGACCAGGTCAAAGGAGACGAGTCCGCCGGCGACGGCCTCGGCCAGAAGCGGAACGTCGTAGACGACGATGGCGCTCGGGTCAGCTGCCGCAGCAGCGGCAATCTGGTCGCGACTGAGCTGGCGCACCGCCGGATGTGTGATGTTATTCAACAGTGTTCTGCGAATCGGGTCGGAAAAGATGATGGCACCCAGCGCTGGGCGGTTCAAGGTGCCGTCGGCGAGCAGAATATCGCCACCGAACTCGGCGGCTATCGCCGCGAGACCGGGGGTGCCGGGTTGCACCACTTCACGGGCCAGCTGATCGGCGTCAATGATCACGGCACCAAGGTCAGCCAGCATCTTCGCCACGGTGCTCTTTCCCGAGGCGATGCCGCCGGTCAGCCCAATCAGATACATCATTCCATGCTATCTCCTGCTCGTCCGCTCGCCGGGTGGTTCTGGACATCCGCTCCCCTGAGAGCACGCTTGACCTCGGCGAGCAAGACCTCCCGGTTGAAGTCAGGCCGGTCCATGGCCAGTACAGGCTGGCCAGGGTCGCTGTTGATGGCGGCTTGATCTTCGCCGGTGAGCTGGGACGAGGACATTACCAGAACGGGGATGTGCTGAGTCGCGGTGTGCTCCTGGAGTGCGCGCACGATCTTGAACCCGCTGAAGTCTTCCATCATGAGGTTGATCAGGATGAGGTCCGGTTTGAGCGAGAGGGCGTCGGTGATCGCCGCTTCACCGGTCAACGCCGATTTGACTCGATAAACGGGGAGTTCCAGATAGGAATCGACCCTCTGGATGGTCTCCCAGTCTTCGTCGACAACGAGGATGCAGCGGGTGCGAGCGTCGTCTGGGCGAAACCCGAGGAGGGCGAGGGACTTCTGCAGCTCGGCTCGCTGGAGCGGCTTCTCCAGCACGGCGGCAGCACCACGGCTCAGCGCCAGGCTCATGTCCGCCAGTCCTGCGATAACCACGACCGGCACGGAAGCCCAGTCAGGCGAATCGTGGAGCTTCATCAGGAACTTCCACCCGTCCATTCCTGGTAGCCGCACGTCGAGCGTGATCAGGCTGACGGCCGTACGATGCACCAATTCGAGCGCCTCCTCGCCGCTCGGAGCCGCAATCACCTGGAATCCTTCTGCTTCGAGGAGCAGCCGCACGAGTTTGGCCGATTTCTGATCGTCTTCAACCACGAGTGCGATTGAGCGCTTTGTTTCAGCGTCCAGATCGGCCACGGCTTCGCCGAGACTCTGAACGTCGACATCGGAATCTGCGTCGGCCGCGCCGACCAGGTCAGGAGATGCGTGTTCCGCGAGCGCGTCGCTGTTTTCGTCGTGAGGTTCCTGAGGCGCCCCGGACGACACGTGTAGCTCACCGACCGTTGGCTGCCCTGCATCGAGCCGAGTTTCCAGCGTTGGCCTGGCAGCCTCTTCCCCCGCTGCACCATTGCTGGCTGCCCCGAGAATGCGGCGGGGCAGCCAGATGGCGAAAGTCGCGCCATCGCCGGGGGCCCCCTGCACGCCGAGAGTGCCACCCTGCAGCTCGATCAACAATTTTACTTTGGCCAGGCCGACGCCATCGCCGCTCGACTTCCAGCCGGCGTCGGACCTGCCGTTACGCAACGGCAGGAAAACCGTAGGCAGGTCCTCAGCTGCAATGCCCACCCCGTGATCCTCAACCCGAATCTGCAGGTAGTCGACATAGTCGCCTGCCGGCAGCGGGAAAGACCAGTGCGGACGGACCCCCTCGAATTCGCCCACCATGCCCGGTTCCACGGTTTGCGCGCTCAGGATCACCGGAGTATCGCTACCCGCGGCCAGGGCGTTGGCGACCAGGACAGCCAACATTTGCTCGACGTTTGTAGCATCGAGAGGGAACAGACCCACCCCATCGGAGACGTCAACGCTGACCGACACCTGCGGTTCACCGGAGTGATTCACCGCCGCGGCGGTGGCGCTGAGAAGACCGAAAACGTCCACGTTGTGAAAGTCGAAGTCGACCAGCCCGGTTTCTACCGTGGACATGCCGATGAGTTCGCTGAGCAGCGATAGCAGGTGCTTGCCATGCGAGGAGATCTTCTCGATCCGCTCCTGCTGGGTCGTATTCAGGTCTCCGTCAGTACAGCTTCGCAGGGCTTCGGACGACTCGACCACGGCCTGTAATGGAGTAAGCAGATCGACTTTTGCACGCTCAAGGTCCTCAGAGAGCGAAATGTTCGCCTGTTCGAGCTTGAAAATCTTCTCGAGGAGGGCACGTTCGAATTTCTTGCTCTCTGTAACGTCACGGGCTGCGGCGACGACTCCGCGGACCGTTCGCTCCCGGTCTCGCAGGGTCGCAGCGTTGCACGACACCACGGTTTCGGTGCCGTCGAAAGCGCGTACCGTCAACTCATAATCACTGAGGCGGTCCTCGGTCAAAACTCGGGCGATCGCTGTGTCGGCCCGTGCCGGGTTCGTGAAGAAGTTGCGGCAAGGAGCACCGATGAGTTCATCGCGGGTTCTTCCGGTGAGGTCCACCATCTGCTGATTGACGTCGGTGATGATCCCCGTGGTATCCGTCGTCATCAATGAATCGATGTTCGATTCAATCAGCGACCGGGTGTAGAACTGCAGGTCATGCAGGCGTCTATTGAGCACCTCCACTGACAAAGACAGGCTCGGTGCATCCGCATCGTTCAGGTTGGCCGACCGCGCAGCGGTTGCCTCAGAGCTGTCCTCGAACCGGGTGTCTGTGTCGTCTGGGGGGTGAAAACCATTCATACCATTCTCCGATGGGACCGTAGTGCCTGGAACTATTCGATTTCGAATTCCATCCAGCCTTCGGGTGCATCGGTGGAAAACTCAATGATTTCAACGACCTCGTGAACAGCCGATCCTAAATCACAAGAGGATAGATCCTCATTATCAGGTATATCACGAACCTCCCGGTGGGCCGTGATGCTCCCACGACCCGGACTTAGCCCTGAGCCGGGTGTGGCACGTTCGGTACACAAAACGGGCCGCACCCCGAAGGTTGCGACCCGTTGATTCAGTGTCGTGCTGTACTGCTAGTTGCCGCCGGAGAGCTTCTCGCGGAGGGCCGCGAGTGCTTCGTCGTCGGCGAGCGTGCCGGCGCCAGCCGACTCGCTCGAGAAGGCGGAGCCGGCCGGTGCGACGTCGCTGGGGGCAGCGATCTCGTCGTTCGCGGTCGAAACCTGCTTCTTGTGAGCTTCCCAACGGGCTTGGGCTGCAGCGTAGTCCTGCTCCCACTTTTCGCGCTGCTCGTCAAAGCCTTCGCGCCACTCGTTGGTCTCGGAGTCGAAGCCTTCGGGGTACTTGTACTGGCCCTTGTCGTCGTACTCGGTGAGCATTCCGTAGAGCGCCGGGTCGAACTCGGTGCCGTCGGGGTCGACGCCATCGTTGGCCTGCTTGAGGCTGAGCGAGATGCGGCGACGCTCGAGGTCGATGTCGATGACCTTGACGAACACCTCGTCGCCGACCGAGACAACCTGCTCGGCGAGCTCGACGTGCTTGCCGGAGAGCTCGCTGATGTGCACAAGGCCCTCGATGCCCTCGGCAACGCGAACGAACGCGCCGAACGGAACGAGCTTGGTGACCTTACCCGGTGCAACCTGGCCGATGGCGTGGGTGCGGGCGAAGACCTGCCACGGGTCCTCTTGGGTGGCCTTGAGAGACAGCGAGACACGCTCGCGGTCGAGGTCAACTTCGAGGATCTCGACGGTGACTTCCTGGCCAACTTCAACAACCTCGCTGGCGTGCTCAATGTGCTTCCAGCTGAGCTCGGAAACGTGCACCAGACCATCGACGCCGCCGAGGTCGACGAACGCACCGAAGTTGACGATCGAAGAGACGACGCCCTTGCGGACCTGTCCCTTCTGGAGGTTGTTGAGGAACGTGGTGCGGCTTTCGCTCTGCGTCTGCTCGAGCAGGGCGCGACGCGACAGTACGACGTTGTTGCGGTTCTTGTCGAGCTCGAGGATCTTCGCTTCGATTTCCTGGCCCAGGTACGGGGTCAGGTCGCGAACGCGGCGAAGCTCGATGAGCGAGGCCGGCAGGAAGCCGCGCAGGCCGATGTCGACGATGAGTCCACCCTTGACGACCTCGATGACCGAACCGGTGACAACACCGTCGGACTCCTTGATCTTCTCAACGTCGCCCCATGCCCGCTCGTACTGAGCGCGCTTCTTGGAAAGGATGAGGCGGCCTTCTTTGTCTTCTTTCTGAAGAACGAGGGCCTCGACCAGGTCGCCGACCTTGACAACCTCGGAGGGGTCAACGTCGTGCTTGATGGAAAGTTCGCGGGAGGGAATGACACCCTCGGTCTTGTACCCAACGTCGAGGAGAACCTCGTCGCGGTCGATCTTCACAACGGTGCCCTCGATGAGGTCTCCGTCGTTGAAGAATTTCAGAGTCTTTTCGACCGCGGCAAGAAAGTCTTCAGCAGATCCAATGTCGTTGATGGCGACCTGCTTGGGTGCCCGTTCGGTCGTTGCGATTGTCATGTAGTAGTTGCTCCAGGATGGACATAGTCGGGCCATACGCGAAAAGTCGTTCAGATTTATGCATGTTCCGCGGTATAGACCGTGGAACGCTCCGCGCATGGCAGCGGATAGGCGCCACAAATGTGACACTCTATCCTAGCTACCAGACTCCCTCACGGGCAACTTCACCAGCACACGCAGTCCGGCGGGCCGAAGCGTGACCGCACCAGGGGGATGCCTACTTCAGCAGCGCCGCCCGCAACGTGTCGAGCCCCACGCCACCCAGGTCGAGAGCCGAGCGGTGGAATTCCTTGATCGAGAAGGCCGCACCCTGTCGCTGCTTCGCAGCGTCGCGGAGTTGCTCCCAGATGCGCTGCCCCACCTTGTACGACGGAGCCTGGCCTGGCCAGCCCAAGTAGCGGTTGACCTCGAACTTCACGAAGCTCTCGTTCATATTGACGTTCTGGCCGAGGAATTCGAAAGCATGGTCCGCGGTCCACGGACCTGAACCGTCCGGCAGCGTCTTGCCGAGGTGCACGCCGATGTCGAGGACGACTCGAGCGGCGCGCATCCGCTGCCCGTCGAGCATGCCCAGACGGTCCGCCGGGTCGTCGAGGTAGCCGAGCTGTTCCATCAATCGTTCAGCGTAAAGCGCCCAGCCCTCGGCGTGGCCGGAGGTGCCGGCCAACTGGCGACGCCAGGTGTTGAGTTTGGCCCGGTTGTAGACAGCCTGACCGATCTGCAGGTGGTGGCCGGGCACGCCCTCGTGGTAAACGGTGGTGAGTTCGCGCCAGGTGTCGAATTCGGTCACCCCGACCGGAACGGACCACCACATGCGGCCCGGCCGGGAAAAGTCGTCGGTCGGTCCGGTGTAGTAGATGCCGCCTTCCTGGGTGGGAGCGATCATGCACTCGATGGTCTTGATGTCATCGGGAATGTCGAACTGGGTTTCGGCCAGATCGGCCACAGCCTTGTCGCTGGTCTTCTGCATCCACTCCTGCAGTGCCTGGGTGCCGTGCAGCTTGCGGCTCGGGTCGGTGTCGAGGTAGGCGATGGCTTCGAGCACGCTCGCGCCGGGTTTGATCTGGTCGGCGACCTTCTCCTGCTCGTCCACCATGCGGGCGAGCTCTTCGATTCCCCACTCGTAGGTCTCGTCGAGGTCGATCGTGGCGCCAAGAAAGCGGCGCGAGGCGAGGGTATACAGGTCACGGCCGATCGCGTCGTCTTCGGTGGCTTTGCCCTCGAGCTCGGTGCTGAAGAATGCTGCCAGTTTGTCGTAGGCGGTCGCCGAGCGGCGGGCACCACGTCCGAGGTCTTTAGCCAGGGAGGCGGGTAGAGTGCCGTCCTCGAGCGCGGCGTTGGCGGCGAATTCAGCGAAAAATCCGTCGTTGGCGGCGTGGCGCTGAGCCTGAACCAGCACCTCACGCACCTGGCGGCGCGCCGGCGTCACGCCGCGTTCGATGCCGAGGCGAAGCGTCTCGATGTATCCATCGACGGCGGCGGGAAGATTCCCCAGACGCGACGCGATGTTGGCCCAGTCGTCAACGGTTTTGGTGGGCATGAGGTCGAAGATCTCACGAATCTCCTGAGCTGGCGAGGCGATGACGTTGAGGTCGCGCAGCTGCAACTGCGCTTCAGAACTTTCCACGCTCAGCGACAACTCACTGCGCAGGTCGGTGTGCGTGACCTCGTCGACGCTGTCGATCGGGTGGGCGGCATCCAGTTGGGCGATCGTCTTCTTCGCCTCGTCGACGAATCGTTCGTGCCCGGCCGGTGAATAGTCCCCATACCGTCCGTCACCCTCGGTGCGCCCGATGTAGGTGCCGACGGTGGGGTCGAGGTCGACGAGGGTGTCCACCCACTTCTCAGCGATCTGATCGATAGCCGTCGGAGTGCGCTGGAAGTCGTTTGTCATGTCATGAGCCTAGAACACCGGGCCCGGGCGTGTCGCCCCCCGAGAAAGAGGAAGTCGAACCACGAAACGGATGCCCGCAGCCTGGCCTGGGTCGATCGCGATCGTTCCGCCATGGCCGGCGATGAGCTCCCTGGCTATTGCGAGCCCCAGTCCACTGCCGTTGCTGATGCCGTTTGACGAGGACCTTGCCTCGTCAACCCGCGCAAAGCGTTCAAAAACCCGCTCTCGCAAATGGGCCGGGATGCCCTGGCCATCATCCGCCACAGCTAACACGGCCTCACCGGCATACTCGCAGAGCGTGATCGTCACGGTTCTGCCACCGTGCTGTGCGGCGTTGTCGGACGAGCTGACTGCTGTCGTGACAGTGACAACCGACACAAAGGAGGTCGCCAACGGAATCACCGCGCGCGTCGTACGCGACACCGTTTTTCGGGGCGACAGTATTATCGAGGACACGTTTGACTGGTATGCGCAGGACGGACAAGGAGCGATCTGGTACCTCGGCGAAGATACTGCGGAATTCGAGAACGGTGCGATCGTCTCCACAAGCGGCTCGTTCGAGGCCGGAGTTAATGGTGCCCTGCCCGGGATCGCCATTCCCGCCGATCCGGCACCTGGCATGAAATATCGACAGGAGTACTACCAGGGAGAAGCCGAGGACAACGGCGAGATCCTCAGCATTGCTGAGATGGTGGACGTCCCACTGGGCCACTTTGACTCAGTTCTCCTCACTAAAGACACCATCACGATCGATCCTGAGGTGTTGGAGTACAAGTTGTATGCACGCGATGTCGGGCCGGTGCTCACACTTGATGTCTCCGGTGGAGCAGGGCGGGCAGAGTTGGTCCGTATGGAAACGGTTTCGGATGGATCGGGGACGGGTCCACTCGGACAGCCGGACTAGGACCCTCGTCAATCAGTGCGCGGCTTCGTCCCAGTTGGCGCCGCGCCCCACCTGTACGGTCAGCGGGACGAGCAGGTCGGCAGCGGACTCCATGTTGTCGGTGACGACGAGGCGCAGAGCCTCCCATTCCCCCGGGGCAACATCGAAGATCAATTCGTCGTGCACCTGCAGCAGCATGCGGGACTCCATCGAGGCGTCCGTCAGGTCGGCGGCAATTCCATTCATGGCGATCTTCATGATGTCGGCGGCCGACCCCTGGATGGGCGCGTTGAGGGCGGCCCGCTCGGCATTGTCGCGCAGCACGCGTTTCGGGCTGGCCAGGTCGGGAAAGGGACGGCGCCGACCGTAGATGGTCTCGGTGTAACCGTCGACCTTGGCCTGCTCGACGACGTTGCGCAGGTAGTCACGCACCGCGCCGAACCGCTCGAAGTAGTCGGTCATGAGCTGCTTGGCCTCTTTGGTGTCGATGCGCAACTGCTTGGACAGCCCGAAGGCGCTGAGGCCGTAGGCGAGCCCGTAGCTCATGGCCTTCACCTTGCTGCGCATCTCACCGGAAACATCGGCGGGGTCGACACCGAAGATGCGCGAACCGACGAAACGGTGCAGGTCCTCCCCGGCGTTGAAGGCTTCGATCAGCCCGGCGTCCTCGGAGAGGTGCGCCATGATGCGCATCTCGATCTGCGAGTAATCGGCGGTGAGCAGGCTCTCGCTGTCGGCGCCGGCCTGGAACGCGGCGCGGATGCGCCGGCCCTCCTCGGTGCGCACCGGGATGTTCTGCAGGTTCGGGTCGTTCGACGAAATGCGGCCGGTGGTGGTGCCGATCTGCACGTAGGTGGTGTGGATGCGGCCGGTCGTGTCGATCGCCTTGTCGAGCGTTTCTACGATCTGGCGCAGCTTGGTGGCGTCGCGATGCTTGAGCAGCAGATCGAGGAACGGATGCGGGTTGCTGGCCTGCAGGTCGGCAAGGGCGCCGGCATCCGTTGAAAATCCGGTCTTGTTGGCCCGGGTCTTCGGCATCTCCAGCTGCTCGAACAGGACGTCCTGCAGCTGCTTGGGCGACCCAAGGTTGACCTCACGGCCGATCTCGGCGTAGGCCGCCGCGGCGAGGCTCGCCGTACTGGCCCCCAGCTCAGCGGACAGCTCGGCGAGTTGCTCGTGCGACACACTGACTCCGGCGAGTTCCATGTCGGCGAGGGCCAGCAGGGTTGGCAGCTCGATCTCCAGCAGCAGCTTGAGCGAGCCGGGGTCGAGCGCCTGTTCAACAGCAGCGAACACCCGCATCGTGTACCAGGCCTGGGCAGGGGAGCCGGCCTGCTGGGTCTCGTCGGGTACGAGCTGGTTGGGGTCGGCGATCGGCAGCGTTTCGTCGAGATAGCGCGAGACCAGGTCGGCCAGGGTCTTGTCCGGGCCACCGGGGCGGATAAGCCAGGCCCCCACCAAGGTGTCGAAGGCCAGACCGGCGAAGGGCAGTCCGCTGCGGCGCAGCGCTTTCACCTGGTGTTTGGCGTCGTTCATGATCTTCGGGGCGTCGCTGGCGAGCCACGCTTCGAGCGGGGCGTAGTCCTTGCGATCGGCCTGCCAGGGCAGGTTGATGGTCTCGGTCGGACTGGCTAGTCCGAAACCGATCGCTTTGCCGTCCTGTACCTCGACGGTCAGGCCGAGTCCGGCCGGGCGGGCGGCTGTGGCCCGGTCAAGCCAGGACTGCAATTCTTCGTCGAGCAGATCCTGCGCGACGGGGGCTTGAACGGCGGGCACCTCATCGATGACGGCGACGGCCGCTTCAACCGCCGGGTCCTCACCGGCGAGTTTGAGCACCCGGTCGAGCAGGGTCTTGAACTCGAGGCGGGTGAAGATGTCGCGCACGGCGTCGGTGTCCATGGCGCCGCGTTCGAGGGCGGCCACGGCCAGCGGCAACTCCAGGTTGGTGACCAGGCGGTTGAGACGGCGGTTGCGAATCGCGTTCTCTTTTTGCTCGCGCAGGTTGTTGCCCACGACGCCCTTGATCTCCTCAGCGTGTTCCAGGATTCCGTCGAGGCTGCCGTACAAGCCAAGCCACTTGACCGCGGTTTTCTCGCCGACCTTGCTGATGCCGATCAGGTTGTCGCTGGTTTCGCCGACGAGAGCGGCGACATCGGGATACTGCTCGGGCTCGATGCCGTAGCGTTCACGCACCCGGGCCGGATCGTAGCGGGTGAGGGCTGACACGCCCTGGCTCGCGGGGTACAGCAGGGTGACGGTCTCGTTGACCAACTGGATGGCGTCCCGGTCGCCGGAGACGAC
The DNA here is from genome assembly GCF_004402315.1 of Cryobacterium sp. TMT1-3. Taxonomy (NCBI): domain Bacteria; kingdom Bacillati; phylum Actinomycetota; class Actinomycetes; order Micrococcales; family Microbacteriaceae; genus Cryobacterium; species Cryobacterium sp. TMT1-3. Next base: position 209,583 of record NZ_SOFW01000006.1, read on the forward strand.
GAGCACGTTGTAGCCGGCCGCTGTCCCTTCGACCGACAGCGTCGCGAGAATATCGTCGGCCTCGTAGTCTTCCTTGGTGATGGTCGTGATGTTCATCGCGGCGAGGGCTTCCTGAAGCAGCGGAATCTGGCCGAGAAACTCCGGCGGCGTCGCATTGCGGGTGCCCTTGTACTCGGGGTATTCCCTGGTGCGAAAGGAGGCACGGGAGATGTCGAATGCAACCGCGAGGTGCGTCGGCTTCTCGTTGCGCAGCAGGCTGAGCAGCATCGACAGAAATCCGTGGATGGCGTTCGTATGCTGCCCGGCGTGGGTCTGGAAGCTGTCCACTGGCAGGGCGAAGAACGCCCGGAATGCCAGGGAATGGCCGTCGATGATCATCAGGGTAGGCTTTTCGGAGTCCAACACTCCCCCAGCCTACAAGTGTCTTCCCACGTGGGCTCCCCCGACCAAAGGTGATCATGTTCGATACGACTGACGACGCACTCGCCTGGGTTCAGCAGCGCGGCGGCGGAGACCTGGCCGACAAGATGGGGCTGGAGTTCACCGAGTTCACCATTGACCGGGCCGTGGCACGGATGCCGGTGGCCGGCAACACCCAGCCCGCCATGCTCATGCACGGTGGCGCTTACGTCGTGCTCGGCGAGTCGCTCGGCTCGATGGCCGCGAACCTGCACGCCGGTCCGGGAAAGCTCGCCGTCGGTATCGAGATCAACGCCTCGCACAATCGCTCGGCGACGACCGGCTACGTCACCGGAGTTTGCACGCCGATCCACCTGGGCCGCACGCTCACCACGCACGAGATTGTGGTCACGGACGACGCCGGGCGGCGCTGCTCGACGATACGCATCACGAACATCATTAAGGACCTTCCGCCGCGAGGCTAGTTTTCCGGCTCGATCAGGCCGATGAACGCACTGAGTTCGGCGACGCCAGCGGGCGTCACCGGCAGGTATTCGGTCAGCGCCGGTGAATAGACCAGGTACGCGGCCCATTGAGCCCGCGAGATGGCTACATTCAGCCGATTCTTCAGAATGAGGAAGGCCATGCCGCGCGGCACGTCATCGGCCGAGCTGGCCGCGAGCGTGACGATCGCGACAGCCGCCTCCTGGCCCTGGAACTTATCCACCGTGCCGACCCGCACGCCGGAATACCCGGCATCGGTTAAGGCCTGGCGCACGAGGACCACCTGGGCGTTGTAAGGGGTGACGACGATGACATCCGCTGCAGCCAATGGGTCGTTGCGGCGCCCCGCGGTCGGGTCGGTCCACAGCCGGTCCAGCGCGGCGCGCACGAGGGCGACCACTGCCTGCGCCTCTTCGGGTGAGGAGACGGCGTTGCCGGTGTGTATGACCGGAACGGCGTGCACCCCTGGCGCGACGCCAGCAAGCGACCGTGTCGAGGTGACCGGGTTAGCACGCAACAGACCGCCATAGGAGAGACGTGAGACCGGCGCGGTGACCGCAGGATGCAGGCGTCGACTCTCAGCCAGAAAATAGCCTTGCGCGGCTGGTAGCACGTCATGGCCGGCCGCGACCCAGCCAAGCGCCGACTGGTCGATCGGCTCCGGGTGGGTTCCCTGGCTCACCTGCGGCAGCTGTTGCGGGTCGCCCAGCAGCAGCAGGTTTTGGGTGCCGACACTTGCGGCGATGGTCGAGGCGAGTGAGAACTGCCCGGCTTCGTCGACGACCAGCAGATCGAGGCTGTGGCGGGGCACGCGCGCCGGATTGCTGAAGTCCCAGGCGGTGCCGCCGATCACGAATCCGGTGGCCGTGTGATCGAGTGCGAACAGCAGCTGGCCGTCTTTCGGCAGCATCGTGTAGCCGACTTCAGCCTCGTCGGCCCCCGTCTTCGCCACCTTGCCGACGAGGGCCGGATCGAGCCCGGCCGAAACGACGGCGCCAAGGAGATTCTCGACGACCGCGTGGGACTGGGCGACGACACCGATCTTCCAGCCGTGCTGTTGCACGAGGGCGGTGATGACGTGGGCGCCGAGGTAGGTCTTGCCCGTGCCGGGCGGGCCCTGGATCGCGAGAAAGGAGCGGTCGAGGTCGAGCAGGGTCGCGATGACAGCGTCGATCATGGTGCCAGCGGCCGGAACGGCAGCGAGGTGCCCCGTGCGGGTGCGCGGCGGGGTGCGGCGCAGAATGTCGACCATCGGGTCGTTCGGCCAGCCCGGCTGGGCGTCGACGATGGCTGCGGCCCACTCGTCGATGGCGGGTTTTTGCTGCATCGCCCGGGGCGGCGCGGCCGGTGCGACGGCACTCGGCCGGTGATCGTACCGGGCAACGTTATTCTGCAGGGTCTCTTCGACCAGGATGCCGCCGTCGTCGGCTACCTCGAGCACTTTCACGGTGCGGTGGGTGCGGGAGCCCTCGGAGGTGTCGGGGTTCTTAAACGGGCCCGGGTATTCATAGAGCAGGTAGGGGCCGGCCTGGTCGCCCGGCTTGATGCTGCTGCCAGGGGCAAGTCGCCCGCGAAGCCAGAGATGGCGGCGGTCGACGCGCTGCTGGCCCTCGCGAAACCAGTCCCGGTCAACGTCTACCCGTTCGACGATGAGCACATCGCGGGTGTCCTGCCACTCGTCGATCGGGTACTCGAGCCGGAAGTAGTGGCCCCACCAGAAACTCTTCTGCTCCCGGCGGTGATAATCGATGGCGGCGGCGGCGAAGGCGGCCGCCGTCTCGTCGCTACTGCGCGGCGTGTGGCCAGCCGTGACCGCAACGGCGAGTAGCGCGTCGCGCACCGGTGACGGTTCGAGCGTGTCGGCATCCGTCACGAGCTGGGTGTCGGCCGAGCGGACGCCTGCCCCACGCGCCAGGGCGAGCAGCCAGTCGCGCAGGCGCAACGTTGACACACAGTCGTAGCGGTTGTAGTCCGCGATGGAGTGGAGCATACGCTGGGCTTCTGACCGGTCGCCGTGCGCGTGCAAGTCGCGCGCGGCCGCGTATTCGGTGATGGAATCGGCCGCTTTGGTGACTTCACCGCCTCGCAGTTCGGTGCCCATGTAGAGCGGTTCGAGTTTCTTGATCGAGTACGAACGTGAGCCAACCCGCATGGTCTTGCGAATGAGCGGATACAGGTCGACCAGCACGTTCTCCCGCAGCAGTTGGTCGACCTGCTCCTCGCCGACGCCGTGGCGCGCTGCGAGGCTGAGCAGGTGGGTGCGCTCGTAGGCGGCGTAGTGGTACACGTGCAGGCCGGGGTGCCGAGCTCGACGGTCGGCGAGGTACGCCAGGAAATCGGTAAGCGCCTGCTTCTCATCGGCCCAGGTGTGCGCCCAGAAGGCACGGAACTCTTCATCGGTGTCGACCAAACCGAACAGGTAGTCAAGGCCCCACTGCGTGCTGGCGGGTTCGGTCGCGTCTGTTTCGGTCGCGTACGTCTCAGAGTAGAGCGGGTCACCCTCGAAGTCGAAGAAGATATCTCCGGGGTTCGGCTCTGGGAGCGCGACCAGCGCTCCCGGGTTGTACAGGTCGACCGGTGGGGCTGTGCCCGCGACCGCCTGCAGTTGCAGCAGGGCCTGCGTGCGAAGCGCGGCGAGGGTCGAATCGGCCATGCCTTCGATTGCGCCGGTGGACGCCGCGAGGTCATCAACGGAGCGAATGCCTCCGGCCGCGAGCCGAGCCCGCTGCGACAAACGCAGCCCGGCTACCAACAATGGGTCGCGATGCTGCTGCACCTCCAGCTCACAGGTGGCACAACGCCCGCAGACGGTATAGCGCGGGTCCCCCCACGCGACGACGGCGGTGTCGCTCAGGCGTTCCGCGATGATCTGCACGAGGCGGTGCTTGCGTTTGCGGTACACCGGGCGAATGTCAGCGAGATGGTGCACGCTGACCGAGCCGTCGCCGAGCAGCAACTCAACAGTGCCGGCCGTTTCAACCCCGATGCGCTCAAGCTGTTCCGCGTACGCGGCGAGCTGCAGCAGGGCGGTGACCCTGGCGTGCCGGGCGAGCTTGGTGTCCTGCAGCAGCCAGGCGCCGTCGTTCTGCCGCACGATGAAGTCGGCGAATCCGACGAAGGCGATGTGGCCGTTTGCGGTTTCCTCTCCGAAGTCGGGGTCAAAGAAGGTGGCTTGAAAGATGACCTCGGCGCCCTCGGTGAAGGCCAGCCGGGTGTCGTCGGCGGCGGTCTCGATGGCCGCGCGCGACATCCTCTCTGGCCGGGCGATTTCTGCGACCGACTGCGCGTGCCGGTAGCGTTCGAGCACCCGATGCTCGTGCTCGTCACCGAGCCGCGACGTGCGTTCGAGCAGGGCGTCGACCGGGTCGGGCACCGCGTCGATGCGGCCGAGTCTCGCGTCGATACGGCGCAGAAACGCGAACTCGCAAACGGATGCCGCGCTCAGGTCGCTCGCGCTCGTCACCACGCTGTCGTCCAGTAAGAACATGCGCCGCCTTTCCTCATCTGAGAGTATCGGACACCGCCGACAGGGCATCCGGCTAGCCCTCAGCCGAAACCAGGCAGGACGCAAAACGGCCCGGCAGAATCTGCCGGGCCCCTTTTTGCGGAAAGTGCGTTACTTTTTGGCGCTGAGCTGCTCGATGATCGCCTGCGACACGTCGTGCATGGTAAGTCGACGGTCCATGGAAGCTTTCTGAATCCAACGGAAGGCTTCCGGCTCGGTCAGGCCCATCTTCTCGTTGAGCAGGCCCTTCGCGCGGTCGACGAGCTTGCGAGTCTCGAAGCGCTCGACCAGGTCGGCGACCTCGGCTTCGAGGGTGATGATCTGGCTATAGCGCGAGAGGGCGATCTCGATCGCGGGCAGCAAGTCGTTCGGGGTGAACGGCTTCACGACGTAGGCGAGGGCGCCGGCTTCGGTAGCGCGCTCGACCAGTTCCTTCTGGCTGAACGCGGTCAGCAGAACGACCGGGGCGATGTGCTCCTTCGAGAGGCGCTCGGCCGCGCTGATTCCGTCGAGCTGAGGCATCTTGACGTCCATGATGACCAGGTCAGGGCGGAGTTCCCGTGCCAGGGCGACCGCTGTTTCTCCGTCACCGGCTTCGCCGACGACTTCAAAGCCGTTGTCGCGCAGAATCTCGACGATGTCGAGGCGGATGAGGGATTCATCCTCAGCGACGACAACGCGGCGCGGAGGGGTGGGGGTGCTGTCTTGGTCGGTCACGAGGAAAGCCTACGGTATTCTGAACGAGTAGTTGCAAGCCGGTGTGGCGGAATGGCAGACGCGGAGCACTCAAAATGCTTTGTTCGCAAGGACGTGTGGGTTCGAGTCCCACCACCGGTACCAGATACCACGGTTAGTCAACCGTCGGCGTGCACGTGTGTGCAGAGTCGAGTTCTGAGTTGGTACGCACGAAAGCCCCGCCCGGGACAACCCGGGCGGGGCTTTCGTGCCAAGCGCTACTTCTTGACGTAGGCCGGTGCGACCTCGTTGTGGGCGTCGCCCACACGGTGCACGCGGATGTCGTTCGTCGAGCCGACGATTCCGGGAGGGGAACCGGAGATGACGACGACCTTGTCACCGATTTCGGCGAGGCCCTGACCGATGAGAATGTCGTCGACCTGGCCGAACATGGCGTCGGTGTGGGTCACCGGCTCCACCAGGAAGGTCTGAACTCCCCAAGTGAGGGCGAGACGACGACGGATGCCCGGCTCCGGTGTGAAGGCCAGCATGGGAATCTTCGACCGCAGACGGGACATGCGCCGGGCCGAATCGCCGGACTCGGTGAAGATGCAGAGGAACTTGGCGTCGACGAACTCGGCAACCTCGATGGCGGCCAGGGTGATTGCGCCGCCCTGGGTGCGGGGGCGGTTGGTCAGCTTGCCGATGCGTTCCAGGCCGTGCACCTCGGTGGACTCGACGATGCGGGCCATGGTCTGCACCGTGACGACCGGGTATTCTCCGACGCTGGTCTCACCGCTGAGCATGACGGCATCCGCACCGTCGAGCACGGCGTTGGCGACGTCGCTCGTCTCGGCGCGGGTCGGTACCGGGCTCAGAATCATGGATTCGAGCATCTGTGTGGCGACGATGACCGGCTTGGCCATGCGGCGGGCGATCTCCACGGCCTGCTTCTGCACGATGGGCACGGCCTCGAGCGGAAGCTCAACGCCGAGGTCGCCGCGAGCGACCATGATCGCGTCGAAGGCGTCGACGATTTCTTCCAGGTTGTCGACGGCCTGCGGCTTCTCGATCTTGGCGATCACGGGAACGCGGCGACCTTCTTCGGCCATGATCTCGTGCACGCGGGTGATGTCCTCGGCGCTGCGCACGAAGGACAGCGCGATGAGGTCGGCGCCAAGGCGGAGGCCCCAGCGCAGGTCGGCCTCATCCTTCTCCGACAGGGCGGGCACATTGACGGCCACGCCGGGCAGGTTGATGCCCTTGTTGTTGGAGACCGGGCCGGCGACGATGACGCGCGTGGTGACGACGACGCCATCCGTTTCAACGACCTGGACTTTCACCTTGCCGTCGTCGATGAGCAGGAAGTCACCGGGGTGCACGTCGTGCGGCAGGCCCTTGAAGGTCGTTCCGGAGAGTTCCTTGGTGCCGAGCACGTCTTCGGTGGTGATCTTGAAGATGTCGCCGACGGCGAGTTCGTACGGGCCGCCCTCGAACTTGCCGAGGCGAATCTTGGGACCCTGAAGGTCGACCATGACGGCGACGGCACGCCCCGAGTCGTTCGCGGCCTTGCGCACGTTGGCGTAAACGCTTTCGTGCACCTGGTAGTTGCCGTGGCTCAGGTTCATGCGGCAGACATCAACGCCCGCGTCGATGAGCGCTCTGATCTGCTCGTAGCTGGCAGCTGCAGGCCCGAGGGTGGCGACGATTTTTGCGCGTCTCATTCTGGTGAATCTCCGATTTCCGCGCTGTTCGGGCGCATTACGACGTGGTGCAGGAATGCTAGTGGATTAGAGGGCGAATGAGCGGTCCGTGGGCTTAACGGGAGACGGCAGCTGCGTCTGACCCTCCAGAAACTGGTCGACGGCGGCCGCAGCGGCCCGGCCCTCGGCGATGGCCCACACGATGAGCGACTGGCCGCGACCGGCGTCGCCGGCGACGAAGACGCCCTCATGGCTGGTCTGGTAATGGCCGTCGCGTTCCACGTTGCCGCGGCCATCGAACGGCAGTTTCAGCTGGTGGCTGAGCTCGTCTGGTTCCGGGCCGGTGAAGCCCATGGCGAGCAGCACGAGGTCGGCCAGAATCTCTCGCTCGGTGCCGGCCTTGGGAACGCGGCGTCCGTCGAGGTATTCCGTCTCGGCGATGCGAATGGCTCGCACCTCGCCGAATTCGTTGGCCAGGAATTCGACCGTGGACGCGAGGTACTGGCGGGTGCCGCCCTCTTCGTGGGCGCTGGAGACCTCGAACAAGGTAGGCGACATCGGCCACGGCTGGTGCTCCGGTCGGGTGGTACCCGGCTGCTTGCCGATCGCGAGGTTGGTGACGGAGGCGGCCAGCTGGCGGTGCGCGGTCCCGATGCAGTCGGCTCCGGTGTCACCGCCGCCGAGGACCACGACATGCTTGCCTTCGGCGGTGATCTGAGCTTCGATGCTGCCGCCGGCGCCGATCTTGTTCTGCTGCACGAGGTATTCCATGGCGAAGTGCACCCCGGGCAGGTCACGGCCCGGAACGGGCAGGTCGCGGGGAACCATGGCGCCGGTCGCGACCACGACCGCGTCGTACCGAGCACGCAGGTCGTCCCAGGTGATGTCCACGCCGATGTTGACGTTGGCGCGGAACCGGGTACCTTCGGCCGTCATCTGCGCGAGGCGCAGTTCCAGGTGCTTCTTTTCCATCTTGAAGTCGGGAATGCCGTAGCGCAGCAGCCCGCCGATACGATCGTCACGTTCGAACACGGCGACGGTGTGGCCGGCGCGGGTGAGCTGCTGGGCGGCAGCCAGACCGGCGGGGCCGGAGCCGACGACAGCGACGGTTTTGCCGGTCAGACGGCCGGGCGGCTGCGGCTGCACCCAGCCTTTTGCAAAGGCCTGGTCAATGATCGACACCTCGACCTGCTTGATGGTGACGGCCGGCTGGTTAATGCCGAGCACACACGATGATTCGCACGGTGCCGGGCAGAGCCGTCCGGTGAATTCGGGAAAGTTATTCGTGGCGTGCAGGCGTTCGATGGCTGCGCGACCCTCATCGCGCCAGACCAGGTCATTCCATTCGGGAATGAGGTTGCCGAGCGGGCAGCCCTGATGACAGAACGGTACGCCGCAGTCCATGCAGCGCCCGGCCTGCCGCTTGAGCACGGCGGCATCTCCCTGCTCGTAGACCTCTTTCCAGTCCATCAAGCGGATGGCCACCGGCCGGCGAGCGGGAAGCTCACGTTCCGTGGTTTTCAGGAATCCCTTCGGATCAGCCATTGGTTACCTCCAGAATTCGATTCCAGACGACGAGTCCGTCGGGATCGAGTCCCTCGGCGACGGCCGTTTGTCTGGTCTCCAGTACGGCCGCGTAGTCGCGCGGCAGCACCTTGACAAAAGTGTTCATGGTTTCTTCCAGGTTGTCCAACATTCGCGCAGCGAGTGCCGAGTCGGTCTGGTCCCGGTGTTGTTCGAGCAGATCGCGCACGATCTCACGGTCGACACTGTCGAGGGACAGCAGTCGCAGCTCCCCCGACGTCAGCGCGTCGCGGTTGACGCGTTCGGCGGTCAGCCCGTAGACGTAGGCGGTTCCGCCGCTCATGCCGGCGCCGAGGTTGCGCCCGGTGTCGCCGAGGATGACAGCGAGGCCGCCGGTCATGTATTCCAGGGCGTGGTCGCCAACGCCCTCGACGACGGCGATCGCTCCGGAGTTGCGCACCAGGAATCGTTCGCCGACGATGCCGCGAATGAACATGCTGCCCTGGGTTGCGCCATAGCCGATGACGTTGCCGGCGATGACGTTGTCTTCGGCCGGGAATTGGCTCGCCCGGTCGGGTCGCACGATGATCTGCCCGCCCGACAGGCCCTTGCCGACGTAATCGTTGGATTCGCCTTCGAGCCGCAGGGTGATGCCGCTCGGCAGGAACGCCCCGAAGGACTGCCCGGCCGACCCGGTGAGGGTGACCTCGATGGACCCGGTCGGCAGGCCGTTTTCACCGTGGCGGAGCGTGACCTGGTTGCCGAGCATGGTGCCGACGGCGCGTTCGGTGTTGCGGATCGGCAGGTCGATTCTGACCGTGCCGCCGTGTTCAAGCACACTCTGGCTCCGACGAATGAGCTCGTTGTCGAAATGCTTGTCGAGTTCGTGCTCCTGCGCGCGCGCCCACTTGCGTGGTTCGCTCTCGGAGAAGTCCGGACCGCTCAGAATGGGCGAGAGGTCGAGTCCCTGCGCCTTCCAGTGCGTGAGGGCGCGGTTCATGCCCAGTACCTCACGGTGGCCGATGGCCTCCTCAAGGCTGCGAAAACCGAGTTCGGCGAGGTACTCGCGCACTTCCTGCGCGATGAACTCGAAGAAGTTCACGACGTGGTCGGCTTGACCGGCGAAGCGCCCCCGCAGCTCCGGGTTCTGCGTGGCGACGCCGACCGGGCAGGTGTCAAGATGGCAGACGCGCATCATGATGCAGCCGGCCACCACGAGCGGGGCGGAGGCGAAACCGAATTCCTCAGCACCGAGCAGCGCACCGATGAGTACGTCACGGCCGGTCTTCAGCTGGCCGTCGACCTGCACGACCACGCGGTCACGCATGCCGTTGAGCATGAGCGTCTGCTGGGTTTCGGCGAGGCCGAGTTCCCACGGCGTACCGGCGTGCTTGAGCGAATTGACCGGGCTGGCGCCCGTTCCACCGTCGTGCCCGCTGATCAGGATCACGTCGGAGAGCGCCTTGGCGACGCCCGCCGCGACGGCTCCGATACCAGACTGGCTGACCAGTTTGGTGTGGATGCGCGCCTTGGGGTTGGCCCGTTTCAGGTCGAAGATGAGCTGCTTGAGATCTTCGATCGAATAGATGTCGTGATGCGGGGGCGGCGAGATGAGACCGACGCCGGCCGTTGCATGTCGGGTGCGGGCGATCCACGGGTAGACCTTGGTGGGCGGCAGCTGGCCGCCCTCGCCGGGCTTGGCCCCCTGGGCGAGTTTGATCTGGATGTCATCGGCGTGGGTGAGGTACATACTCGTCACACCGAATCGCCCGGACGCGACCTGCTTGACCGCGCTGCGCCTGGTCGGGTCGAGCAACCGGTCGAGGTCTTCGCCGCCCTCGCCGGTATTGGATTTGCCGCCGAGGCGGTTCATCGCGATCGCGAGCGTCTCGTGCGCTTCCTGCGAGATGGACCCGTAGCTCATCGCACCGGTGGAGAACCGCTTGACGATCTGCGAGACCGACTCGACCTCGTCGAGCGGCACGGGCGGCCGCTGGCCCGGGTTGAGCGTGAACATGCCGCGCAGCGTCATGAGGGCTTCGGCCTGGTCGTCGACCAGCTTGGTGTATTCACGGAAAATGTCGTAGCGCCGCGTGCGTGTGGCGTGCTGCAGTCGGAAGATGGTCTCCGGGTTGAACAGGTGCGGAGCCCCGTCGCGGCGCCACTGATACTCGCCACCGGTCGCAAGGCGCTCGTGAGCGGTCACCGCGGCATCCATGGGGTAAGCGGATGCGTGCCGAGACAGATTTTCTACCCCGATCACGTCGATGCCGACGCCACCGAGTTTGCTCGTCGTGCCGGTGAAGTACTGATCGACGAAGGACTGGGCCAGGCCGACGGCTTCGAAAGTCTGCGCGCCGGCATAGGACGACACGGTAGAGATGCCCATCTTGGACATGATCTTGAGCACGCCCTTGCCGAGGGCCTTGATGACGTTACTCACCGCCTTTTCGGGTGTGACGTTGGTGATGATGCCGCTGCGAACGAGGTCTTCGCAGGTTTCCATGGCCAGGTACGGGTTGACGGCAGAAGCGCCGTAACCCATGAGCAGTGCCACGTGGTGCACCTCGCGCACGTCGCCGGCCTCGACCACGATGCCGACCTTCATGCGGTTCTCCGTGCGGATCAGGTGGTGATGCACGGCGGCGATCATCAGCAGCGACGGAATCGGTGCGAGGTCCTTGTTGGAATCGCGGTCGCTCAGCACGATGAACAGGGCGCCGGCGTCGATGGCCTCATCGACCTCGACGCAGATGGCGGCGAGCCGCTTCGAAAGCGCGTCTGCGCCTTCTTCGAAGCGGTACAGGCCGCGAATGGTCGTGGTGGTGCGGCTGCCGACAACGGGGTCGATGTGCTGGATCTTAGCCAGTTCGTCGTTGTCAATGACCGGGAAGTCCAAAATTACCTGCCGGGCATGCTCGGGGCCGGCGCTGAGCAGGTTGCGCTCCGGACCGAGACCGAGCTTGAGGCTCGTGACCACTTCTTCCCGGATCGAGTCGAGCGGCGGGTTGGTGACCTGCGCGAACTGCTGGGTGAAGTAGTCGAACATGAGCCGCGGGCGGTCGCTCAGCACGGCGATGGGGGTGTCGCTGCCCATGGCGCCGAGCGGTTCGGCGCCGGTACGGGCCATCGGAGCGAGGATGATGCGCACCTCTTCCTCGGTGTAGCCGAAGGTGCGCTGGCGACGCACAACGGAGGCCGGCGGGTGCACAATGTGCTCCCGCTCCGGAAGATCCTTGAGGTTGATGCGCCCCGTCTGGAGCCAGTCTCCCCACGGTTCGCTCGCCGATAGTTCGGCCTTGATCTCGCTGTCGTCGATGATGCGGCCCGCCACGGTGTCGACCAGGAACATCTGGCCGGGGCGCAGTCGTCCCTTACGCACAACACGAGCCGGATCGATGCCGAGCACGCCGATCTCGCTCGCGAGCACGACGAGGCCGTCGTCGGTGATGAGGTAGCGGCCGGGACGCAGGCCGTTACGGTCGAGCGTCGCGCCGACCAGGGACCCGTCGGTGAACACGATCGCAGCGGGGCCGTCCCACGGCTCCATGAGCATGGAGTGGTATTCGTAGAAGTCGCGACGTTCGTCGTCGAGGTCGGTTTGGTTTTCCCAGGCTTCCGGCACCATCATCATGATGGCGTGCGGCAGCGACCGCCCGGACAGGCTGAGCAGTTCGACAACCTCGTCGAACGAGGCGGAGTCGCTCGCGCCCGGAGTAACGATCGGCAGCAGCGGGGCCAGGTCGCCGAGCAGATCGGACTCGAGCTGGGACTGGCGCGCCCGCATCCAATTGCGGTTGCCCTGCACCGTGTTGATCTCGCCGTTGTGGGCGATCATGCGGAACGGTTGCGCGAGCGGCCACGAGGGGAACGTGTTAGTGGAGTAGCGGGAGTGCACGAGGGCGAGCGTCGAGACGAAGCGTTCGTCGGATAGATCGGGGTAGAACGGCTCAAGCTGCAGGGTCGTGACCATGCCCTTGTACACCAGGGTGCGGCAGGACAGCGAGACGAAGTAGATCTCAAGCTCACGTTCAGCGCGCTTGCGCAGCCGGAAGGTCTGGCGATCGAGGCCGATGTCGGACGCAGGCTCGCCCGCTTCGGTGGTGCGGGTGCTCTGCACGAACAACTGCTGAATGGCGGGCATGTTGGCGCGTGCCTGGCTGCCGAGGTCCTCCGGGTGCACCGGAACCTCACGCCAGCCAAGGATGGTGAGGCTTTCCTCGTCGGCGATGAGACTGATCGCTCGTTTGATTCCGGTGCGAGCGGTCGGGTCGGTCGGCAGAAATACGTTGCCGACGGCGTACTGGCCCACCGGGGGAAGCGCGAAATCGGTGACGGCGCGCAGGAAGGCATCCGGTATCTGCGTGATGATGCCGGCACCGTCACCGGTTCCGGCATCGGAGCCGACCGCGCCGCGGTGTTCGAGGTTGCGCAGCGCGTCGAGGGCCTGGGTGATGATGTCGTGCCCGGCGGTTCCGCGCAGGGTCGCCACCATGGCCAGGCCGCACGCGTCGCGTTCGGCCGAGGGGTCATACAGCCCCGAAGCTTCAGGCATGCTGCTGAAGCGGGAATAAAGAGGTTTCTGCGCCATTGAGACCGTCCTCACGAAATGACTGGCAGTAAGGGACGACGCTGGCCCGAAGAAGAAGTGTGCAGGAAAAACAGTAACGGGCGCCCGGTTCGGGCCGGGCCCGAACCGGGCGACGCTCGGAGAGTGTCAGCTGAGATGCAGCGAACTGTGTCTACAGTCGAGAAGCGCTCGAGCTTGTGGCTTGGGCCTCGGATGATTCGGTGTTGTTATCGTCAGACTCCGAATCGCTGTCATCGAATTCTACCCCAGCGTCCGGCGCAATCCATTCGCGACCGGGTACGTACGGGCTGGGTTCCAGGCCCGGGTGGCGGTGCCGCTGCACGAGAATGATCACAATGCCGAGCGCGATGGCCGCGATGGCCGCCCAGACATTTGTGCGGATTCCGAAGTAAATCTCGCTCGGGTCAATGCGAATCGACTCAAAAAAGCTGCGACCCAGACCATACCAGATGAGGTAAGCGCCCAGGGTCTGGCCGAAGCGCAGGCGGAACTTGCGCTCGAGGTAGAGGATGACCGCGACGCCGAGCAAGTTCCAGATGATCTCGTAGAGAAAAGTCGGGTGAAACAGGGTGTCGGCCGGCAGTCCAAGCGGGAAGGCCGGATTGCTTGACGGAATTTCCAGTCCCCAGGGCAGGGTCGTCGGCAGACCGAACAGTTCCGTGTTGAACCAGTTGCCCAGACGGCCGGTGGCCTGCGCGACCAGAAGAGCGGGGGCGACAGCGTCGGCGAAGGTCCAGAAGCGGATGCCGGCCAGACGACAGCCGATGTACGCACCGACCGCTCCGCCCAGCAGCGACCCGAAGATAGCGTTTCCGCCCTCCCAGATGTACAGGGTACGCAGCAGATCGGCACCCTCGAAGAAGTAATCACCGGGGTGGGTGAGCACGTGGTAGATGCGGGCCCCGACGATACCCAGCGGAACGGCCCACAGGATGATGTCGAGCACGACCCCCGGCTCGGCGCCGCGCCTGGTCAGGCGGCGGGAAGTGATGATCGTAGCGAGGATGATTCCGGCGAGAATGCACAGCGCGTAAGCGTGAATGCGGAAGGGGCCGAGATCGAAGAAGCTCCAGTCGGGGCTCGGGATACTCGTGCTCAAAAGACTCAAGGACACCTGGGTACTACCTTTCATCGTGACTCACGTCACCGGGGGCGAATCGATCGATTGTCTCGAACTATTTAGTGTAGATCGCGCCTGGATTTACCCGGGCGATGAGGCTGGGCGAATATCTTGCGCGCCCGCAGCGAGTTGCAGTGCCAAACGCGCAACGGCCGGCACTCCCCCGTCGGTGAGCGCCTTCACGAGGGCCGAACCGACAATGGCGCCGTCGGCATAGCCCAGGATCTCGCGCACTTGCTCCGGGGTGGAGATGCCGAGGCCGACACACGCGCTCGTGCAGCCGACCGCGCGTAAACGCTCGACCAGGATGCGTGCGGCCGCGTCGACGCCAGCGCGAGCGCCGGTCGTCCCCATCGTGGAAACGGTGTAGACGAAGCCGCGGCTGGCTTCGATTGCCTGGATCAGGCGAGCATCGGACGAGGACGGTGCGGCCAGGAAGACCCGGTCGAGTCCAGTACGAATGCTTGCATCCATCCAGTCGCCCGCTTCGTCGGGGATCAGGTCGGGCGTGATCAAACCGGCGCCGCCCGCAGCGCGCAGGTCGTCGGCGAAGCGCTCAACGCCGTACTGCACGACCGGGTTCCAGTAGGTCATGACGAGTACGGGGGCGTCGACCTGGGCAGTGATGGCCCTGATGGCTTCGAACCCGTGACGCAGTTTGAAGCCGTTGGCGAGTGCCTGCTGGGTGGCCGCCTGAATGACCGGGCCGTCCATGACCGGGTCGGAGTAGGGAAGGCCGAGTTCGATGATGTCGACGCCGTTGGCGACGAGGGCCACCGCGGCGTCGATGCTCTCGGTCAGTGTGGGAAACCCCACCGGCAGGTACCCGATCAAGGCGCCGCCGCCCTCGGAGCGTCGCCGGGAAATGGTCTGTTCGACCGTGCTCACCACGCCTCCGGCGACCGCGTCGCTGATTTTCGGGGTGCTCATGACTGCTCCGCGCCTTCGTCGAGCAGGTCGAAGTATCGGCCAGCTGTTTCCATGTCCTTGTCGCCGCGCCCGCTGAGGTTGACCAGGATGGTCGCCTCCGGGCCGAGTGCGCGGCCGAGTGCGAGAGTGCCGGCGAGGGCGTGCGACGATTCGATCGCCGGAATGATCCCCTCCGTGCGGCTCAGCAGCCGCAGGGCGCTCATCGCCTCATCATCGGTGATCGGCAGGTAGGTAGCCCGGCCGATGCTCGAGAGCCAGGCGTGCTCCGGACCGACCCCCGGGTAGTCGAGGCCCGCCGAAATGGAGTGCGATTCAACGGTCTGACCGTCTTCATCCTGCAGCAGCATGCTGCGGGCGCCGTGCAGCACCCCGGGACGGCCCTTGGTGATGGTGGCTGCGTGCCGCAATGTTTCAACGCCGTCGCCGGCCGCTTCATAGCCGAACAGCGCAACATCGGCATCGTCGAGGAAAGCGTGAAAGATTCCCATGGCGTTCGAGCCACCGCCGACGCAGGCGGTGACGGCGTCCGGCAGGCTGCCGGTCAGGTCGAGAACCTGCTGCCGGGCCTCTTCCCCGATGATCTTCTGAAAGTCGCGCACCATGGCGGGAAACGGATGCGGTCCGGCCACGGTTCCGAAGATGTAGTTGGTGGTCTCAACGTTGGTGACCCAGTCACGCATGGCGTCGTTGATGGCGTCTTTCAGGGTGCGTGAGCCGGTCTTGACCGGCACGACTTCGGCGCCGAGCAGGCGCATCCGTGCCACGTTGAGGGCCTGACGCTCGGTATCGACCTCGCCCATGTAGACGACACATTCCAGTCCGAACAGGGCGGCGACGGTGGCCGTGGCCACTCCGTGCTGGCCGGCTCCGGTTTCAGCGATCACGCGAGTCTTGCCGATCCGCTTGGTCAGCAAGGCTTGTCCGAGCGCGTTGTTGATCTTGTGTGAGCCGGTGTGGTTGAGGTCTTCGCGTTTGAGGATGATGCGGGCGCCACCGGCATACTCGGCGAAGCGCGGCACCTCGGTGATGATGGAGGGGCGCCCGGTGTAGTTGCGATGCAACTCCATCAGCGCCGCAGCGAAGGCGGGATCCTTCTTGGCGAGCTCGTATTCCGCTGTGAGTTCGTCGAGGGCCGCCACGAGGGACTCGGGAACGAACCGGCCGCCGAATTCGCCGAAGTACGGCCCGGACTGCAAACGCAAGGATTCATTTCGCAAAGACATGTTAAACCGCCAAAAACTCGGAGAGGGTTCGGATGGGATCACTCGTGACGAGCGCTTCGCCGACCAGGACGACGTCGGCGCCCGCAGCACGATAATGTGCGACGTCAGCGGCGGTTTTGACGGCGGATTCGGCGACACGGATGACGCCGGACGGGATTTTATCGGCGAGAGTGCCGAAAAGGTTCTGGTCAAGGTCGAAGGTGGACAGGTTGCGCGCGTTGACTCCGACCAGATTCGCGCCGATATCGAGCGCCCGGCTCACCTCATCAGCGCTGTGCGTTTCGACCAGCGCGGTCATGCCGAGCTCACGGATGAGATCGTGCAGCGAGACCAGAGTGCCCTGGTCGAGGGCCGCCACGATGAGCAGCACAAGGTCGGCGCCGGCCGCGCGGGCCTCGAACACCTGATACGCCGTGCCGATGAAGTCCTTGCGCAGGATGGGAATGCTCACCGCAGCCCGCACCTGCTCGAGGTCAGTCAGGGAACCGTGAAAACGCCGACCCTCGGTGAGCACGCTGATGGCGCTCGCCCCGCCGGTCTCGTAGGAGACGGCCAGCGCTGCCGGGTCGGTGATGGCCGCCAGGGAGCCGCGACTCGGGCTGGACCGCTTGATCTCGGCGAGAATCTTCACGCGGTCGGTCGGGGCCAGCGCTGCCAGCGCGTCGAGGGCGGGCGCGTGGGCGCGCGCCGCAGCCTCCACACTCGCCAGCGGGCGAGTGTGGAGGCGTTGTTCGGCGTCGGAAAGCGCGCCAGCGAGAAGTTCTTGAAGCACCAGGTTTCAGCGCAGCCGCTTAGTTTCCATGCGGGGCTGGTAGGGCGCTGACGCCGTAGCCGACCTTGCTCAGCACGTAGCCGACAATGACTCCCACAATAAGCAAACCGAACGACGCCCAGACGAGCCAGGCCAGCTCGAAGAAGAAGGCGATGGTGCCGATCGTGAAAGCTGCCAGCATGATGGTGACGGCCGTCCAGGCCGCCGCGGAGTGGCCGTGTCCGGGATCTGACGGATCGATGCTCATGGTTCTCCTCGTGAATACGTATCGCTCTGTGCGTTGACAAGCGGGTCAAGTCTAGCGGAGCGAGGGCTGGCGTTCAGCGAGCGGTCGGGTCTTCGCCGCGGCTGAGGTCGTCCCAGTCACCGACGGAGTCGTTTGGTGCGAGTTCGACGGGCGCGTGGCCGACGGGCGCGATGGTGTCGGGCCCGTCGGGCGACGCCACCGTTTCAAACCGTACGGCCTGGTATTTGCGCGTCGGGCCCGGCCAGCGGGCGCTGGTCAGGATGACGGCCAGCCCGGTGGCCGCCATGATGACAGCGGCAGCCAGGGCGACGAACGGCCAGGTCGTGACGACCGTGCCGAGCACGCTGAGCCTGATGGATTCGTGCCCGGCGATCCCCGTCGCGGCGGTGACCGCTGCCGCGCTGGCCTGGGCGGGGTCCTCGACCGCGAGAAACGCAGCGAGGAACACCGAAAAGCCCAGCAGCATTTCAAGTGCTCCGAGCACGATACGGATGACCCGCCCGGCTATGGTGAGGGCTCCGGCAAGAGCGAATCCGGACAGGGCCAGTGCCGTCAGCGCGGGAGCGGCGACGGCACCGTCGATCTCCAGCACCTGGGTGCCGGCGTCGGGCAGCCCGACTTCGGCCTTAATCCACACCTGGGTCCACGCCAGCAGCGCGAGGGAACTCGCGCCCAGGATCGTGAGGATGAGAACGAGTTTGAGCCGGCGCGGAGGCATCCGTCGTTTCATCAGTACACCCGGCGCATCGCGTTGGCCACGGCCACCGCACGCAACGGCGCGGCCGCCTTGTTCTGCGATTCCTGGTACTCGGAAGCCGGATCGGAGTCGGTGACGACGCCGCCGCCGGCCTGAACACGGGCGATGCCGTCCTTGATGGTGGCGGTGCGGATGGCGATGGCAAGGTCGGCGTCGCCGGCGAAGCCGAAGTAGCCGACCACTCCCCCGTACACGCCGCGTTGGGTGGGTTCGAGGGCGTCGATGATTTCAAGTGCCCGCGGTTTCGGCGCGCCCGACAGCGTTCCGGCCGGAAAGGTGGCACGGAAGACGTCGATGGCGGTCTTGCCGGGCACGAGGTTGCCCTCGACCGAGGAGACCAGGTGCATGATGTGGCTGAACCGTTCTATGCGCATGAACTCGGTCACCTCGACGGAACCGGCCGCGCAGACCTTGAGCAGGTCGTTGCGGGCGAGGTCGACGAGCATGAGGTGCTCTGCCCGTTCCTTCGGGTCTTCGGCGAGTTCGATCGCGTAGTCGGCGTCGGCATCCGGTGTGCCGCCGCGCGGTTTGGAGCCGGCGATCGGGTGCGTGAAGACACGCTGATCCTGCACCTTGACGAGCGCTTCTGGTGACGAACCGACGATCCAGTAGGGGTCACCGCCCGGCGTCTCAAGGCTGAGCAGGTACATGTACGGGCTGGGATTGAGGCTGCGCAGCACCCGGTAGACGTCGATGGGGTGGGCAGTGCACACGTGGTCGAAGCGCTGCGAGATGACGACCTGGAACACGTCACCGTCGATGATGTGCTGCTTGCCGACATTCACGGCGGCGAGAAAATCATCACGGGTGGTGCGATTGCTCGGCGCGCTCGGAGCCTGCAGGTCAACCTCGGCGAGCCAGGCTTCGGCGGGCGCGGCGAGGCGCTTCTGCAGGGAATCCAGGCGTGCGCACGCGTCAGCCCACAGCTCGTCGGGTGTGTCGGTGCCGTCGCCGAGGACGTTGGAGATCAGTTGCACGGTGCCGTACTTGTGGTCGAGTACGACGAGGTCGGCGACGAAGCTGAAGGACTGGCCCGGCACATCATAATCGGCCGGCGGCTGGTGCGGCAGACGTTCAATCTGGCGAATCGCCTCCCAGCCGATAAAGCCGACCAGTCCGCCGGTCAGCGGCGGGTGTTCGGGCAGCCGCGGGGTCTGCCAGCGGTCGAACAGGAAGGCCAGGGCGTCGAGCGGGCGAAGGGTCGCGGCGGAGCCGAGTGCGCGATCGGCGGACAGTCCGTAGTCGATCCAGCGGGTGTCGTCACCCTCCTGGGTGAGCACGCCGAAGGAGGAGACGCCGACGAAGGAGAATCGCGACCATATTCCGCCCTGTTCGGCGGATTCGAGCAGAAAACTGCCCGGCAGGCCGTTGGCGAGCTTGCGATAGATGCCGACCGGGGTTTCGCCGTCGGCGAAGAGCTCACGAATGACCGGGATGACCCGGTGCGCGTCGATGAGCGCGTCGAACTGAGCACGCGTGGTGGAGCCGGCCGTGCGGGCGCCGGTCGCGGCCGGGGTGCTGTCGGTCATTCCAGGGGCCTTTCCTGAGCTGTTGCGCCGAGATCGCGGCCATCGAAGCAGGTGCGCGTGCCGGTGTGGCAGGCCGCTCCGACCTGGTCGACCTGCACGAGCAGGGTGTCGTTGTCGCAGTCGAAGGCTGCGGAGTGCACGTACTGGGCGTGTCCGGACGTGTCGCCCTTGCGCCAGAATTCCTGCCGGCTGCGGGACCAGAAGGTCACGCGCCCCTCCGTGAGAGTGCGGTGCAGCGCTTCCCGGTTCATCCAGCCGAGCATGAGCACCTCGTGGCTGTCGAACTGCTGGATGACGGCGGGCAGCAGCCCGGCATCGTTGAAAATCGCAGCGTCGAGCTGATCGGTCAGTTTTGCGCTCATCAGCGCACCAGCATTCCGGCGTCGCTCAGTTCGCGCTTGACGTCGCCTATGGTCAGTTGTGCAGAGTGAAAAACGGATGCCGCCAGCACGGCGTCCGCGCCGGCCCGGATTGCCGGTGGGAAGTCTTCAACCCGTCCGGCGCCGCCGGAGGCGATCACCGGAACCCGGCTGTTAGCCCGCATGAGCGCGATGAGCTCGGTGTCGAAGCCGGCCTTGGTGCCATCGGCGTCGATCGAGTTGACCAGGAGTTCCCCGGCGCCCAGCTCGATCGCCTGTCGAGCCCAGGCGACGGCGTCCAGATCCGTCTCGGTGCGCCCACCGTGGGTCGTGACGACGAAGCCGCTCTCGGTGCGCTGGGAACGTTTGACATCGAGGCTCAACACGAGCACCTGGGCACCGAACCGGTCGGCGATTTCGCCGATCAGAGCCGGGCGGGCGATGGCTGCACTGTTGACGCCGACCTTGTCGGCACCGCTCGCCTGCAGCCGGGAGACGTCTTCGACGCTGCGAATGCCGCCGCCGACGGTGAGCGGAATGAACACCTGCTCCGCCGTCGCGCGCACCACGTCGTACGTTGTTGCGCGATTGTCGACCGTCGCCGTGACATCGAGAAAAGTGAGCTCATCGGCGCCCTGCTCGTAGTAGCGGCGGGCGAGTTCAACCGGGTCGCCGGCGTCACGCAGATTCTGAAAGTTGACCCCCTTGACGACGCGCCCGTTGGCGACGTCGAGACAGGGAATGACGCGAACGCTCAGGCTCATCGCTGGTTCTCCTCCGCTGGTTCTTAGAGGCGGGCGTTGTGAATGGTCGTGACCAGGATGGCCCTGGCGCCGAGGGCGTAGAGGGCGTCCATCACGTTGTTCATGTCGAGCCGGGCGATCATGACCCGAACGGCGGCCCATTCCGGGTCGTGCAGCGAGGAGACGGTCGGCGATTCGATGCCGGGGGCAAGCGCCGCAGCGGCGTCGAGCAGAGCCACCGGGATGTCGTAGTCGAGCAGCACGTATTGGCGCGCCACGAGCACACCCTGCAACCGGCGCAGCAGGGTGTCGATTCCGGCCTTGTCGTTGGTGGAGCTGATCAGCACGGCGGTGGATTCGAGGATGACCGGTCCGAAGATTTCGAGGCCGGCCTTGCGCAGGGTGGTTCCGGTGGAGACGACGTCGGCGACGGCATCCGCTACGCCGAGCTGAACGGCGGATTCGACCGCGCCGTCGAGTTCGACGAGGTCGACGGTCACCGAGTGGGTGGCGAGGAAGCGTTCGACCAGGCCGGGATAGCTCGTGGCGACGCGCAGGCCGTGGAGGTCTTTCAGCTGGGTAAAACGGCCGGCCGGCCCGGCGAAACGAAAGGTGGAGTCGCCGAAGTCGAGGCTGGCGATCTCGATCGCCGTGGAGTGCGAGTCGAGCAGCAGGTCGCGGCCGGTGATACCGACGTCGAGGGCGCCGGATCCGACGTAGGTGGCGATGTCGCGGGGGCGCAGGTAGAAGAATTCGACCCCGTTTCGCGGGTCGGCGGTGACGAGGTCGCGCGGGTCGCGGCGGCCGGTGTAACCGGCCTCGGCGAGCATCTGCGCGGCGGTTTCAGACAACGAACCCTTGTTGGGCACGGCAATTCTCAGCATGGGGTACTCTCTCGGTTCTCTTGCACACGACTAGTGACGGATACGGGCCAGCATGGGGGGCTGGCGCCGGTCACAGATGTCGGTAGATGTCGGCCGGAGAGAGACCTTTGGCGATCATCATGACCTGTAGGTGGTACAGCAATTGGGAGATTTCAGCGGACGTTTCGTCGTCGCTCTGAAACTCGGCGGCCATCCACACTTCGGCGGCTTCCTCAACAATTTTCTTGCCGATGGCGTGCACGCCGGCGTCGAGTTCACGAACGGTGCCGGAGCCTTCTGGGCGGGTGCGGGCCTTGTCGCTCAGTTCTACGAAAAGGTCATCGAATGTTTTCACTACTCTAGGTTACCCGCCCCGTGACGGTGGCTGCCCGCACGCTCGCGCAGCAGAGCGATCTGGGCGGCCGGATTCTCGGCTCCGAACACGCTGGACCCGGCCACGAAGGTGTCGGCGCCGGCGGCAGCAGCGATCTCGATGGTCTGCGCGGTGATTCCGCCGTCGACCTGCAGCCACAGGTCGAGGCCGCCCTGGTCAACCGCGGTGCGCAAGCGCGCGAGTTTCGGCATGGTCGATTCCATGAAGCTCTGGCCGCCGAAACCCGGTTCGACGGTCATGACGAGCACCTGGTCGAATTCGGGGAGCAGCTCGAGATAGGGCGTGATGTCGGTGCCTGGCTTCAGCGCAATGCCGGCGCGAGCGCCGATCTGACGCAAGCGACGGGCCACCGCGACCGGTTCGGTCGTGGCCTCGGCGTGAAAGGTGACCGAGAAGGCGCCGGCCTCGGCGTAGCCGGGTGCCCACCGCGCGGGGTCGTCGATCATCAGGTGGATGTCGAGCGGCAGCGACGACACCTGCTGCAGGCGTTCGACCATGCCGAGCCCGAAGGTGAGGTTCGGCACGAAATGGTTGTCCATAATGTCGACGTGCACCAGATCGGCCGAGCGGATGCGGGAGAGCTCGCTCTCAAAGTTGGCGAAATCGGCGGCGAGGATGCTGGGGTTGATGCGGGTGGCCATCCATTCAGCCTATCGAGCCGCAGCTCGTGCGTGGTTGCGTGCCACTTGGGGGGGGTCACCTATCCTCAAGGGATGCAACGATCGCACGCCCCG
Source organism: Cryobacterium sp. TMT1-3 (assembly GCF_004402315.1). Taxonomy (NCBI): domain Bacteria; kingdom Bacillati; phylum Actinomycetota; class Actinomycetes; order Micrococcales; family Microbacteriaceae; genus Cryobacterium; species Cryobacterium sp. TMT1-3. The sequence continues at coordinate 232,155 of NZ_SOFW01000006.1, forward strand.
GATTCGCACCGGATCAGACCTGGGTCGCGGAGCCGACGGAACCTTTGTGTTTTTGCGGCTGTCAACATCGGGGCTGGATTGATGGTTCATTTCACCACTGCCGGACCGGTCGGCGATTTCGCTGCCGACGCCCTGTACGCGGTGTTGGCCTACCTGGTCGTGTCATTCATCGCTCCACGCCTTCGACAGATGGGCAGCGCAGCGGTTGCCTTTCTGGCCTGCGCGGCGGTCGAGGCAGCCCAACTCTCCCCGGCGCCGGCTGCCCTGGCCGATGCCTTTCCGCCGGCCAGGCTCGTTCTCGGCACGACGTTTGCGCCGGTGGATCTTCTCGCCTATGCCGTGGGGGTCTTGGCCGCGCTGGTCTGCGACAGGCTCATTCCGCGAGCCCGGGACCGCGCCCGCTCTGGGTAGGCGCTACGGTAATGGGCGTAGCGGCTACCCATCTTGGGCGCGCGCATCCGCTCGCTGGCGCGAAGGGCGCAGGCACCGGGGAGGCGCGCGGCGAGGGCGCCTGGCTACAGGGCGCGCTGCAGCAGCGTGATGAACATGGCGTCGGTACCGTGGCGGTGCGGCCAGAGCTGCACACTGCCGCTGTCGGCGGGCAGGTCAAGGTTCGCCGCGCTGAAGGACTGCACGACGGCGGCGGTGTCGAGCGCGGTCACCGCGCCGCCGGCCTTACGCACGGCGAGGGCCACGATCGCCCGGGTCTCGGCGGTGTGCGGCGAGCACGTGACGTAGGCGAGGATACCGCCGGGCTTGAGCGCGTCGAGAGCCGCGTCGATCAGGCCGGACTGCAGTCCGGCGAGGTCGGCAACGTCTTTCGGCTGCTTACGCCACCGGGCCTCCGGCCGGCGGCGCAGGGCGCCGAGACCGGTGCAGGGCGCGTCGAGCAGGATGCGGTCGAATTCGCCGGGATGCGTCTGGCCGATGGTCGTGCCGTCGACCTCCCACACCGGGACAGATTCGGGAAGGGCAGCGAGGGCGGTACGCACGAGGGTGGCGCGGGCAGGAACGAGCTCATTGGCCACGAGTTCGGCTCCCCCGGCGCGTGCTTCCGCGGCGAGCAGGGCGGCCTTGCCCCCCGGACCGGCGCAGAGGTCGAGCCAGCGCTCTCCCGCTACGATTGGCCGGGCCCGGCTGAGAGCCAGGGCGGCGATCTGGGAGCCTTCGTCCTGCACCCGAACGCGCCCGTCCGTCGCTGTCACGAGGTGGTACGGGTCACCCGAGTCGAGCACGAATCCGACCGGCGAGAATTCATCGGCCAGGCCCAGCCGTTCCCGGTCTGCGTCGGTGGCCAGGCCCGGCAGCGCCACCATGTTGACCTTGGCCGCCATATTGTCGGCGGCGAGCAGGTCGGCGAGCTCGTTCTCGTGGCCTTCGGCCTTCAGCGACTGGCGGAAGGCCCGCACGATCCAGGCGGGGTGCGAGTATTCGGCGGCGAGCCGGTCGTCGACGTTGACCGCGCGCTCGAGCACCCGCTCGCGCCATTCCTCGGCGCTCGACCGTGAGATGGTGCGGAGGACCCCGTTGGTGAAGCCGGTCGCCGAGCGCGAGCCCACCTGTTTGGCCAGGGAGACCGATTCGTTGACCGCGGCGTGGGTCGCCACGCGGGTGGCGAGCAGCTGGTGGGCGCCCAGACGCAGCACGTCGAGGATGGCGGGGTCGATTGCGGTGACGGCCCGGTTCGCGGCGAGGGCGATCACGCGGTCGTAGAAGCCCTGCATGCGCAGGGTGCCGTAGGTGAGCTCGGTGGCGAGGGCGGCATCCGCTGTAGTGAGGGCGGCGCGTTGGATGCGGGTCGGCAGCAGCAGGTTGGCGTAGGCGTCGGATTCCCGCACGGCGGCGATCACCTCGTAGGCGATGCGGCGGGCCGGCTGCACGAAATCGGCGGGGGCCTGCCGGGAACGCGCAGGGCCCGAAGGTGTCGAGCCGCTGCGGGTCGCATTTGTTCCAGCGCGGGTGTGTTCGTCGCTCATGAGGCAAGCACCGATTCTGCTCCCACTCCGCGCCACCAGTCGTTTGCTGTCATTGCTGTCTTTCCGGCCGGTTGCACGCGCAGCAGAACCAGCGGTTCGGTGTGCGTGCCCACGAGCACTGTTTTGTCGCGCTGCAGAATGGTTCCGGCAGGCAGGTTGGGTTCATTGACGCTGGGAGCGACCTCGAGCAGTTTCAAGACGGCGCCGTTCACGATGGTGAACGCGCCGGGCTCGGGCGTCACCCCGCGAATGCGGCTGTAAACGGATGCTGCCGGCTGCGTGAAATCGATCCGCGCGTCGTCCCGCACCAGCTTGGGGGCGAGGGTCACCTCGCCGGTCTGCGGCACGGCCACGGCTGTTCCCGCGGCGAGCTCGGCGACGACGCGCACGAGCAACTCTGCGCCACTGTGACTGAGCTCATCGAGAAGTACTCCCGATGTGGAATGTGCTGCGAGGGGTTGGGTGAAGCTGCCGAACACAGCGCCGGCATCGAGTTCGGGCACGAGCTGGAAGACGGCGGCGCCGATGAGCTCGTCACCGGCGATGACAGCGCGCTGCACCGGCGAGGCACCACGCCAGCGTGGCAGCACCGAGAAATGCAGGTTGATCCAGCCGAGCCGGGGCACCGAAAGCAGCGGCTCGCGCACGATTCCGCCGTACGCGACGATGACACCGAGGTCGGGCTGCAGGGCGCTGATCTGGTCGGTGGCTGCGGCGTCGAGCCGGTTGGTCTTCAGGACCGGGTAGCCATACCCGGCCGCGGCTTGCGCGACCGGCGACGGGGTGAGGAGGCGTTTGCGGCCGAGCGGGGCATCCGCTCGGGTGATCACAGAGACGATCTCGTGATCGGTGCCGGCCAGGGCCAGGAGACTGGGCAGCGCGACCTCGGGCGTGCCGGCAAAGACGAGTTTCATTTAGAGCAGCTCCGGGTCGTCGAATCGAACTTTAAGTGTAGGTGCCGGCTGGAACGAGCCCGACTTCGGCTTACGGCGGCGGGTGGCGTTCTGCACGACCGCCGCCTTGAGTGCGTGGGCGACCTCATCGCCGCGGGCGTAGCCGAACCGCACGACCGCACGCACGAGGGGCGCCTCGGTGTCGACCGGACCGAGTACGTCGAGGCCGGCGACCTCGGCCAGGGCGGTCACGGCGGCGTCGACGTCGGCGGCGGTTCCGGTGACCGAGGCGACCCGCACGGCCGGCGGAAAACGCAGCTGGCGGCGGTCGGCGAGCTCGCTCGCGGCGAAGACGTCGGGGCGCCAGGCGTTGAGAGCGCGAGCGAGGGCCCCGCCCACCCCGGCGAGCAGCACGGGAGCGCCGGGTGCGGCGAGGGCGGCCACGTTCGCCCACCAGCGCAGGCAATCCTCGCCGACGCGGAGGGATTCGCGGGCGAGCATGCGTTCACCGTCGAGAATGAGAATGGCACGGTAGCCGCCGGTCGGAACCGGTTCGGCGCCGCGGGTGGCGATGACGAGGGCCGGCTCGGCACCGAGGGTCTGAATGGTGTGCTCACCGTCGGCGACGATGACGCGGGCACCGGGAAAAGCCCGGCCGAGTTCTTCGGCGGTGCGCCCTGTGCCGAGGGTGACCACCCGCAGTTTGGTGCCCTCGCAGTGCGCGCAGCTCCAGCCGGCGGCGAGGGCGCCGCACCAGCGGCAGGACGGCACGGCCGACGCCGATTTGAGCCCGAGGGGCCCCTGGCAGTGCGTGCAGCGGGCCGCCTTCTTGCAGCCCTGGCAGGCGAGCATCGGCGCGTAGCCGGGGCTGGCGACCTGCACCAGCACGGGTCCGTGAGCGAGCGCCTCACGGGCCGCCTGCCAGGCGGCCGAGGGGATACGGGCGGCCCGGGCCTGCTGGTCCGGTTCGGACTGAAAGTCGGTGGGGATGATGCGCGGGTGGCGGTCGGCGGATGGGTTCACTTCGGTCAGGTAGTTCAGTTCGACCAGGCGCTGGGTTTCGACGCTGCGCGAGTGGCCCAGCAGCACGAGGGCGCAGTCGCAGTGCTGCTGGCGCACGAGGGCCGCGTCCCGGGTGTTGACGTAGGGACTGAGCGGTTCGGTGTAGAGCGGGTCGCCATCGTCCCAGACGGCGATGAGGCCGAGACGGTGCGCCGGGGCGTAGACGGCCGACCGATTGCCGAGAATGATGCGCGGCGCCGGTTCAAGGCAGGCCAGAAAGGCGCGGTAGCGGTCGGGATTGGGCTGGCGGGCGTCGACTCGGCTGAGCGGCAGCGTCGGGGCGAGCTGGGCCAGAGCGGCTTGCACCTGATCTTGGTCCCGAAAGTCGGGCACGCACAGAATGGCGCTCTGCCCGGTACCGAGCGTAGCAACGGCGAGTTCGGCCAGCGTCTGCGCCCACCGGCCGATCGTGCTGCCGTCATCGAGCTGCACGAGTTCGGGGATCGCCGCGACGGCCACGCGGTGGTGTTCCACAATCGCGGTGTCGAGGCGGCCGGTCGGGTACCCGACGAAGGCGGGCGTCGCCAGCGAGATGGGTGCCTTCTGCACACTGCTGCCCTCGACGGGCGCAATGACCGGGCGGCTGGGTGACGAAACGGTCGCCGGCGCGAGTGCCTCTGCCTGCGCGGTCGACGCAGCTGCCGCGCCCTGCGCGGCCAGCCAGGCTTTTTCTACCCGCACCTGTCGCGGCGGCACGGCGAGACGGATGATGTCACTCGCGTTCCCGGCGGCCCGATCCGCCAGCCGACGCGCCAGTTTCCACACGGCGGGAGTCAGCACGACGGCCGTGGATACGACCGAGTCGAGCGGGCTGAGGGCGCCGCGGTAGGCGGCATCCGTTTCAGAAGCTGACTCGGCGCGTGGATCGAAAACCTCGATCACGTAGGCGTCGACGACGCGCCCACCCGAACGGAACGGCACCTTCACACGCACGCCGGCGGACACCGGCTCGACCAGTTCGGCGGGCACGCTGTAGGAGAACAGGTGGTCCAGTTGCGGCAGCGGGGAATCAATCAGCACCCGTGCGACGAGGCCGGTGTGCGTCATGACGGGGCCGGCTTCAGAGGCCGGCGGCGCTGCGCAGGTCGTCGACCTTGTCGAGGCGCTCCCAGGTGAAGTCGGGCAGTTCGCGCCCGAAGTGGCCATAGGTGGCCGTCTGCGCGTAGATGGGTCGCAGCAGGTCAAGCGAGTGGATGATCGCTGCCGGACGCAGATCGAACACGGCGCGGATCGCCGCGGTGATCTCCTTGTCGGGCAACAGGCCGGTACCGAAGGTCTCAACGTACAGACCAACCGGCGACGCCTTGCCGATCGCGTAGGCGACCTGCACCTCGAGGCGTTCGGCCAGGCCGGCCGCTACGGCGTTCTTAGCGACCCAGCGCATGGCGTAGGCGGCCGAACGGTCAACCTTGGACGGGTCCTTGCCGCTGAAGGCACCGCCGCCGTGGCGGCTCGATCCGCCATAGGTGTCGATGATGATCTTGCGTCCGGTGAGGCCGGCGTCGCCCTGCGGGCCGCCGATTTCGAACCGGCCGGTGGGGTTGATCAACGTCGCGAGCGAAGACGAGTCGAGATCGATCGTGTCGAGCACCGGGCGAATTACGAGCTCTTCAACCTCGACTCGCAGCTGCTCGGTCAACACGGAGGGAGCGTGCTGGGTCGACACCACAACGGTTTCAACGGTGCGTGGAATGATGCCGTCGTAGCCGATCGTGACCTGGGTCTTGCCGTCGGGGCGCAGGTAGTCGAGCTCGCCGCTCTTGCGCACGAGGGCGAGGCGTTCAGCCAGCCGGTGCGCGATCCAGATGGGGATCGGCATGAGCTCGGGGGTCTCCCGGGTGGCGTAGCCGAACATGATCCCCTGGTCGCCGGCACCCTGCCGGTCGAAGTCGTCGAGGCTGGACTGCTCACGGGTCTCGAAGGCGTTATCGACGCCCTGGGCGATGTCGGGTGACTGGCCGCCGATGGAAATCTCGACGCCGCAGGACCGGCCGTCGAACCAGACGTCAGAGGAGTCGTAGCCGATGTCGGTGATGCATTTGCGCACGATCGACGGAATCTCCACGTAGGCCTCGGTGGTGACCTCACCGGCCACGTGCACGAGCCCGGTCGTGACGAGGGTTTCCACGGCGACCCGGCTGTGCGGGTCGTCGGTCAGAAGGGCGTCGAGGATGCTGTCGGAGATCTGGTCGCAGATCTTATCGGGGTGACCCTCGGTGACTGATTCCGAGGTGAAGAGGCGAAGATCGCTCATCTGGCCCGTCTCTGTTTATTAAAACGTAGTGGTGAATGAAAACGTAGAAGTTGAAAGTTACGCCGTGAAAACGTCGTTGTGCAGCAAAACCCACGAGTCGGACGTGTCTGGGCGACCCGACCTACCCGTCGTTGCGGCGGCTAGTCGATCAGGTCAAGTATGCAATTGGCCACCGACATTTTGCTGCCGGAGACCTCATTCACTATAACTCCGTGGTGATCGAGCACCGTCACGGTGTTACGTTCCGTACCGAACCCCTCGTGCTGACTGACCCGGTTCACGACCAGATAGTCGCAGCCCTTACGGGTGATCTTCTCGCGGCCGAGCGCGAGCAGCCGGTCGGCATCCGTTTCGGTTTCGGCGGCGAAGCCGATGATCAGCTGGCCCGGCCGGCGCGCAGCCGAGAGCCCGGCCAGAATGTCGGGGTTTTTGACCAGTTCGAGGGTGAGGGTGTCCCCCACGTCTTCCTTCTTGATCTTGCCGAGCTGCACCGTCTTGGGCCGGTAGTCGGCGACGGCAGCGGCCATGATGATGACCTCCGCCGATTGCGCGGCGAGCGTCATGGCCTCGTGCATCTGCAGGGCGCTGCTGACCAGCACCGTCGTGACACTGGTCGGAACGGCGACCTCGAGGTTGGCGGCAACGAGGGTGACCCGTGCGCCGCGGGCCAGGGCCGCCTGGGCGAGGTAGACGCCCTGTTTGCCGCTCGAGCGGTTACCGAGAAAGCGCACCGGGTCAAGCGGTTCCCGGGTACCGCCGGCGCTGATCAGTACGCGGCGACCGGCCAGATCCTGCACAGCGGATGCCTGATCCGCACCCGTCGTCGAAACCCGGTCCAGCACGGCCAGGGCCACCGCCACGATGGTCTCCGGCTCTTCCATGCGGCCGGCGCCGGAGTCGGTGCCGGTGAGCCGGCCCACGCCGGGGCCGACAATGGTGATGCCGCGCGACCGCAGGACCGCGACGTTCGCCACGGTCGCCGGATTGTTCCACATTTCGGTGTGCATCGCCGGGGCGATCACAAGCGGCGCCGTGCTGGCCAAAATAGTGTTGCCGAGCAGGTCGTCGGCGAGGCCGGCGGCGAGTTTGGCGATACTGTTGGCCGTCGCGGGGGCGACGACGATGAGATCGGCGCCCTGGCCGATGGCCACGTGGCGTACCTCGGCGACGCCCTCATAAAGGTCGGTGTGCACCGGGTTTCGGGAGATGGCTTCCAGTGTCGGCTTGCCGACGAAGCGCAGGGCGGCAGCGGTGGCGACGACGTGCACCGCGTCGCCGTTCAACACAAAAGCGCGCACGATGTTGACAGCCTTGTACGCTGCGATGCCACCGGTGATACCGACGACGATCGTGCGAGGTGTCTTCATCCTGCGCGCTTGAGAATTTATTGAGGGCTCGTGAAGCTTAGGCCTCAACGATGGGGCGGGAAACGAGCTTGTCGTCGTTGATCTCGCGCAGGGCCACCGAGAGCGGCTTGTCTTCGACGGTCGAGTCGACGAGCGGCCCGACATTGTCGAACAGGCTGCCTTCGTGCAGGTCGGCGTAATAGTCGTTGATCTGGCGTGCGCGCTTGGACGCGAAGATCACCAGAGCGTACTTCGAGTCGACCTTGGACAGCAGGTCGTCGATGGGCGGGTCAATGATGCCAGTGGGCTTGTTCGCCATTGGTGTCACACTCCTAATAGAGCACGGCCTGAGGCGGCGTGCGAGTTTTCGGGGGATGTGCGTCCGGCGACGCACACGAATTCAGCAGAAACGAGCGCTACGACATGCTGGATGCAGCGCGGATCTCCATCAAGTCTACGACCTCACGGGCGGCGTCGCCGACATCGTGGTTGATCACCTGGTAATCGAACTCTCCCTGGGCGGCCAATTCGAGCTTTGCGGTCTCCAGCCGGCGAGCCTGTTCGGCGGCGTCTTCGGTGCCGCGGCCGATCAGGCGGCGCACCAGTTCGTCCCAGCTCGGCGGCAGCAGGAACACCAGGCGGGCTTCCGGCATGGCGCGTCGCACGGCCCGAGCACCCTGCAGGTCGATCTCGAGCAGCACGCTGTTCCCCGCGGCGATCGCCGCGTCGACGGGGGCGCGGGGGGTGCCGTAGCGGTAGGCGTTGTGCACCGTGGCCCACTCGAGAAGTTCGCCGTCTTCGATCATGCGGTCGAATTGTTCGTCGGAGACGAAGTAGTAGCTGAGCCCCTCGGTCTCCCCCGGGCGTGGAGCGCGTGTCGTCGCCGAGACCGAGAGCAGCACGTCGGGGTAGTTCTCTCGGATGTAGCCCGCGACGGTTCCTTTGCCGACCGCGGTCGGGCCGGCGAGCACAATGAGTTTGGAGTCGGCAACCCCGTGGCGCAGCACCGGCCGCTCAGAGAGAAAGTCGCGCAGGCGGTCGCGCTGGTGACGGCCCAGACCGCCGAGGCGTTTGGACGGCGAGATTTCAAGGCGGTTGATGATGCGCTGCATCTTGGTCACGCCGATGGCCGGGATACTCACGAGCAGTTCGGTGACCCGCAGCCGGCCCTCGACCCCGACCGGGTCCGTGATCGCCGCAGCGAGCACCTCGAGCGCGGTGCGTTCGCCGGAGGCGACTTCGGCCTTGACCTTGGCGCGGGCTCGGCGGGCCGCGACAGCGGCACGCGACGCGGCAACCCGATCAACTTCGGGCGGGGTGGGACGGTTTTCAACCACGAACGGCACCTACTTCGGCTACTCGGCGCTCAATGGCTTCTTCGATCCGGTGGGGTCCGGCCGAGAGCACACTGCGCGATTCACTCACGATAACCCCTCCGGCGTATCCACCATATATAGAGATCAGATCCATAATATTCCCACCCTGATGTCCGAAGCCCGGCGCGAGCACCGGTGTTCGAAATTCGCCCGAAACGTGCTGCACGTCGATACCGAAAGCGGCCAGGTCAAGTGTGGCGCCGAGTACGACTCCGATCGACCCGAGACCGGTCGGTACGCGAGCGGATGCCGCACCAGCGCGCGCATTCCGCTGGCCGACCTCGTCGAGAACGGCGCGGGCGACACTCGAACCGGCCTGCGGCCCGTCCGCTACGATCGCCTGCTGGATGTGCGCAGCCTCGGGGTTGCTGGTCGCGGCGAGCAGGAAGACGCCCTTGCCGTTCGCGGCCGCGAGGGTGAGCGGCGAGTCAAGCGAACCGACACCCATGTACGCGGCGAGCGTGAGGGCATCCACTTCGAGCGGGGAGCCCGGTGACAGCCACGCCTGCGCGTAGGCCTCGACGCTCGTGCCGAGGTCGCCGCGTTTGGCGTCGCCGATCACGAGCAGACCGGCCGCTCGAGCGTCGGCCAGCACCCGTTCCAGCGCCACAAACCCGGCGGAACCGAACCGTTCGTAGAAGGCGACCTGCGGCTTGACCAGGCCGACCCGGCCCGCCGCCGCTGCGACGACGGCGCGGCCGAACGATTCGGCGCCGGCGGCCGTGTCGGGCAGGTTCCATTCGCGCAGCAGCCAGGAGTGCGGATCGATGCCGACGCAGAGCTGGCCGCGGCTGGCGAACACCCGCTCGAGACGTTCGCCGAAGGAGACCACCGCCGCCGACCCGGCCGTCATCGCCTCAGCAGGGCCCGTCACAGCAGTGCCGTACGGGCGGTGGCGTACTCCTGGAGCGAGGTCACCTCGAACCCGTCGCGAATCGAGTCGATCGACGCGACAGCGGCGCTGAGCTCGGCGATGGTCGTGAACAGCGGAAGATCGCCGGCGACAGCGGCCGCCCGAATCTCGTACCCGTCGGCCCTCGCGGTGCTGCCGCCGGGAGTGTTGATGACGATCTGGATCTCTTCGCGGCGGATGAGTTCGACGATGGACACGTCGTCCTCCCCCGCTTTTTCGCTGAATTTGGTCACAACGCGGGCGCGGATGCCGTTGCGTTGCAACACTTCGGCGGTACCGATGGTCGCGTATATCTCGTAACCGAGCTGCTGCAGGCGCAGCATCGGCAGGATGATGGCCCGCTTGTCACGGTCGGAGACCGACACGAACACGGTGCCGGAGAGCGGGATTCCGCCATAGGCGGCGAGCTGGCTCTTGGCGAACGCCCGCGGGAAGTCGCGGTCGATGCCCATGACCTCGCCGGTGGAGCGCATCTCCGGGCCGAGGATGGAGTCGACGACGAGGCCCTCGGGGGTGCGGAAGCGGTTGAACGGCAGCACGGCTTCCTTCACGGCGACCGGCGATTCAATCGGCACCCGCGAGCCGTCGATGAGCGGCAGCTTGCCCTCGGCCTTGAGCTCGGCGATGGTCGTACCGACCATGATGAGCGCGGCGGCCTTGGCCAGGGTGATACCGAGTGCTTTCGCGACGAAGGGCACGGTGCGGGAGGCACGCGGGTTGGCTTCGAGCACGTAGAGCACGCCGGCGCCAATCGCGAACTGTACGTTGAGCAGGCCCTTGACCCCGATGCCGCGGGCGATGCCGAGGGTGGCTTCGCGCACCCGGTCGATTTCGGCGCGGCCGAGGGTGACCGGCGGCAGGGTGCAGCTCGAGTCGCCGGAGTGGATGCCGGCCTCCTCGATGTGCTCCATGACGCCGCCGATGTAGAGCTCGTGGCCGTCGTAGATGGCGTCGACGTCGATCTCGATCGCGTCGTCGAGAAAACGGTCCACCAGAAGAGGATGTCCAGCGCCGATGATCCCCTGCCCGGACATCCGCTTGAAGTAATCTGCGAGCGACGGGGAGTCGTAGACGATCTCCATGCCGCGGCCGCCGAGCACGTAGCTCGGGCGCACGAGCACCGGGTAGCCGATTTCTTCCGCCACGACGACAGCGCCGGCGAAGTCGATCGCCGTTCCGTTGCGCGGGGCCAGCAGGCCGGCGTCATCGAGGATCTTGGAGAACAGGCCGCGCTCCTCGGCCAGGTCGATCGCGTCGGGGGTGGTACCGAGAATGGGGATACCGGCCGCTTCGAGGCCGCGGGCGAGGCTCAGGGCGGTCTGCCCGCCGAGCTGCACGACCACACCGATGAGTTCACCGCTCTGGCTTTCGGCGTGGATGACCTCGAGCACGTCTTCGAGGGTGAGCGGCTCGAAGTAGAGCCGATCGCTCGTGTCGTAGTCGGTGGACACCGTCTCCGGGTTGCAGTTGATCATGATGGTTTCGTAGCCGGCCTCGGACAGCGCGAAGGAGGCGTGCACGCAGGAGTAGTCGAATTCGACGCCCTGCCCGATGCGGTTCGGTCCGGAACCGAGGATGACAACCTTACGGCGGTCGCTCGCGACGACCTCGGTCTCGTCGTCATAGCTGGAGTAGTGGTACGGGGTGAGCGCCGGGAACTCCCCCGCGCAGGTGTCGACGGTCTTGAAGACCGGGCGCACGCCGAGAATGTGGCGCACGGTGCGCACATCCGCTTCGCCGAAGCCGCGCAATTCGCCGATTTGCGCGTCGGAGAAGCCGTGGTCCTTGGCGAGGATCATGACGTCGCGGTCGAGTCGGTCGGCGGCCTTGACCTGCTCGGCGATCTCGTTGATCAGCACGATCTGGTCGAGGAACCACGGATCGATCTTGGTGGCGGCGAAAACTTGCTCGATGGTCGCGCCGCGGCGAAGGGCCTGCTGCACGGTGACGATGCGGCCGTCGGTGGGAATCTCGGCGACGGCGAGCAGTTCGTCGACCGTGCGGGTCTCCGTGCCCCAGTGAAAGCTCGAGCCGCGCTTCTCGAGCGATCGCAGCGCCTTCTGCAGAGCGGATGCAAAACTGCGACCGATGGCCATGGCTTCACCGACGGACTTCATAGTGGTGGTCAGGCGCTGGTCGGCGGCCGGGAACTTCTCGAACGCGAAGCGTGGCACCTTGACCACGACGTAGTCGAGGGTCGGCTCGAAGCTCGCCGGGGTGACACCGGTGATGTCATTGGGGATCTCGTCGAGACGGTAGCCGATGGCGAGCTTGGCGGCGATCTTGGCGATCGGAAAGCCGGTCGCCTTGCTGGCCAGGGCGGAAGAACGCGATACCCGTGGGTTCATCTCGATCACGATGACGCGGCCGTCGGCCGGGTTGATCGCGAACTGGATGTTGCAACCGCCGGTGTCGACGCCGACGGCGCGGATGATGTCGATCGAGATGTCCCGCAGGTGCTGGAATTCACGGTCGGTCAGGGTGAGGGCCGGGGCGACGGTGATCGAGTCGCCGGTATGCACTCCGACCGGGTCGACGTTCTCGATGGAGCAGACGACGACGGTATTGTCGGCCGTGTCGCGCATCATCTCGAGTTCGTACTCTTTCCAGCCGAGAATCGATTCCTCGAGCAGTACCTCGGTGGTCGGGCTGTGATGCAGGCCGTCGGTGACGATGCGGCGCAATTCCACCTCGGTGTAGGCGAAGCCGGAGCCGAGCCCGCCCATGGTGAAGGAGGGGCGAACGACCAGCGGGTAGCCGAGGTCGGCGGCGTAGCCGACGGCTTCCTCGACGGTGCGCGCGATGAATGAGCGGGCCACACCGGCGCCGGCATCCAGTACGAGCTGCTTGAAGATCATGCGATCTTCGCCCTTGTTGATGGCGTCGAAGCTCGCGCCGATCAGCTCGACGTCATACTTTTGAAGAATTCCGCGCTCGTGCAGTTGGATCGCCGCGTTGAGGGCGGTCTGCCCACCCAGCGTCGGCAGAATCGCATCCGGTCGTTCCTTCGCGATGATGGTCTCGAGGATCTCCGCCGTGATCGGTTCGATGTAGGTCGCATCGGCGAAGTCGGGGTCGGTCATGATGGTGGCCGGGTTCGAGTTGACCAGGATGACGCGCACGCCTTCCTCGCGCAGTACGCGGCAGGCTTGCGTGCCGGAATAGTCGAACTCGCAGGCCTGGCCGATGACGATCGGGCCGCTGCCGATGACAAGAACACTGTTGATATCGTCGCGCTTGGGCATTATTTGGTTTCTCCTGCAACGGCTGACTGCGCAGCCAGAACAACGTCTCTGAATCGATCGAAAAGGTGGTTGGCGTCGTGCGGGCCGGAGGCAGCTTCCGGGTGGTATTGCACCGAGAAGGCGTTGATATCGAGGCAGCGGATGCCTTCGACCACCTGGTCGTTGAGGCTGTAGTGGCTGACCTCGACCCGGCCGAAGCCGGTGCGCGACTCGTGAACGCCCTCAATGGGCATGTCGACCGCGAAGCCGTGGTTCTGCGAGGTGATCTCGACCCGTCCGGTGGTCTTGTCGAGCACCGGCTGGTTGATGCCGCGGTGTCCGAATGGCAGTTTGTAGGTGCGAAAACCCAGCGCGCGGCCGAGAAGTTGGTTGCCGAAGCAGATGCCGAAGTAGGGAATGCCAGCCCGGAGCACTTCCTGCAACAGGGTGACGTGCGCGTCGGACGCGGCCGGGTCGCCCGGTCCGTTCGAGAAGAACAGGGCAGAGGGCTTCAGCGAGAGAACATGCTCTGCGGTGACCGACTGCGGCAGCACGAGCACCTCGAAGCCGCGTTCGGCGAGGTAGGTGAGTGTGCTGCTCTTCACACCGAGGTCGAGCACAGCGACGGAGCCGATGCGTTCACCCTGCGCGGGAATCGAGAAGGGTTCGACGGTCGAGACCTCGAACGACAGGTTGCGACCGCGCATGGCAGCCCCGGCGAGCACCCGTTCGAGCTGTTCGCTGTCAGAGAGGCCGAACAGGTCGCCCGAGAAGATGCCGCTCTTCATGGCGCCCGCAGAACGGATGTGGCGGGTGATGGCGCGGGTGTCGATGCCGCTGATGCCGACAACACCCTGTGCTTCGAGGTCATCGTCGAGGGTTCGGGTGGCGCGAAAGTTGGAGGCGATCCGGGCCGGCTCGCGCACGATGAAGCCGGCGACCCAAATCTGCCTGGACTCCATGTCCTCATCGTTCATGCCGGTGTTGCCGATGTGCGGCGCGGTCATCAGCACGATCTGGCCGGCGTAGGACGGATCGGTCAGGGTTTCCTGGTAGCCGGTCATGCCCGTGGCGAAGACGATCTCGCCCAGAGCCTGACCCTCGCTGCCATACCTGCGGCCGACGAAACGGCGGCCGTCTTCAAGCACGAGCACGGCCGGGCCGGGCTTGTCCGCCACGGAGGAGGACGTCAGGCCAGCGGATGCGCCGACCTCGCTTGCAACGACGTCAGCTGATGCCGCCTGGTCGGGTTCTGTCTGGTCTGGTGCGGTCGAATCGGGCACGTCAGGCCTCACTTTCGTCTTGATGGGCCGGGGCGGCGGCCGTTACGGCAATGGTGCGGATCGAGTCGACGAGGCGAGCCCGATCATTGGGATCGATGATGCGAAAGAAGCTGTCGACAGCGCGACGGTCGGGGGTGCCGGTGGCCAGCCGCCAGGACAGGCGCAGGAGACCGTCGGTTTCGACGGCCCGGTCGATGGCGACCCGGGCGGCACCGACCGCATCGATGGCGCCGGCCGGAACGAAAACCGGCTCATTGCCGTCGAGGTCGAGAATGATTCCGGCCTCCGTCACCATTAGGGCGGCGCGGGCGCGAAAGCCGAGGCCGGCAATGGCGAGCCGTTCAAGCGGCGCGTCGCGCGGAGTCGTCGCCACGTAATAGGCTTCGGCGCCGGCCAGGGTGACCCCGGCGGACTCCGGCAGGGGGTAGCCGGCGGAGAGTGTCGCATCCCGTCGGCTGCGCTTTCGCCAGCTGCGCCACATCAAAATCAGAACGCCGAGCAAGACGAGCGCGGTAATGACGGCCGGAATGGTCCTATCCATGAGTGAGCACTCCGCTCGCGTTCTCGGCTATTTCGAGGCTGCTGCGCACAACACCATCGAGCACGGTGGCATAGCCGCGGTGGAAGGTTGCCCGCACTTCGCCCGGCAGGGTCATCGACAGGTAGGGCGAGTTCATGCTCGTTCCGGCCAGGTCGGCGCGCCCGAAAACGCGGGTCGCTTGAGGGTCATACAGTGTCAGTTCGGCCGGTGACCCGACCGCGATCGGATTGCCCTGGCCGGTCACGCGCCCGATGCGGGCCGGCGTGCGGGAGAGAACGCGTTCGATGTCGGCCCAGTCGAGCAACCCGGTCGCCACGACCGCGGCGTGCACGACCGACAGCGCGGATTCCAGCCCGATCATGCCGTTCGCGGCGGCGTCCCACTCGCAGTCCTTGCTTTCGGCTGGATGCGGGGCGTGGTCGGTCGCGACGATGTCGATCGTGCCGTCGGCGAGTCCGGCGCGCAGGGCTTCGACGTCTTCCCGGGCTCGCAGCGGCGGGTTCACCTTGAAACGGGCGTCGTAGCCGCGAACGAGGTCTTCGGTGAGCAGCAGGTGGTGCGGCGTGACCTCGGCGGTCACGTTGATGCCGCGAGCCTTCGCCCAACGGATCACGTCGACGGAGCCGGCCGTCGAAACGTGGCAGACGTGCAGGCGCGATCCGACGTGTTCGGCCAGTAGAACGTCCCGGGCGATAATCGACTCTTCGGCGACGGCGGGCCAGCCGACGAGGCCCAGTTCGCCGGAGAGGGCGCCCTCGTTCATCTGGGCTTTTTCGGTGAGGCGCGGTTCCTGCGAATGCTGCGCGATGACGCCGTCGAAGGCCTTCACATATTCGAGGGCGCGGCGCATGAGAAGGGGGTCGGAGACGCAGAAGCCGTCGTCGGAGAACACCCGAACGCGGGCTCGACTCGAGGCCATCGCGCCGAGTTCGGCGAGTTGCTGGCCCGCGAGGCCCGCGGTGACGGCGCCGATCGGCTGCACGTCGACGTAGCCGGCACTTTCTCCGAGCGCGAGCACCTGCTCGACCACCCCGGCGGTGTCCTGCGTCGGCAGGGTGTTCGCCATGGCGAACACGCTCGTGAAGCCCCCTCGGGCTGCGGCGCGGCTGCCGCTGAGCACGGTCTCACTGTGTTCGTAGCCCGGTTCGCGCAGGTGGGCGTGCAGGTCGACCAGGCCGGGCAGCGCAATGAGGCCGTCGGCGTCGATCACGTTCGCGCCGTTCGGCGACAGGCCGGTCCCGAGTTCGGCGATCCGCCGGCCGTCGAGACGGATGTCGGTGCCCGTGCCGTTCGGTAGGGTCGCCCCGCGAATCAGCCAGTTGTGCGCAGTTCCGTGCATCGCGTCAATCGACATTCTTCGATTCCTTCCGGTCACCGGACAAGAGCAGGTAGAGTGCGGCCATTCGCACGGAGACGCCGTTCGTGACCTGTTCAAGCACGGTCGAATTAGCGGAGTCGGCCGCCGCCGACGAGATCTCCAGGCCACGATTCATCGGGCCGGGGTGCATGACAATGCTAGCCGGACCGAGTCGGCCAAATCGCGCGTCGTCGAGGCCCCAGACCCGGGAATACTCGCGGCTGCTCGGAAAGAAGGCCGCGCTCATCCGTTCGGTCTGGACGCGCAGCATCATGACCACGTCGGGGCTGGCATCGATCGCCTCATCGAGGTCAAAGCTGAATCGGGCCGGCCAGAGGGTGGTGTCGCTCGGCAACAGCGTGGGCGGGGCGACGAACGTGACCTCCGCACCGAGAGTGGTCAGCAGCCAGAGGTTCGACCGGGCGACGCGGGAGTGGAGCACGTCGCCGACGATGGTGACGGTGACTCCGTCGAGGCCCCGACCGCGGGATGCCTGCCCGTGGGTGCGGCGGCGGATGGTGAAGGCGTCGAGTAGGGCCTGGGTGGGATGCTCGTGGGTGCCGTCACCGGCGTTGATGATGCCCGCATCGATCCACCCGCTTGCGGCGAGCACGGCCGGGGCACCGGAGGCCGGGTGGCGGATGACGACACCGTCGGCGCCGATCGCGGCCAGGGTCTGCGCCGTATCCTTCAGGCTTTCGCCCTTCGACACGCTTGAGCCCTTGGCGCTGAAGTTGATCACGTCGGCGCTCAGCCGCTTGGCGGCGGCCTCGAAGGAGATGCGGGTGCGGGTGGAATCCTCGAAGAACAGGTTGACGACGGTCTTGCCGCGCAGGGTCGGGAGCTTCTTGACCTCACGCTTGGCGACATCCGCCATGTCTTCGGCAATGTCGAGCAGATTGATGGCCTCGTCACGGGTGAGGTCCTTGGTGGACAGAAGATGTCTCATCGGTTGGTCCCGCCGTCGATCGAGACGAACTCGTCGCCGTCGATCTCCTCGAGGTGCACGTTGATGCGCTCGTCGGTAGCCGTCGGCAGGTTGCGGCCGACGAAGTCGGCGCGAATGGGCAACTCACGGTGTCCCCGATCGACGAGAACGGCAAGCCGCACGATGGTTGGACGCCCGTGGTCCCCGAGCGCGTCGAGGGCGCTGCGAATGGTACGTCCCGAGTACAGCACGTCGTCGACGAGCACGACTGTGGCACCGTTGATCCTGCCGGGCACTTCGGTGCGCGACGGCGTGCGGGTACGGCCGTGGGCGAGATCGTCGCGATAGAGCGTGACGTCGAGCGATCCGACCCGCACGAGTGATGCTGCGGGTTCGATTCGCTGGATGGTCTCGGCGATGCGGCGGGCGAGAATGACGCCACGGGTGGGGATACCGAGGATGATGAGATTCTCCGGGCCCCGATTGGACTCCAGGATCTCGTGGGAGATTCGAGTTAACGCGCGGGTGATGTCAGCCTGAGTGAGCACAATGTGCGCCAAATGCCGACCTCCTTCCCCGTCTCACAGGACGGATCATTAAAGGATGTCTGAATGGGTCCAGCCTAGCCCGTGGGGAACCGGTGGTGCGAACCCTTAGAACGCGGAAGCAACGAAGGCGGAGAATTCGGCCGTGTCGGTGAGGCTGCCGGTGTATTGCACACCGTCGACCAGCACCGTGGGGGTCCCCTTGACGGATTCGATCTCAGCGCCCTCGATCGGTCCGGTCAGGGCTGCTTCGGTGTTCTGCTGCGACCAGGCCTGATAGTCCCCGGAATCGATGCAGTCGGCAATATTGGACGCGCCGGTCGCCAGGGCGGCGAGTTCGCCATTGCTGAGCCCGGCCGTCTGCTCGAGCGGTTGATTGGCGAACAGCGCCGACAGAAACGCGAGGGTCTCACCCGGGTTCAGTGTGGCCTGGCAGGTGAGAGCCGCTGAGGCCCGGCTGGAGTAGTCGGTGCCCTGAGACATCCGGTCGAGAAAGGTGAGCGAATGCACCCGCAGCGTGATGTCTCCGCTCGCAACGCCCGCAGCCAGCAGTTCACCGTTTGCGGCCTCGAACTGGGCGCAGTACGGGCACATCGGGTCGACGTACTCGTCGATGATGACCACTCCGGTGCCGAATTCGAGATAGCCGCCGTCGAAGTCGGCGGCGCCCAGCTGCCCGGTCGGCAGCGGTGTGCTCGATTCCGGTGCGCTCGATTCCGGTGCTGACGACGAGGTCGCGGTTCCTGAGCTTGTGCCGGCATCAATGGCGACCACGAAGGCTGCGATAGCGGAGGCGAAGATGATCGCGAACACGACCAGAATGGCGAACAGGGCCGTGGCGACGTAACCGATGATGAGACCGGCGAGGGCAAAGCCGCGACCGAGTTCACCGCGAGCCCGAATCTGTGCGAGCGCGATATGCCCGGTGATGATGGCGACAAGCCCGATGAAGAATGACGACACGAACGACACGATGGCCAGAGTGTTCGTCCTTTGGCCTGGCACGAACGGGGCCGGCGCGATCGGCGGAGTCGGCCCTCCCTTCGGCGGCACCGGCAGGTACGGGTTGGGCACAACCGGCTGGTCGCGAGGTGCGTCGGGTCCGGTGCTGTCCATGTGCGTGTCCTTCGGTGACGAGAGGCGAATGCGGCGGGAGTCGACGCGGCCGATCAGGCCGACGGTGCGGTTTGGGCGATCTTGCCGAGCAGCCCGTTGACGAAGCCGGCCGAGTCATCCGTGGAAAGAATCTTCGCGGCTTCTACGGCTTCATCGATAGCGACGGCGTGCGGAACGGCGTCGTTGTACAGAATCTCCCAGATTCCGATGCGCAGAATGGCGCGATCGATGTTGGGCATGCGCGCGAGCGACCATCCCTGCGAGTACGTCTCGATCAGCTCATCGATTTCTTCGCGATGGTCGACGACCCCGTCGACGAGTTCACGAGCGTAGAGCCAGGACGCCAGCCGGGCCGGCTCGCTCGCGGCGCGTTCGGCCTCGGTTGCGAGCGACTCCGGAATGCTGATCTGGCGCACATCGGCGGCGTACAGAATGTCGATGGCGCGCTTGCGGGCCTTGGTCCGTGCGCTCATTCGTTGACGCGACCGAGGTAGTCGCCGGTGCGGGTGTCAACCTTGACCTTGGTGCCCTGCTCCAGGAACAGCGGAACCTGAATCTGGTAGCCGGTCTCCACGGTGGCCGGCTTGGTGCCGCCGGTGGAGCGGTCGCCCTGCAGTCCCGGCTCCGTGTAGGTGATTTCCAGGGTGACGGAGGCCGGCAGCTCGACGTACAGCGGGTTGCCGTTGTGCAGGGCAACGGTCACGGCCTGGTTTTCGAGCATGAAGTTGCTCGCATCGCCGACGACGGCAGCGGACACGGTGATCTGGTCGTAGTCGGCGACGTCCATGAAGACGTAGGCGTCGCCGTCGTTGTACAGATACTGAAAGTCGCGACGGTCGACGTTTTCGGTCTCGATCTTTGCGCCGGCGTTGAACGTGCGGTCAACGGTTTTGCCCGAGACGACGTTCTTCATCTTGGTGCGAACGAAGGCGCCACCCTTGCCCGGCTTGACGTGCTGAAACTCGACGACGGCCCAAAGCTGGCCATCCATGTTGAGTACGACGCCGTTTCTGATATCAGCGGTAGAAGCCATGGGAGGGGTGTTCCGTTCAATTGATAAGGTGCGCGGGTGCAAATGGCACCTTATCGAGTCTACGTGCCGAAGCCTCAGGCACCAAAGGCGCTGTTCCGCCGCGGTGCCGGCGCGGTGACGAAATCCAGGGCCAGCCGGTACGAGTCGAAGCCGAGGCCGGCGATGACCCCGGTCGCGATGGCGCTCACAACACTGGTGTGGCGGAACGTTTCGCGGGCGTGCGGGTTGGAGATATGCACTTCGATCAGGCACAGGCCGGCCTTGGTGACGAGGGCAGCGGCGTCGCGCAGAGCGTAGCTGTAGTGGGTGAACGCTGCCGGGTTGAGGATGACCGACATCCGCTCGTCAACGGCTTCGTACAGCCAATGGATGAGTTCGGCCTCGTCATCGGTCTGCCGCAGGTCGATGCTCACCCCCGGTCGAGCGGATGCGACCAGCAGCGTGCGCAGGTCGTCCAGGTTCGCCGACCCGTACACGTCGGGCTCGCGACTGCCGAGGCGCCCGAGGTTCGGACCGTTTAGAACCAGCACTGTACTCATCCACTCAGCCTAGGCCGTGGGCACCCGCCGACCGGCCTGCGCCGGTCAGGGGGCAAGAACAGCGACGCCGTCGTCGTGCGCGACGAACAGGCCGGTGATGCACATGAGTTTTCCGAAAGATTCGGTCAGTTCAACGGCCCAGGCCTGATCTGGAGCGGTGAGGGCGGCCGAACCGGGCCGTTCCAGCGTCAGGATGACACTTCCCCCGGGAGCTTGAACGGCCAGCAGTTCGTTGATGCCGATCGCGAAAAACCGGCTGCGTCCCGGTTCTGGGCGCAGGGGAATATTGTCGATGGGAATCACCACCGGCAGCTGCCGCCCGTGAGCGTCGAGCAGCATGAGCCAGAGCTGCCGGCGGATGGCATGGCCGACCAGGTCGAATACCCGTGCTCTGGCCTGCTCCGGTGTGGTCACGGGCGGAGCGTCGTCGATGTTCACTGTCAGTGTCATACCGCTATCCTGAGCGGCTGCGGCAGGGCGAGACCCGTTGTCCCCAGAAAGAGTACGGTTGGCCCGGCTGTGGATAACCTCCGGCAGTGCCCTCCCCGTTGCGGCTGTGAATGCCTGTCACGCCAAACGCACGGCCGGGGCTGTGCCCGTAGAATGAAATTCCGATGCTGGCTGTGGCAGCACGCACCCGATCACTGCTAACGGAGGCAGACGCTCATGGGATACGGCTTGAAGAGTTCTTCATCGGTCCCGACCGGCGACGCGCGGGAGAACATCGTCGCCCTGGAACGTGCTCACCAATCCGCAATGACCGATCGAATTTTCCAGACCGGCGTGCGTAAGCTCGTGCAGGATTCCTGGCAACGTTCCCTCTCCTTGAGCCTCGACCCGGGCAGCGTTGCACCGGAGCGGGCGCTGACCGACGCCGAGCTGCGCGACCTGCGCAACCAGCATCCGCTCGCCGCGGTGTTACCGGTCGTGCACAACCTGCTCATTCGTCATGCGGTCGACGCCGAACTGATCGTCGCCATCGGTGACGAGTCCGGTCGACTGCTGTGGATCGACGGCGACCGCGTGCTGCGTCGCCGGGTGGAGGAAATGCTATTCGTCGAAGGCGCCGACTGGTCGGAGAGCCGAGTCGGCACGAGTGCACCGGGCACCGCCCTCGCCCTGGACCGCGGTATCCAGATTCGACGAGCCGAACATTTCAACGCCCTCGCCCACCCGTGGAGCTGCACGGCCGTGCCCATCCACGACCCGGACACCGGCAAGATTCTCGGTGTGATCGACATCACCGGCGGTGACCAGGCAGTCGCCCCGCAGACTCTGCCCCTGGTCGAGGCCGCCGTCGCCGCGATGGAGGCGGAGCTGCGCATCCAGCGCCTGGGCCGGCCGCAGGCCGCGCCGCCCGCCCCGCGGTCGCGCCTCTCGCTGTCGCCGAGCGTGCCGCGGCTCACCCCAGCCGTGTTGAGTGTTCTCGGCACCGACCACGGCCAGTTGCAGTGCGGTGGTAGCACAGCGGATGTCTCGCCCCGCCACACCGAGATTCTCACGCTCCTGGCCTGGCACCGCGAAGGACTCTCCGCCGAT
This sequence comes from Cryobacterium sp. TMT1-3, assembly GCF_004402315.1. Lineage (NCBI taxonomy): Bacteria > Bacillati > Actinomycetota > Actinomycetes > Micrococcales > Microbacteriaceae > Cryobacterium > Cryobacterium sp. TMT1-3. Next base: position 254,080 of record NZ_SOFW01000006.1, read on the forward strand.
CGTCTGGCCGGCTATCTCTTCGATCAGGACACGGCGGTGGAGACGCTGCGCGCCGAAATGGTGCGGGTACGCAAGGTACTCGCCGTGCTCGACCCTCCGATCACGATCACCTCCCGCCCGTATCGATTGGAATCCCGGCTGGAACTGGATTCGCAACAGGTGTTGGCTTTTCTGGAACGCGGTGCCCACCGGGTGGCTCTCGGCGCCTACCGCGGCGCGGTGCTCCCAGGATCGTCGGCGCCCGGAATCATTGAAATCCGTTCAGAAGTGAGCAGCAGACTGCGTGAGGCGATGCTCGCCGATGCTTCGGTCGACCTGCTGCTGACCTACGCGCGCACCGAAGAAGCCACCTGGGACACCGAGGTCTGGCGGGCCTGTCTCGAGCTGCTTCCGGCCCGGTCGCCCAAACGAGCGACGGTCGTGGCACATCTTGCGCGCATCGAAGACGAAATCGGCGGACAGCGCAACATTCTGCAACGTTTCCACACCTAGAGTCGGATCAGGCCGCAGGTTTGCGAGCCCGACACCGTCGTCGAAATAGGAGTGACATGACCGTCTATGCAGCCCCCGGAACACCCGGCTCGAAAGTTACCTTCAAGTCTCGATACGAGAACTGGATCGGCGGCGAATGGGTCGCCCCGGTCAAGGGCCAGTACTTCGAAGACATCACCCCCGTGACCGGCAAACCCTTCGCCGAGGTGGCCCGCGGTACCGCAGAGGACATCGAGCTGGCCCTCGACGCCGCCCACAAAGCCGCACCAGCCTGGGGCAAGACCAGCGCCACGGAGCGCGCTGCCGTACTCAACCGGATCGCCGACGTGATCGACGCCAACACCGAGATGCTGGCCGTCGCTGAGACCTGGGACAACGGCAAGGCCGTGCGCGAAACGATCAATGCCGACATCCCGCTCGCCGCCGACCATTTCCGCTACTTCGCCTCGGCTATTCGCGCCCAGGACGGCGACCACGCCCAGCTCGACGGCGACACCGTCTCGTACCAGTTCCACGAACCGCTCGGCGTCGTCGGCCAGATCATTCCCTGGAACTTCCCCATTTTGATGGCCGTCTGGAAGCTCGCCCCCGCCCTCGCCGCCGGCAACGCAATCGTGCTCAAGCCCGCCGAGCAGACGCCGGTCTCGATTCTCGTGCTGATGGAACTCATCGGCGATATCCTGCCCCCCGGCGTGGTCAACGTTGTCAACGGTTTCGGGCTCGAAGCCGGCAAGCCGCTCGCGTCGAGCAACCGTATCCGCAAGATCGCGTTCACCGGTGAGACCACGACCGGCCGTCTCATCCTGCAGTACGCCTCCGCGAACATCATTCCCTCCACCGTGGAGCTCGGCGGTAAGAGCCCCAACATTTTCTTCAGCGACGTCGCCCAGGAGAAGGACGCGTTCTACGACAAGGCCCAGGAAGGCTTCGTGTTGTTCGCCTTCAACCAGGGCGAGGTCTGCACGGCCCCGAGCCGCGCGCTGCTGCAGAAGCCGATCTACGACAGCTTCCTCGGCGACGCCGTCACCCGGGCCAGCAAGATCATCCAGGGCAACCCGCTCGACACCGACACCCAGATGGGCGCCCAGGCCAGTAACGACCAGCTCGAGAAGATCCTGTCCTACATCGATATCGGCACCAAGGAGGGCGCCAGGCTCGCCCTCGGAGGCGAACGCGCCGACCTCGGCGGTGACCTCACCGACGGCTACTACGTGCAGCCGACCATCTTCGAGGGACACAACAAGATGCGGCTGTTCCAGGAGGAGATCTTCGGGCCGGTGCTCGCCGTGACGAGCTTCACCGACTACGACGATGCCATCTCGATCGCCAACGACACCATCTACGGCCTCGGTGCCGGCGTCTGGTCGCGCAACGGCAACGTCGCCTACCGGGCCGGCCGCGACATTCAGGCCGGCCGGGTCTGGGTCAACAACTATCACGCCTACCCGGCCGGCGCCGCCTTTGGTGGCTACAAGAGTTCCGGCATCGGCCGAGAGAACAACAAGCTCGCACTCGGCCACTACCAGCAGACCAAGAACCTGCTGGTGTCGTACTCCGAAAACAAGCTCGGCTTCTTCTAAGCCATTCGTTCCGGTCTGCGGCAACGCTCCCGTCGGGTGGGAGTTCGCTGCAGGTCTGGCCCGGGGGCTGCCGACGACGTAACGTCGTAGGCAGCCCCTTTTTTCACTTGTCTTTTGCAGAAAGGTCCGTCAATGTCGACACCCACGATTACCGCATCGGTCACCATCACCGGCGAAACAATCCCCCGCGTCGAACTCACCCCGGTGGCGGTCGATCTGCTCCGCAGCCTCTGGGAGGAGCACGGCCCGCTTATGTTCCACCAGTCCGGCGGTTGCTGTGACGGCAGCTCGCCGATGCTGTTCATGGCGGGCGAATTCATCACCTCCGACCAGGATGTACGTCTCGGCCAGTTCGATCTGGCCCCGGCCGGTGAGCCCGGTCAGCCGCTCGATTTCTGGATGTCGGCTGAGCAGTTCAATTATTGGAGCCACACCTTTCTCACGGTCGATGTGGTGCCCGGCCGCGGCAGCGGCTTCAGCGCCGAAGCACCCCGCGGCGTGCGATTTCTGATCCGTTCCGAGCTCATGACCACGATGACACCGTTCGCCGGCCCGACCGACACCGTCGAAGCGGATGCCGCGGACTCCCCCGCGCCGGTGGTTGCGTCCTGAGTCCTACTGCCCGATGGCCTGGTACGCGCTGAACAGCAGGGAGGCGTCCGGACCCTCGAGGATGGTCGGCTTGCCGACATCGTCGAGCACGACGAAGCGCAGCATGCCGCTGCGAGTCTTCTTGTCGCGCTGCATCGTGGCGAGCAGGGTGGGCCAGCGACCCACCGGGTAGCCGGTCGGCAGGGTCAGTGATTCGAGGATGCTGCGGTGCCGGTCGACGACCTCGACCGAGAGTCGTCCGCTGAGGGCGGCGAGTTCCGCCGCGAACATCATGCCGACGGCGACGGCTGCGCCGTGCCGCCAGCCGTAGCGTTCGGCGTGCTCAACGGCGTGACCGAGCGTGTGGCCGTAGTTCAGGATCTCGCGGAGGCCGGCTTCCTTGAAATCCTCACCCACTATTCGGGCCTTCATGGCGATCGAGAGCTCGATCAGCCGACGAAATTCGGGGGTCGTCGGGTCGGTGGCGCGGTCGACATCCGCTTCGATGAGGTCGAGGATCTCGGGAACCTGGATGAATCCGGCCTTCACGATTTCGGCGAAGCCAGCCAGGACTTCGTTGCGGGGCAGCGCGTCGAGCAGGTCCAGGTCGCAGAGCACAGCGGACGGGGCGTAGAAGGTGCCGACGAGGTTCTTGCCCTCGGCGGTGTTGATGCCGTTCTTGCCGCCGACAGCCGCGTCGACCATGCCGAGTACGCTCGTGGGGATCTGCACGAGCTTCACGCCGCGCAGCCAGGTCGCCGCGACGAAGCCGGCCAGGTCGGTGACAGCGCCGCCGCCGAGGCCGATCACGGCGTCGGTGCGGCTGAAGTCGGACTGCCCCATGACGCCCCAGCAGAAGGCGGCGACTTCGACGCGTTTGGCCGCCTCGGCGTCGGGAATCTCGGCCAGCAGCACTTCGGAGTAGGTCTCGAGCAGGTTGTCGCGAAGGGCGACGGCGCGGGCACCGACCGTGGAGGTGTGCACGATCAGCACCTTATTGACGCCGCTGCCGAGCTGCTCGGCGACGGTACTGACCAGGCCGCGCCCCACACTGACCGGATAGCTGTCGACCCCGGTCACGGTGATCACGGTGGTAGCGGTCTGTTGGGAGATCTCAGTCATCATTTCTTTCTTGAACCCAATTCACGATTTCGTCGGCGATGCCGCTGATGGGTCGGTTGGAGGTATCCAGGCGAATCGTCGCGAGGGATTCATAGGTGGAGCGGCGCAGGTTATAGATGCGCTCCCAGTCGGCGATGCCGCCAGCCAGGAGCGGCCGTTTGGTACCGCCGAGGCGGGCCTCGACGGCCGCGGTGCTCACGCTCAGGTAGACGACGGTCGCGTCGGCGAGATCAGCCTGGGTCTCGGGGTGCAGAACTGCTCCCCCGCCGAGCGAGACGACGGCCGGCTCGCCGAGCGCCCAATCCACCGCTTCGCGCTCGACGATACGAAAATATTCTTCGCCCTCCCGGGCGAAGATCTCCGGGATGGGACCGTAGCTTTCCACGACACGCTTGTCGGTGTCGATGAAAGGCACGTCAAGGCCGCGCGCCACCCGGCGACCGATCTTGGTCTTGCCGGCGGCCATCGGCCCGATGAACACGATCGGCAGCAGCGAGTTTCGCCGGGTCAGCATGGCTTCAGCCGGCTCTCACTCACAGCGATGCGTCGCTCGCCGCGCCGGTGCGCAGGTTGGCGGGAATGTGGGCCAGGTACGACTCGAGGTTGCGTCGGGTCTCCCCGATCGAGTCTCCCCCGAATTTTTCGAGCATGGAGTTCGCGAGAACGAGCGCCACCATGGCCTCGGCGACGATGCCGGCCGCCGGCACAGCACAGACGTCGGAGCGTTGGTGGTGCGCCGGAGCCGGTTCGCTGGTAGCCACGTCGACCGTGCGCAGCGCCCGCGGAATCGTCGCGATCGGCTTCATCCCGGCGCGAACCCGCAACACCGTACCGGTACTCATGCCGCCCTCGGTGCCGCCAGCCTTGTCGCTGACCCGTTGGATGGCGCCGTCCGCCTGAACGAGTTCGTCGTGGGCGGCCGAACCGCGGCGGCGGGTCGTCTCGAAACCGTCGCCGACCTCGACACCCTTGATCGCCTGGATGCCCATGAGGGCAGCGGCGAGTTGCGAATCCAGGCGGCGGTCCCAGTGCACGAAGGACCCGAGCCCGGGGGGCAGGTTGTAGGCAAGCACCTCGACAACGCCGCCGAGGGTGTCGCCGTCCTGGTGCGCAGCATCCACTTCAGCCACCATCAAAGCGGATGTGCTCACGTCGAAACAGCGCAGCAGGTCAGCGTCGAGGGTGTCGACGTCGCCGGGCTCCGGCAGCGGCGAACCGTCGGGCACGCGCACCGGACCGATGGCGATGGTGTGGCTGACCAGCTGGACTCCCAGCTCGTTCAGGAAGGACCTGGCGACCGCGCCGAGCGCCACCCGCGCGGCGGTCTCGCGGGCGCTCGCCCGTTCCAGCACCGGACGGGCTTCGTCGAAGCCGTACTTCTGCATGCCGGCGAGGTCGGCGTGGCCCGGCCGGGGGCGGGTCAGGGGGGCACCACGGCCGCGAGCGAGCGTGGCAGGGTCGACCGGTGCCGCACTCATCACCTCGACCCACTTGGGCCATTCCGAATTGCCGATGCGCAGCGCGACCGGCCCGCCGAGGGTGAGTCCGTGCCGCACGCCACCCGAGAGGGTGAGTTCGTCCTCTTCGAATTTCATGCGCGCGCCGCGGCCATAGCCAAGCTTGCGGCGCACCAGATCGAGGCGGATCGAATCAAGGGTGACCGGGATTCCAGCGGGCAAACCCTCAACAATGGCGATGAGTTCGGGGCCGTGAGATTCTCCGGCTGTGAGCCAACGAAGCATGGTTCCTATCTTTCCACAGCGGTAAGGGGTGCAGCGTCACCGGGGCCGGAGTCGCGGGTGAGCGCACCGCGCATGGCCGCCAGGACGGCCGACTCGTCGGGCAGCGGTTCGAACGGATCAGCGGTGACGAAGACTCGCACCTGGATCAGAGCCTGGTGCAACAGCATGCCCAGGCCGTTCAGTACGGTGCCGCCGGCTTCCTGCCATGAGGTGGCAACACCGCTCGGCCACGGCGAGTAGGCCACGTCGAACAGGATGGCCTGTTCCCGCAGGGCGAGCGGCAACGGCGCCGAAAGCAGGGTTCCCCCGGGCAGGGTACTGATCACGACATCGCTGTCCACGCGGGTAGCTCCGCTGAGATCCTGCAGGTCGACCACCACGCCGAGCGACCGACCGAGTTCGACGAGGGGCAGCGCCTTCTGCGGGTCGCGCACGAGCACCGCGACAAACTCGGTGCCGAGTTCCGCCGCCGCCATCAAAGCGGATGCCGCCGTTGCCCCGGCTCCGAGCAGAGTCACGTGCGCTGCGCGGGTGACTCCCCCTTCGGCGAGGGCCCGCACCAACCCGGCGACATCCGTGTTGTACCCGCTCAAGGTGCTGCGACCGTTAACCTTTCGGAGGAGAACCGTGTTGACGGCACCGGTCAGCTGCGCGACCCGATCGCAATCGTCGATGAAGGGCAGCACCTCCTGTTTGAGCGGCATGGTCAGTGACAGGCCGCGCCATTCCCGGCCGAGCTTGCTCAGGAACATGGCCAAAGAACCGGATTTCACCTCAACGGCCTCATAGGTCCAGTCGAGGCCGAGCTGCCGGTAGGCGGCCCGGTGCAGCATCGGCGATCGGGAATGCTTGATCGGTGAGCCGAGCACTGCGAGACGGTTCGACGTGAGACTATCCATATTCGGGGTGCTCCCTCATCCAGTTCTGCCAAACCACGACCGCGGCGTCGTGTTCTGCCACGGTAGTGGAGAAGACCGTCTCCCCGGTATCGAGGTTGACCGTGACGAAGAACAGCCAGGGTCCATCGGCCGGGTGCAGGGCGGCGTCGATTGCGAGGTCACCCGGGTTTGAAATAGGGCCGACGACCATACCCGGATGCGCGTAGGTGTTGTACATATTGCCGGCGTCAGCGCGTTCGGCGTCGGTCGTGGTCACGAGGTGGGTGTTGCCGGTGCCGTAGGCGACGGTCGCGTCGGACTGCAGCAGTCCGCTCTCCCACTGGGCCGGGTCCAGCCGGTTCAGAAACACCCGGGCCACCTTGTAGTAGTCGACGCGCAGGCCGGCCTCGCGCTGGATCAGCGAGGCGAACACGATGGTCTTCCAACGATCGGCGACCGCGACGCCGGCGGCGTCGAGGGCTTCATACTGCCGGTTCACCATGGTCTGCAGAACAATCTGGGCGGTGTCCCCCGGCGAAAAAGTGTAGGTGGCCGGAAACAGAAAGCCCTCAAGGGTGGTCGCCTCGGCCGGCAGGCCGAACCCGGCCACGTTGGCTGCGCCGGCCTGCAGGTCTGCGAGGGGAATGTCGGTGCCCTCTGAGATCGACTGCAGCACATCCACGGCCGCGGTGCCCTCGGGCACGATCACGGTCTGGTTCAGTCGCGCGCCATCATCGAGCAGGGCGTCGAGGGCGGTGCTGGCGACCATTTTGGTCTTCAACTGGTAGGCGCCGGGTTGAAACACCGGCTCCGGAGTGGTCTGCAGCAGAATCGAGTAGAACGCGTCGAAGCTCTTCACGACGCCCTCGTCGACGAGGGTGCTGGTGATGTCCGAACCGCCGTCGCCCTCGTGGATCATGATGACGACGTCTTCGCCGGTGGCCGCTTCCTCTGCGGTGAAATCGGCCGGTCCCTGCGTGGCCGCGATAATTTGGGAAATCGGCCCCTGGAGAAAAAAGTACGCGCCGGCTACGAGCGCGGCCAGCACGGCGAAGACGATGAGGCATCCCCAGGCACCGGTGTGGCTACGCTTTTCTCGCGGTGGTTCGTCGGCGAGCTGAGAGCGGCGGTTGGTGCGTCCGCGACCGGAGTCAGCTGGTTCAGTCGACTGCGTGTCGGGAGCGGGGCGGAGCGGTAACAGCGGGGCGTGGGCGGGCTCCGCCGGCAGGCTGGAATGCGCCTCGCTCGGCTGGACCGCTGAACTCCTGAGGCCGGCCGCAGTGCCGGCCGCATCGTCAGCTGCCGTGCCCGCCGCGGCTGCCGTGCCCGCCGCGGCTGCGAGCTCGGCAGCGGCCAGCTCGGCAGCGGCCTGTTGCGCGCGCCACTGACGGCGGCTCAGCGGCGGCTCTTCGGGGGTGGAACTCTGCACGTTACGGCCTCTCGGTCGGTTCGACGGGCGAGCCAGCTGGTCGCCCCGAGGCACGCTCGCTGTCGAGCGCGTGTTGCAGAATGATAGTCGCGGCCACCTGATCGATCACTGGCCGTTGGGTCTTCGCCGGGCGACCGGATGCCCGCAACGCAGACTGCGCCGACACAGTGGAGAGCCGTTCGTCGACCAGCCGCACCGGCACGCTCAAGGCCCGCGCGAGTCTTTCAGCGAATTCGACCGCGTCGTCGGTCGAGGCCGTCGCGTTTCCGGACAGCGCCAGCGGCAGCCCGACAATGACCTCGACCGCGTCAAGCTCCACCACGACCGCGCGAATGCGGGCGAGGTCGGTCAGGCCGGCCTGGTCCCTGGCCACGGTCTCGACCGGTGTGGCCAGCATGCCGTGGTTGTCGCTGCGAGCCAGGCCGATGCGCACCTTGCCGACATCAACCCCTACGCGCACCCCGGAGCGCATACGGTGCACCGGCGCAGGCACGACCCCAACCGTTCCGGCCTCCGTCCTGTCGGTGCGGGGCCGAGCCGGGGTTCGGTCGGATCGCATGGTCAGCGGCTGATCATTGCGACGACGGCCTGCAGCGCAGCCGGAATGGCGTCCCCGTTGGGTCCGCCGCCCTGGGCGAGGTCGTCCTTGCCGCCGCCGCCGCCGCCGAGAATGCCCGCGACGGTCTTAGCGAGAGCACCGGCCTTGTGTCCGACGTCCCTGGCAGCCTGGTTGGTGGCGACAATCACGACCGGCTTGTCGGCGGCAACGGCCGAGAGCGCCACGACGACCGCGTCGGTGCCGAGGCGTTCCCGGGTCGCGAGGGCCAGCAGGCGCACGTCGTCCGGAGAGCCCAGCACGCCGAGATCTTCGGCGACGACCGTTACCGCACCGATCCGACGAGCCGTGGCCAGCAGGGCGGGAACCCGGTCGGTCAGGGCGCGGGCTTCGAAGGCGGCGATCTTTTTTTCCGCCGCTTTCAGACTCGTGACCAGGTCGCTGATGCGATCGGGGAGCTGGTCGCGCGGTGTCTTGAGGCTGGAGGTGAGCTGGGACACCAGCATCCGCTCGGCGGCGAGGTCGCGGAAGGCTTCGAGGCCAACGAGCGATTCGACTCGCCGGTTGGTCGATCCGACCGAAGCCTCGCTGATCAGGTTGATCATGCCGATCTCGGCGCTGCTGGAAACGTGGGTGCCGGCACAAAGTTCGCGCGACCAGGGGCCACCGATGTCGACGACCCGCACGACGTCGCCGTACTTCTCACCGAACAGGGCCATGGCGCCAAGTGACTTCGCTTCCGCCAGGGGCAGCTCCCGGGTGGAGACCGGCAGGTTGTCGCGGATGGCGTTGTTGGAAATCTCTTCGATCTCGGTGCGGGTCGCCGGTGACAGCGCCTGGTTCCAGGAGAAGTCAAGACGAAAGAAGCCCGCCTTGTTGTACGAACCGGACTGGTGGGCGTTCGGGCCGAGCACCTGGCGCAGGGCCGCGTGCAGAACGTGGGTTCCGGAGTGGGCTTGGCGGGCACCGCGACGCCAGCTTTCGTCGACCACGCTGGTTGCGCTGTCGCCCACGGCGACCTCACCGGCCTGCACGAGCACCTTGTGGCTGATCAGCCCCTTGACCGGCTTCTGCACGTCGAGCACCTTGAGCTCGTAGCCGGGGCCGACGATGAGGCCGGCATCCGCTTCCTGTCCGCCGGATTCGGCCCACAGGGCGGTTTCGGCGAGGATGACCTCAGCCGTCTCGCCGGCGACCGCGCTCGTGACGGACTCGCCGTCGACGATGAGGCCGAGCACGCTCGACTCGTTCTGTAGGTCGTCGTAGCCGGTGAAGACGGTCTCGCCGAGGGCGCGGAAGGCGCTGTAGACGCCGAGGTCGGCGAGGGTGGTCTTCTTGGACTTCGCATCGGCCTTCGCCATAGTGCGCTGCTTGGTCATGAGCACGTCGAACGCGTCGCGGTTCACGCTCAAGCCGGCCTCTTCGGCGATCTCGAGGGTGATCTCAATCGGGAAACCGTAGGTGTCGTGCAGCAGAAATGCGGTGGGGCCGGCCAGTTCGGTCTTGTTGGCCTTCTTCGTCTTGGCCACGGCGAGGTCGAGCACTGCACTGCCGCTCGCGAGGGTACGCAGGAAGGTCTCTTCCTCGGCGAACGCGGCCTGGCTGATGCGACCGAAGTCGCTTTTCACCTCGGGATACGCGGCGCTCATGGCGTCACGGGAGGCTGGCAGCAGTTCGGGCAGGCTCACGGTGTCGACGCCGAGCAGACGCATGGCGCGCACGCTGCGCCGCAGCAGGCGGCGGAGGATGTAGCCGCGCCCCTCGTTCGACGGCATGACGCCGTCGCTCATGAGCATGAGGGAGGAGCGCACGTGGTCGGCGACGATGCGCATGCGCACGTCATCGTCGTGGTCGGCGCCGTAGCGTCGGCCCGACAGAGCGGCCGCGCGATCGAGCACCGGGCGTACCTGGTCGATCTCGTACATGTTTTCGACGCCCTGCTTCAGGAAAGCAACACGCTCAAGGCCCATGCCGGTGTCGATGTTCTTCCTCGGCAGGTCTCCGAGAATCTTGAAGTCGCTCTTACCGGTGCTTTCGCCGCGCAGGTACTGCATGAACACGAGGTTCCAGATTTCGACGTAACGGTCATCGTCGGTGGCCGGTCCGCCGTCCCTGCCGTAGGCGGGGCCCCGGTCGAAGAAGATCTCCGAGCAGGGGCCGGCCGGCCCGGGCTGGCCGGTGGACCAGTAGTTGGATTCCATGCCGAGGCGCTGGATGCGGTTTTCCGGTACGCCGAGCGCGCGCCAGTAGCGATGTGCCTCATCGTCGTCGAGGTAGATGGTGACCCAGAGGTCACTTTCGCGAAAGCCATAGCCGCCCTGGTTCTCCGGGGTGGTCAGCAGCTCCCAGGCGAAGCCGATGGCTTCCTCCTTGAAATAATCTCCGAAGCTGAAGTTGCCGTTCATCTGAAAGAACGTGCCGTGGCGGGGGGTCTTGCCGACCTCTTCGATGTCGTTGGTGCGAATGCACTTCTGCACGCTGGTGGCGCGCGGGTACGGCGCGGGAACGAGCCCGGTGAGGTAAGGCACGAACGGCACCATGCCGGCCACGGTGAAGAGAAGGGTGGGGTCGTCGCTCACCAGGGACGCGGACGGCACAACGGTGTGTCCACGATCGGCGAAGAAGTCGAGCCAGCGCCCGCGAATGTCAGCAGTCTGCATGGTGTCCGTTTGTTCATGGTGCATGAATGTGGTGGTGCTTCAAATCAGGGTGCTTCGGCGCTGTTTCAGCGCTGATTCAGTGCGGCTTCACCTCAGCGGATGCCTACGGGGCGCCGGTCACCGGCGCACCGCCAGCGGCGTCATCGCCCAGGGCGGCGTGCAGCTCCGCCTCGCGCTGGCGGTATCCCTCGGACATGGCCTCGCCGAATTCACGTGCTTTGGTGTCGAGTTCGGTGAAAAACGCCTTGCCCTGCTGGGTCTTGTTCACCTCGTGGGCGACCACGAAGCCCGCGGCAACGCCGATGACCAACCAGATGACGTTCTTCATGGCGTTTCTCCCTGAATCTGCGCGGCTTGCAGCCGCAGACAATAGAACAGAATTGAATGAAGCCGCAGCACCGCTAGCCGAAGCTGTCGATAAGTGGGGCGCGAGAATATCAACGCCGTGTCCAGAGTAGCCGGTCAACTCCGATTGCGCCCGGAGCGCGGCCTCCCGGCGCGAAAGGCCGCCCGCACGCCGGCCGAGAAACCGGCGAGCTTGATCAGCGGCCCACCGACGGTCGCCGCGAACAACGCGACGAGCGCTGAGACGTTACCGGTGACATCCGCTACGTTGCTCGTGATGGTGTCGACTCGCGCCAGCTGGTGATTGGTGGAGCGAATGGTCTCGGTCGTCTCGGTGAGAATCGGGGTGATTCCGTCGCTGAGTTCGTGAATGGCCGCGGTCGTCTCGTCGAAGACCCGGCCCAGTTTGACCAGCGGGATGGCGATGAACGCAACCAGGATCGCGAACACGCCGGCTGCGACGAGGCCGGCAATATCTCCACCTGACACGGTGACTCCACTCTGTTCGAGGGCTCGGCGCGAGCCCGGGTATGCAAAAAGGGCGGATCCCCCTGAGGTGATCCGCCCTTCAGCGTAGCGGTTGTGTTATCGAGCTGCGTAGTACTCCACGACGAGCTGAACTTCACAGGTCACGGGGATCTCGATGCGCTTCGGGGCGCGCACGAGGCGGGCCTGAAGCTTGTCGAGCTCAACCTCGAGGTACGGCGGGAGCTTGGGAAGCAGGTCGACGTGTCCGCCGGCTGCTGCAACCTGGAAGGGCTCCATGCCCTCGCTGCGAGCCTTGACGTGCATGAGCTGGCCCGGCTTCACGCGGAAGGAGGGCCGGTCAACGAGCTCTCCGTCAACGAGGATGTGACGGTGCACGATCATCTGGCGAGCCTGCGCCGTGGTGCGCGCAATCGCGGAGCGAACGAGGAGGGCGTCGAGACGGGTCTCGAGGATCTCCACGAGGTTCTCACCGGTCAGTCCCTGACGACGACGAGCCTGCTCGAAGGCAATCTTGAGCTGGGCTTCGCGGATGCCGTACTGGGCGCGTAAGCGCTGCTTTTCGCGCAGACGAACGGCATAGTCCGAATCGGTCTTGCGCTTGGTGCGGCCGTGCTCACCGGGTGCGTAGGGGCGCTTCTCGAGGAAGCGGGCTGCCTTCGGCGTGAGGGCAATGCCCAGGGCGCGCGAGAGGCGAGTTTTACTGCGGGTACGTGACTTGGTAGACACGGTTTCCTTTCAATCGGACTCAATAACAGGGATACCAGGGCGGGTGTCGACAGAGTCGTCACCGGTCATGGGAGATCAGAGGATTGGGTGCCATGGGACGTTCGGCTACAGAACGATTCCCCTCCAAACCGGAAACGGACGCAGCCGCATGCCGAAACCAGTTGTAGGCAGAGTCAAGGTTAGCATACGAGAACCCACTCACTGGTTGCGTACGATGCGCCGGATTTTGAGGAGGCGGGCGGAGATATCGCGTTCGTGGCCGTGCTCGGTCGGTACGTAATACTGGGTGCTTTTCAGTTCGGTCGGCGGGTACTGCTGGGTGACCACGCCGAGGGCGTCGTCGTGCGGGTACAGGTAACCCTTGCCGTGCCCGAGCCGCTTGGCCCCCGGGTAGTGCGCGTCGCGCATTCCCTTGGGCACGCGGCCCATCTTCCCGGCCCGCACGTCGGCGATTGCCGCGTCGAGGGCCATATAGGCGGCGTTGGACTTGGGGGCGGTCGCGAGGTGCACGACCGCCTGCGCGAGGGGAATCCGGCCCTCCGGCATGCCGATCAATGCCACCGCGTCGGCGGCGGCCACGGCGATCACAAGCGATTGGGGGTCCGCCATGCCGATATCCTCCGAGGCGAGGATGATGATGCGGCGACAGATGTAGCGCGGGTCCTCACCGGCCTCGATCATGCGGGCCAGGTAGTGCAGCGCGGCGTCCACGTCGCTGCCGCGCACCGATTTGATGAAGGCACTGATCACGTCGTAGTGCTCGTCGCCGTTGCGGTCGTAGCGCAGCAGCGCCCGATCCACCGCGAGCGAAACGATGTCGGTCGTGATCACTGGCTTCCCCGTAGCGCCGGCTTCCAGCGTTGATTCCGCCGAAACGGATGCCGCCTCCAGCGCGGTCAGCGCCCGCCTCGCATCGCCGGAGGCGAGGCGGATGATCGCGCCCCGAGCCTCCGGCTTCAGTTCGAACCGGTCGGCCAGGCCGCGCGCATCCGTGACGGCGCGATCCACAACGATGCCGAGGTCGTCGTCGCTGAGCACTTCGAGGGTGAGCAGCAGCGACCGGGACAGCAGGGGCGAGATTATTGAGAAGGAGGGGTTCTCGGTAGTTGCGGCGACCAGAATGACGACGCCGTTCTCGACCCCCGGCAGCAAAGTGTCCTGTTGAGCCTTGGAGAAACGGTGGATCTCGTCGAGAAACAACACGGTGGAGAGCCCATACAGGTCCCTATTGGTGCGAGCGTCTTCCATCACCTGGCGCACGTCCCGCACGCCGGCCGTCACGGCGGACAGCTCGACGAAACGGCGTCCCGAACTGTGCGCTATTGCCTGGGCCAGGGTCGTCTTGCCGGTCCCTGGCGGTCCCCACAATATGACCGACACGCTGCCGCGCTCCCCTGTCTTATCGCTCGCGAGACTCACCAGGGGTGAACCCGGCGTCAGCAAGTGGCGCTGGCCGGCGACCTCGTCCAGGGTTTTTGGGCGCATTCGTACGGCGAGGGGGGTCGCACCACTGCGCAGACCCGGTTGAGCATCCGACATTCCTCCAGCGTAGTTTGTGAGAGAGTTCTACGAGGTCGGGCGCGTTGACGCCTGGTTGCTTTTTGTACGGTCGTCGCCAACCCCGACGGCCCCGGAGGGGTTCCCAGTGGCTTCGAATTACAAGATTGAGCGTGCAGCACGTGAAGAGCGCGGACGTGTTCGTTCCTACCAAGCCCGGCGCGCGGTGCACGAGCATCAGCAGAAGCGTCGCGTGCGCGACAATCTGATCGCCGGCGGCGGTTTGCTCGTCGTGCTCACCTTGATCGTCGTCGCGCAGGTCTTCTACTTCGACGGTGGCCCCGGCACCCCGGCACCGACAGCAGCCGCGAGTGCAACTCCAACGCCCGCAGCCACCGCAGCGGCCGGTGAGAACTCGGGTGACGTGCCCGCGAGCACCCTCGCCGAGGGACGCACCTGGACCGGCACACTCACCCTCAACGACATTCCGCTGAGCATCGAACTCGACGGTGCGCTCGCACCGCAGGCGGTGTCGTCGACCATCAGCCTCGTGCAGGGTGGCGTCTACGACGGCCTCACCTGTCACCGCCTCACGGTAGAAGGCATTTTCGTGTTGCAGTGCGGCGACCCCGCCGGCGACGGCACGGGCGGACCGGGCTACAACTACGGCCCGGTGGAGAACGCCCCGGCCGACGATTCTTATCCGGCGGGAACGCTGGCGATGGCCCGCTCCGGTGACAACGGCTTCTCCAACGGCAGCCAATTCTTCATCGTCTATGAAGACAGTACGATTCCGTCCGATTCAGCCGGCGGCTATACCGTGCTCGGCAAGATCACGAGCGGCCTCGACGCGGTCAGGGCGCAGATCACCGATGCAGGCATCAGTGCTGACGGCGTCTCTCCGGTCGTGCCGACGACGATCACGGCGATAACAGTTCAGTAGGATCGATCGATCCCCCTGCGCTATTGCAATAGGCTTATCAGGGTATTTCTTAGGTTTCGCACTCGTCACTCCCGCGGATCCACACAACAACTCAGCAAAGGTGAGGCTCTTGACTACGACAGATCAGCAACCATGGGGTCGCGTAGACGAAACCGGCACGGTTTATGTGCGCGAGGCAGCCGGCGAACGCGCGGTCGGCCAGTACCCGGATGCCACTCCGGAAGAGGCCCTGGCCTACTTCGAACGCAAGTATGTTGAGCTCAACGGGCAGGTCACCCTGCTTGAGCAGCGTGCCAAGGGTGGCGCTCCCGCCGCAGACATCGCCAAGTCAGTGGCCAACCTGACCGTTGCCGTCGCCAACGCCAATGCCGTGGGCAACCTCGCCGCACTGGCTGAACGTCTCGGCGCCCTCGGCGGGGCCGTCAGTGAGCTCACCGAACAGCAGAGCATTGAAACGAAGGCTGCATCCGCTGCTGCCGTCGCCGAGCGAGCCGAAATCGTGGCCGAGGCCGAGCGCCTGGCCGCCGAAGATCCCGCCAAGACACAGTGGAAGCAGACCAGCGCTGCCCTCGACGCCCTGTTCGCCAAATGGCAGGCGCACCAGCACGACGCTCCGCGCATTCCCAAGGGCGAAGCCAACGACCTGTGGAAGCGTTTTCGCGCCGCACGCACCACGATCGAGCAGAACCGCAAGGCGTTCTTCGCGGAACTGGACAGCGCTCACAAAGACGTTCGTACCAAAAAGCAGCACCTGATCGAACAGGCCGAGGCCCTCGCCCCCCAGGGTGCCGACGGCGTCTCCGCCTACCGCAACCTGCTCGACGAGTGGAAGAAAGCCGGCCGCAGCGGCAAGAAGCAGGACGACGCCATGTGGGCGAAGTTCAAGGCCGCCGGCGACGTGCTTTACTCGGTCAAGAGCGAAGTTGAAGCTCAGGACAACGAGGAGTTCTCCGCAAACCTCGTGCTCAAGGTCGAACTTCTCACCCAGGCCGAGACCCTGCTCACCACGACCGATCGCAATGCCGCACGCGACACCCTCACCGCGATCCAACGCAAGTGGGACGAGATCGGCAAGGTCCCCCGCGATCAGGTCAAGCCGATCGAGGATCGCCTCCGCAAGGTGGAGGCCGTAGTGCGCAAACTCGACGACGACCACTGGAAGCGCAACAACCCGGAAACCAAGGCCCGCACCGAGGGCCTGGCCGGTCAGCTGAACGACGCCATCGCCAAGCTCGAGGCAGAACTCGCCACGGCGCAGAAGGGTCAGAACGCCCGCGCCATCAAGGACGCCACAGAGGCACTCGAGGCCCGCAAGGCCTGGCTCAAGGCGATCGGCGAGTAGTCCGCGCGAGCAGCATTCGCGGTTATCCACAATTCCGCGCCGAGCTCAGCTTCTCCACAGGTCCAGGCTCCTTCGGGGGCCCGGACCTGTTTAAGCGACATTCTGGTGGCATGACAACTCCACGAGACCGAGTGCTCACGGTCAACGACCTGGCGCTTGCCGAACTCTACGGCGCCCGCCTCGACGGGCAGGTTTTCCAGGTCGCCGACTCTTGGTGCGTGATCGACGAGATAGACGGATGCTCCAGTCGGGCCGTCGCCGCCAGCCAGCTGGTTCCGCCCCGCGCCATCGCCGAGCAGCTCACGGCCGCGTGGATTTACGGTGTGGCACCGGAGCCCCGCCGTCACCAGTTCTGTGTTGTGATCGGGGCGCGCACAACGGCACTGTGGTCGCCGCGGGCTCAGGTGCGCGAGATCGTGCGCACTCCCGATGACGTGCACACCATCGCTGGCGTCCGCATCACCACTCCCCTGCGTACCGCCGTCGATCTTGCCCGTTACACGCCGACGTCAACGTCGCCGCTGACGAACGACCTGACGCTGCTCCTGGCCCGACTACTGCATTACGGCCAGTTCACCGACGTCGCGGCCGCCGTGCGCCTGTGCAAACGCGGCAGTCCGGCCCACAGCACCCTGGCCGTTGCCCGGTTCGCGGCCGTCAGCGCCCCACTCAGTGCCCTGCGGCACAGCACGGAGCCTGGCCCGCCGGTCCCGCCGGTTAGCCGTCGCTGACCCGGTAGACGTCGTAGACGGCATCAATGCGCCGCACGGCATTGAGCACGCGATCGAGGTGGGTGGTGTCCCCCATCTCGAAGACGAACCGGCTGAGGGCCAGGCGGTCGCTCGAGGTATTGACGGTGGCCGAGAGAATGTTCACATGGTGCTCCGACAACACGCGAGTGACGTCGGAGAGGAGGCCGGACCGGTCGAGGGCTTCAATTTGAATGTGCACCAGGAACAGGCTTTTCGAGGTGGGCGCCCACTCCACCTCAATCATGCGCTCGGGTTCCTTGAGCAGGGACTGCACGTTGTGGCAGGCGGCCTGGTGCACCGAGACGCCGGCGCCGCGGGTGACGAAGCCCACGATCTTGTCCCCCGGCACGGGCGTGCAGCACCGGGCGAGCTTGACCAGAATGTCGGGCGCACCGCGAACGAGCACCCCAGAGTCACCGTTGCGGGTCGTGTGCGGCCGACCTCGTGCGGCGACCGGAAAGTCGTTGCTGTCGATGTCTTCGATGCTCTGCACCGACGAGACGACCTTCTCGAGCACGGACTGGGTGGAGACGTGCCCCTCACCGACGGCGGCGTAGAGCGCCGACACATCTTCGTACTTGAGCTGGGCCGCGACCTCCGCGAAGGAGTCCTGGTTCATCAGTTTCTGCAGCGGAAGGTTCTGCTTGCGCATGGCGCGCGCGATCGCGTCGCGGCCCTGCTCAATGGCTTCGTCGCGGCGCTCCTTAGTGAACCACTGCCGAATTTTGTTGCGCGCTCTGGGGCTTTTGACAAAGTTCAGCCAGTCTTTGCTGGGGCCGGAGTCGGGGTTCTTGGAGGTGAACACCTCGACCACGTCGCCGGTGATGAGCTCACTCTCGAGCGGCACCAGGCGGCCGTTGACCTTGGCTCCCATGGTGCGATGGCCCACCTCGGTGTGCACGGCGTAGGCGAAGTCGACCGGGCTGGCGCCGGAGGGCAGGCCGATGACGCGGCCTTTCGGGGTGAAGACGTAGACCTCTTTGGCGCCGATCTCATAGCGCAGCGAGTCGAGGAACTCGCCTGGATCGGCCGTTTCCGCCTGCCAGTCTGAGATGTGAGCGAGCCAGGCCATGTCGGTGTCGCTCTGCGGGCCGGGTCCGCCGGCACTTTTGCCGTTGACCTGTTCCTTGTATTTCCAGTGCGCGGCGACGCCGAATTCGGCACGCTGGTGCATCTCGGTTGTGCGGATCTGAATTTCTACGGCGCGACCGCTCGGGCCGAGAACCGTCGTGTGCAGCGACTGGTACAGGTTGAACTTGGGAGTGGCGATGTAGTCCTTGAACCGGCCGGGCAGCGGCGTCCACCTGGCATGGATGGATCCGAGCACCGCGTAGCAGTCCCGCACGGAGTTCACGAGGACGCGAATACCGACGAGGTCGTAGATCTCATCGAAATCCCGACCACGCACGACCATCTTCTGGTAGATCGAGTAGTACTGTTTGGGGCGCCCGGCGACCTTCCCGCGAATGCGGGCCGATTTGAGGTCGTCGTTGATGGTGTCGATGACCTGCTGCACGAATTCTTCGCGCTGCGGCGTGCGCTGCTTGACCAGGCTTTCGATTTCGGCGTAGAGCTTGGGATACAGCACCGCGAACGAGAGGTCTTCGAGTTCCCACTTGATGGTCTGGATTCCCAGCCGGTGCGCGAGGGGCGCGTAGATCTCCAGCGTTTCTGTGGCCTTGCGCACGGCGGATTCGTTGGGAACAAAGCCCCAGGTACGGGCGTTGTGCAGTCGGTCGGCGAGTTTGATGATGAGCACTCGGATGTCTTTGGACATGGCGACGATCATCTTGCGCACGGTTTCGGCCTGGGTTGAATCGCCGTATTTCACCTTGTCGAGCTTGGTGACCCCGTCGACGAGCATCGCGATTTCATCGCCGAAGTCGGCTCGCAGGGCATCGAGGGTGTAGTCGGTGTCTTCGACGGTGTCGTGCAGCAGAGCTGCAGCGATGGTTTTGGTACCGATTCCGAGGTCGGCCAGAATCTGTGCCACGGCGACCGGGTGGGTGATGTACGGTTCGCCGCTCCGCCGCAGCTGACCGTCGTGCGCGCGCTCGGCGGCCGTATAGGCACGTTCAATGATCGACAGGTCTACCTTGGGGTGGTTCAGTCGCACCGTCTTGATCAGGCGGTCGACGGCTCCGGCCGGCTGGGCCCGGGAGAAGATGCGCGGAACCAGACGGCGCAGCGACGCCGGGGAGGGGGTCGTCGTGTCCGTCATCGTCTCACCTCGTCACGCCCGTCGAAAGACGCTGAAGGGCTTTGCGTTGTATCAATTATGCCGGTTCCCGGGGCGCCGTCCGTACGCCCTTGGCAGAACGTAGGGCGGGGGCCTACGCAAATTTCGGACGAAAAGGAAAGAGCGGGGCCCCTACCCGATTCCCTTTTGGTGGAAAATTTACTCCGGCCCGGTACCAAAACGGCCAGCCCTGCTGGGCTGGCCGTGTCGGTTGTTTCAGGTCAGGCTAGGCCGTGACGCTCTCCGCGGCCGGAGCCGAGGCTTTCGCACGGGCCGCAATGGCTTTCTTGTCGTGCTTGCGGATGGCGTCCTCACCGTTTCGCAGCTGGGCGTACAGCGGCGAGGCAATGAAAATGGTCGAGTAGGTGCCGACCAGAATTCCGATGAGCAGGGCAAGTGAGATGTCGCGCAGGGTACCGGCGCCCAGCACGAACGCACCGATGAACAGAATCGACGCCACGGGCAGAGCCGCGACGACGGAGGTGTTGATGGAACGCACGAGCGTCTGGTTGACGGCGAGGTTGACCGATTCGGAGAAGGTGCGGCTCGAGCCTGACCCGTCGAAGTTGGTATTCTCCCGAATTTTGTCGAAGACCACGACCGTGTCGTAGAGCGAGTAGCCGAGAATCGTCAGGAAGCCGATCACCGCGGCCGGTGTGATTTCGAAACCGGTGATTCCGTAGAATCCGGCGGTAATGACCAGGTCGTGAAGCAGCGCGACCATGGCCGCCACCGACATCTTCCAGGTGCGGAAGTAGATGGCCATGATGATGCCGGCGAGTACGAGGAACACGACGAGGGCGCGCAGTGCCTGCCCTGTGATGTCCTGCCCCCAGGTTGCTCCGATGAACGAGGTGGCGACTTCAGCGACCGGCACGTCGAAAGCGGCGGCGAGAGCGTCACGCACTCCGGTCGTCTCGGTTTCCGACAGCTGGTCGGTCTGCACGCGCACACCATCCGAGCCCACGGTGGAGACCTTCGGAACAGCATCGGGAACGACGCTCGCCACGGCATCCGTCGCGATGCTCTCGGACTGGCTCGTGGTCTGCGAGACGACGAACTGGCTTCCGCCGGTGAACTCGATACCGAAGACGAACCCGCCGCGCAGCAGGAACGGGCCGACCAGGGCGATAAGGATCATGCCGCCGGCGATCAGGTACCAGAGCTTGCGACGTCCCACGATGTTGAGCGACCGAGCGCCCGTGTAGAGGTCATTTCCGAATTGCGAGAAGCTGGCCATCAGGAATCCTTCCCGTCCGTCGATCGATCAGTGCTGGTACCGACAAGTTCAGACGCTTTGCGCTCGGCGATGGTCTGTCGTTTTGCCGCTTCCTTGCTCGAGGACGAGACCTTGGTCGGCGAGATCGACGCCGAGGGCTCGAACCGAGCCCGTCCGCGGTACACGGCACCGAGCGCGCGCGGGTCGAGTCCGCTGAGCTTGTGGCCCTCGTTGAAGAATTTCGTCTTGGCGATCAGCTGCAGTATCGGGTGTGTGAACAGGCTGACCACGAGGAGGTCGACGATCGTGGTGAGGCCGAGGGTCAGGGCGAAGCCCCGCACGTTGCCGACCGCGAGCACGAACAAAACGGCGGCGGCGAGGAAGTTGACGACGTCGGAAGCGACAATGGTGCGGAAAGCGCGCTTCCAACCGGCTTCGACCGACGATTCCAGACCACGACCATCGCGCAGTTCGTCACGCACGCGTTCGAAGTAGACGATGAACGAGTCGGCGGTGATACCGATGGCCACGATCAGACCGGCGACACCCGCCAGGGAGAGCCGGTAACCCTCACGCCAGGAGAGGATGGTGATGAGCAAGTAGGTGATCACCGCTGCGACTCCGAGCGAGGCCACGGTGACGAGTCCCAGCAGACGGTACTGTGCGAGCGAATATATGACCACGAGGATCAAACCGATCAGGCCGGCGATGAGGCCGTTGAGCAGCTGCGTTGAGCCGAGCGTCGCCGAGATGGTGTCCTGGCTCTGCACGGTAAAGCTGATCGGAAGAGCACCGAATTTGAGTTGGTCGGCGAGGGCCTTGGACGTCTCCTGATCGAACGACCCGGTGATCTGTGGCTTGCCGTCGAGAATGGCAGCTTGCGTGGCCGGGGCGGAGATCACGTGCCCGTCGAGCACGATCGCGAATTGGTTCTGCACGCCGGTGAGGTTGAACAGGCGCTGGGTGACATCGGCGAACTTCGAGGTTCCGTCGTTGTTGAAGACGATATTGACGGCCCACTCGCCGGTGGTCGCACCGCTCTGCGTGGTGCGCTGGCCACTGGTCGCGTCCGCGATCGTGGAACCGTCCACCTCGACCGGGCCGAGGATGTACTTGACCGAGTCGTCGGACTCGCAGGTGATGAGGGGGGCATTCGCCGGAGCCACGTTGGTCGTGTTAATTTTGCTGCAGTCGAAGGCGTCGTACTCGGCCTGGAGCGCTGGGGTGACGTAGTTGAGGTCACTCGCGTCCGTCGGCTCGACGGCGGGTGTGGTCGACAGGGTCGGATCGACAGTCACCTCCGGTGCCGGCGTCGCTGTGCCGTCAGCGCCGACGGTCTGGCCGGACGGCTGGCCCGCGACGAGCACGGCCCGAAACTCGAGCTTGGCCGACGACTTGATTCGCTCCAGGGTGGCGTCATCGGGGGTGCCGGGTATCGACACCACGATGTTCTGCCCGCCCTGGGTGTTGATCTCCGACTCGGAAACGCCCGAGGAGTCGACGCGCTGGCGAATGATGCCCACGGCCTCACTTAGTTGGTCCGACGTGACCGTCTGCCCGCTCTCGAGCTGAGGAGCCAAAATGATCTGCGTTCCACCCTCAAGGTCGAGCGCCAGCTTCGGCGTCCACGATCCGTTCTGGGTGAAGACACCGAAAGCGTTGAGAGCGATCAGGCCGACGATGAGTACGCCCAACCAGGTCAGGGAACGCCAGGCCTTTTTGGCCGGAGACGACGACTTAGCCACCTATGAACTCAGCTTTCTGTTGGCGCCCACGCCAGAATGCGTGGGCGCGCCGCGTAATGCAGGACGTATGTCGTGATGCAGGTCAAGCCAGGCGAGGAAGACCTATAAAGCAGGAGCTACGCGTCGCCCTTTTTGGGCTGCTCGGTGGTGTCGGTGTCGGTGTCGGCAACACGCTGGCCGAATTCCGGTTCACTGAGCGAATCGATGCTGTCAACGTGGGTGTCGTCGAGATCCTCTGCAACGACCGGCTCGACCACGCGAGCGATGGTCTGACGGTGGATTTCAACGATGACGCCGGGCGCGATCTGCAGTTGGACCTTGTTGGCCTCTTCATCGATGGCAATGATCGTGCCGTACATGCCGAAGTTGGTCATGACATCGGCGCCGGGAACCATGGTGGCCTGCAGGGCCTCCTGGTCTTTCTTGCGCTTACGGCCGTTGCGGAACATGAAGAAGACGAGAACGGCCAGAACGGCCAGCATGACGAGAGTCAGATTATCCATGGAGCGGTGAAACCTTCCGATTGCGGCGCGGGTGGCCGAAGCTTGTGAGTGTGGGCCAGACTAACCCACCGGCACGTGCCAGCGGATCGATCAGGTGTCGTCTTTCCCAAGTACGGCTTTTCAGGTATGGCCGATGTAGGTATAGCCGTAATTGGTATGGCCGTAATTGGTATAGCCGTAATTGGTATAGCCGTAATTGGTATAGACAGACGGGCCAAATTGAATTATAGGTCAATAAGCGTTGCACTGCCCGGTATGGTCAGGCCAGGCGGAGGGGCCAGACCAAAATGCTGCCACGCTGCGCTGGTGGCAACGCGCCCTCGCGGGGTGCGCGTGAGGAAGCCTATCCGTACCAGGAACGGCTCCACGACCGCCTCCACTGTTTCGGACTCTTCACCGACCGAGACGGCGAGCGTGTTGAGGCCGACGGGCCCACCACCAAAGCGGGTCAGGATGATCTTCATGACCTCGCGGTCGAGTCGATCAAGGCCGATCGCATCGACGTCATACAGCTCGAGGGCCGCGTGCACGGCCGCTATGTCCGCCGCTCCCCCGTGCACGAGGGCATAGTCCCGTACCCGCCGCAGCAGGCGGTTCGCGATTCGCGGTGTGCCTCGGCAGCGGCCGGCGATCTCGGCGAGGGCATCCGCTTTGATCGGCAGACCAATCAGCTGCGCGGCCCGACCGAGCACCTGTTCAAGCTCGTTCTCGGCGTAGAACTCGAGGTGCGCGGTGAAGCCGAATCGGTCGCGCAGGGGGTTCGGCAAGAGCCCCGACCTGGTCGTGGCCCCGACCAGGGTGAACGGCGCCAGGTCGAGCGGAACGGAGGTGGCGCCGGCTCCCTTGCCCACCATGATGTCGATGCGAAAGTCTTCCATGGCGAGATAGAGCATCTCTTCGGCGGAGCGGGCCATGCGATGGATTTCGTCGATGAACAGCACTTCGCCGGGCACCAACGACGACAGCACAGCCGCGAGATCACCGGCGTGTTGGATGGCGGGGCCGCTCGACATGCGCAGCGGGCGGTTGCCCTCATAGGCGACGATCATCGCCAGGGTGGTCTTGCCGAGGCCGGGTGGGCCAGCCAGAAGGATATGGTCGGGCGTGCGATTCTGCATCGTTGCGGCGGTCAGCAGAAGCTGCAACTGCCCGCGGACCTTCTTCTGGCCGACGAATTCAGCCAGGCTCGCCGGGCGCAGCGCGCCCTCGAAGGCCAGCTCCGATTCGCTCTCGAGCGAGGGATTGCTGAGTTCGGCGGCGGGGTGCTCGACGGCTGCAGGGTTGGCGGCGGCGTCGCGGGTCATGAACGATCCTTGCTGGTCGAAGCGGCGGCCGCTCCTGTGGCATGGTGCGCTGCCGGGCCGAGGCGGCCGAGGGCCAGTCGGAGCACGGCGGCGACCGCCGGCGGGGCGGAGTCGGCACCGGCGGCATCCGCCAATTCGGTGAGAGTGTCGTCGACGGCCTCGGCCGCGACGCGTTCCGACCAGCCGAGGCCGATCAGTGCCGCCTGCACGCTCGCAGCCACGGAGGTGGCTCCCAGCGGGCGGGTCGGCGTGCTGGCGGGCGTCACGGCAAGCTTTCCGGTGAGGGAGAGCACGATGAGTTTGGCTGTCTTCGGCCCGATGCCGCTCACCTTGCGGAACGCGCCGTCATCGTCGCCGGCGACGGCCTGCGCGATCTGGTTGGGCGTGAGCACGGCCAGCACGCCGAGGGCCGACTTGGGGCCGACACCGGTGACTCCGACGAGCAGTTCGAATACCGTGAGTTCCTCGGTGGTGAAAAAGCCATACAGGGTGAGCGAGTCTTCGCGTACGATGAGCGTCGTCATCAGCCGGGCTTCGTCGTTGATGCGCACGCCCAGGGCAGTGGCCGGCGTCACCTGCACGGCGAGGCCGATACCGCCCACTTCGACGACCACGGTTGAGCCGAGGGCTGAGAGGACGAGGCCACGTACGGAAGAGATCACTGCTTAAGACTACGGGGCACCACTGACAGTGCCGGTACAGACACCCCTGGCATCGACCCACGCTCAGCGGCCCGCCATGCTTTCTGGGCCGGGGTGAGTGGCCCGGGTGTGACGGTCGCTGTGATCGAAGCTACGGTCGGCAGGGTGCCGCCGGAGGCGCCGGTGCGCCACGCGTGGCAGATGGCGAGGGCGAGGGCATCCGCTGCGTCGGCCGGTTTGGGAATCTCGGTGAGGCCGAGAATGCGGGCGACCATGGTGCCGACCTGTTTCTTGTCGGCGGCCCCGTAACCGGTGATGGCGGCTTTCACCTCGCTCGGCGTGTGCAGGGTCACCGGCAGGCCGCGCTGGGCGGCCAGCAGCAGGGCGACGCCGCTGATCTGGGCTGTCCCCATGACGGTGCGCACATTGTGCTGGGCGAAGACCCGCTCAATGGCGATGAACTGCGGCCGGTGCCGGTCAAGCATCTCTTCCAGCCCCTGGGACAACAGCAGCAAGCGCTGCTCCAGGGGAAGGCCGGGCGCGCTCCGCAGCACGGTCACGTCCACCAGGCGGGCCGACCGGTTACCTTCTACGTCGACGACGCCGACACCGCAGCGGGTGAGGCCCGGGTCGATGCCGAGAACCCGGACCGCCACCGAACTACTCGGACTCGCTCGCGAGGGCGGCCTGCACGTCAGCAGACAGGTCATAGTTGGAGTAGACGTTCTGCACGTCATCGAGGTCTTCCATCGCGTCGATCAGGTGGAACACCTTGCGTGCGGTTTCGGCGTCGACCTCGATCTTGAGCGACGGAATGAAGGCGATGTCCGCCGACTCGTAGTCGATTCCGGCTGCCTGCAGCGCGGTGCGGGTGGCGACGAGGTCGCCAACGGCGGAGTGGATCTCGAACGTGTCGCCCTCGTCGATGACCTCCTCGGCACCGGCATCGAGAACGGCGAGCATGATGTCATCCTCGGTGATCGTCGGCAGGTGCTTGACCACCACGACGCCCTTCCGGTGAAAGTTGTAGGCGACACTGCCCGGGTCGGCCATGGCTCCGCCGTTGCGGGCCATCGCGGTTCGAACTTCCGCGGCAGCGCGGTTCTTGTTGTCGGTGAGGCACTCGATCATGATTGCGACGCCGTGCGTGGCGTAGCCCTCGTACATGATGGTCGTATAGTCGACCTGTTCACCCGACAGTCCGGCACCGCGCTTGACGGCACGGTCGATGTTGTCGTTGGGTACCGAGGTCTTCTTGGCCTTCTGAATGGCGTCGACCAGAGTGGGGTTACCCGAGAGATCTGCGCCGCCCAGTCGGGCCGCGACCTCGATGTTCTTGATGAGCTTGGCGAACGCTTTGGCCCGACGCGAGTCGGTGACCGCCTTCTGGTGCTTGGTGGTGGCCCATTTGGAATGCCCGGACATACATCTCCCGTTGTTGTGCTACGTCAAAAAATAAGTGAGCGCTGCGAAGTTGGTGCACGCTTGGTGCCGTTCAAGTCTATCCCGGAGTGACTTCGAGCAGCTTGTGCAGCGTGTGCAGGTTGCGCGTGGTGGTCGTGTCGCGGTACTTGAGCTTGGCGCTCTTCTTGCTGAAAGCGCTCTTGATGCCGACAGCCTTGCGCACCTCCCAGTACAGCACGCCATGGCCGAGTTCGATGCGTTCGTCGGACGCATCGAGTTCCTTGGCGTGGCCGGCGAGTTCGCTGAGATGGCCGGGGTCGGAGGAGAACATGACATAGGAATGCCAACCATCGTGGTCCGCGTTGAAGGGGTAGGCACGCACGATTCGGTCGAGCGATTCGGCGTCCACGAGCACGATCCACGCCTCATACTCGAACCGGGCGGTCAGGGCGGCTTCGATGCGGGACTTGAGGGCGGCGGCATCCACTCTGTTAATTGGCGGAGTGTCGACGAGCGGGCTGTCGATACTGAAGAGCACGTTGCCACTCGCCAGCACCGTTTTGACGTCGGTGTAGCCGAGTTCATGAAAAGTGTCGGCGAGATCGGCCATGGCAACGGTGATGCCGTTGACGTTGATGCCGCGGAGCAGTGCTACGTAACGGGTCATCGTTGACCACCGGTTGTCTGAGTCATGTCTGAACCCTAGCCACACTCACGCGCCCGGCACAAATGAGCATCTCCTCACCTGCGACGGCGACTCAGTTTCTGCAGGAAATACCGGTGAAAACGGTCTTCGCCGGTGATTTCCGGGTGAAAGGACGTGCCAAGCAGGTTTCCCTGCTCCACGGCGACACAGCGACCGTCGTCGAGGGTGGCCAGGGCCGTCGCTCGCGGGCCGACGGTCTCAACGACCGGAGCCCGAATGAAGACGGCGTGTACCGGCTGCTCACCGAGCACCGGAATGTCGAGGTCGGTCTCAAAGGACGCCGTTTGCGAGCCGAAGGCGTTGCGGCGCACACTGATATCGAGCCCGCCGAGACTCTGCTGCCCGTTCATGCCGTCGAGAATGGTGTCGGCGAGCATGATCAGGCCGGCGCAGGTACCGTAGACCGGAAGCCCACCGCGGATGGCAGCCCGGAGCGGCACGGCGAGGCCGAACGTACGGGCGAGTTTGTCCATGACGCTGGATTCACCGCCCGGAATGACCAGACCGTCGATCTGGTCGAGTTCTTCCGGACGGCGAACCAGGTCAACGCTTGCTCCGAGCTCACGCAGTACCTGCGCGTGTTCGCGAAAATCGCCCTGCAGCGCGAGCACCCCGACGCGCAGTCCTGCCGGTACGGCGGTAGCGGTCGGTCCGGTGCCCACGGAGAGGATCGTCACGAACGGATGCGCTACCAGCCGCGAGTGGAGAGGAGGTGCGGCGCCGGAATATCGGACACGTTGATGCCGACCATGGCCTCGCCGAGGCCTCGGGAGACTTCAGCGATGACCTTGGCGTCATCGTAGAATGTGACGGCCTTCACGATGGCTGCCGCGCGCTGCTCCGGGTTGCCCGACTTGAAGATTCCGGAGCCGACGAACACGCCGTCAGCACCGAGCTGCATCATCATGGCAGCGTCGGCCGGGGTGGCCACGCCGCCTGCGGTGAACAGCACAACGGGCAGCTTGCCGGTCGAGGCGATTTCGGCGACGAGCTCGTACGGAGCCTGCAGCTCCTTCGCGGCGACGTACAGTTCGTCGCGGCTCATCGAGGTGAGGCGCTTGATCTCACCGTTGATGGTGCGGATGTGCTTGGTGGCTTCGGAGACGTCGCCGGTGCCGGCCTCACCCTTCGAACGGATCATGGCTGCGCCCTCGTTGATGCGGCGAAGCGCCTCACCGAGGTTGGTCGCGCCACAGACGAAGGGAATGGTGAAGTTCCACTTGTCGATGTGGTTCTTGTAGTCGGCCGGGCTGAGCACTTCGGACTCGTCGATGTAGTCGACGCCGAGCACCTCAAGAATCTGCGCCTCGACGAAATGGCCGATGCGGGCCTTCGCCATGACTGGAATGTTGACCTCGGCGATGATGCTGTCGATCAGGTCGGGGTCGCTCATGCGGGCCACGCCGCCCTGTGAGCGGATGTCGGCGGGAACGCGTTCGAGGGCCATGACGGCGACAGCGCCGGCGTCTTCAGCGATTCGAGCCTGGGCAGCGGTGACGACGTCCATGATGACGCCGCCCTTGAGCATTTCGGCGAGTCCGCGCTTGACGCGGCTCGAGCCGAACTGCTCGGCGGAGTTTGATTCAGTCATAACTACGATCCTATTCCTTGCACGGTGGTGGTCTGGTCGGGGGCTGGGGGTCGGGGGCGCTGTGGTCGGAACGGGAACGGGCCGAGGCATACCAGCGGGCGCCCGACGGTGACAGGAGAGCTAGAGTGACGTCGCGGCGGGCCAGCCGTCGGCGATTTCACGGCGAACGTCGCCGAGCAGGCGCGGAATGGCCTTGGTGCCGGCGATGATGGGAAAAAAGTTGGAGTCCAGAGCCCAGCGGGGCACGATGTGCTGGTGCAGGTGCTCGGCGATGCCGGCTCCGGCGATGCGCCCCTGGTTCATGCCGAGGTTGAATCCGTCACACTTCGACACCTGGGTGAGCACCCGCATGGCGATCTGGGTGAGTTCACCGATCTCGGCGACCTCCTCCGGCGTGGCCTGATCATAGGTGGCGACGTGCCGGTACGGGCAGACCAACAGGTGACCGCTGTTGTAGGGAAAAAGGTTGAGCAGCACGTAGGCGTGGGTGCCGCGCGCCACGATCAGTGCCTTCTCATTGCCCAGCCCCGGTGCGATGCAGAACGGGCAGTCGTCGGGGTGCGGCTGCTGACCATCCTGGATGTAGACCATCCGGTGCGGCGTCCAAAGCCGCTGGAAGGCATCCGGCACCGCCGCGAAGTCGGCAGACGTCTCCCCCGCACCCGCGTCAGCGGACTCGGAACCGCGCAGACGGTCGGCGGGAATGCCCGGCACGCTACGCCTGCACTTCGGCGGCGACCGGGGTGGTCACGACCTGGGCGCGATTCTCGATCGATTCCACGATGAGACGCACAGCCTCGGCAACCGGCACGCCGTTTTGCTGCGTGCCGTCGCGGTAGCGGAAGCTCACCGCGCCGTTGGCCTGGTCGTCTTCGCCCACGATGAGCTGGTAGGGCACCTTGGCCTTGGTGTGGGTGCGGATCTTCTTCTGCATGCGATCGTCGGAGTGGTCGACCTCGGCGCGCACGCCGGCCTTCTTCAGGGTCGCGATCACGTCGTCGAGGTAGGGGCCGTACTGCTCGGACACCGGGATGCCGACGACCTGAACCGGCGCCAGCCACACCGGGAAGGCCCCGGCGTAGTGCTCGGTGAGCACGGCGAAGAAGCGCTCGATCGAGCCGAACAGGGCACGGTGGATCATTACCGGTCGCTGGCGGCTGCCGTCGTTCGCGGTGTACTCCAGGTCGAACCGTTCGGGCAGGTTGAAGTCGAGCTGAATGGTCGACATCTGCCAGGTGCGACCGATGGCGTCGCGAGCCTGAACCGAGATTTTGGGGCCGTAGAAGGCTGCCCCGCCCGGGTCGGCGACCAGATCGAGACCGGAGCCTTCCGCGACCTCGCGCAGGGTCTCCGTGGCCTCCTCCCAGGCGTCGTCGCTGCCGACGAACTTCTTCGGGTCTCTGGTGGACAGCTCGAGGTAGTAGTCCTCGAGTCCGTAGTCGGCGAGGAGCTGCAGCACGAAGTTGAGGGTGCTGGTGAGCTCCTCTTTCATGCCTTCCTTGGTCGTGTAGATGTGGGCGTCGTCCTGGGTCATGCCGCGCACACGGGTGAGCCCGTTGAGCACACCGGACTTCTCGTAGCGGTAGACCGACCCGAATTCGAACAGACGCATCGGCAGCTCACGGTAGCTGCGACCGCTGGACTTGAAGATGAGGTTGTGGAACGGGCAGTTCATCGGCTTGAGGTAGTAGTCGACGCCCTGACGGGTGACATGGCCGGTCTCGTCGCGTTCCTCGTCAAGGTGCATCGGGGGGAACATACCCTCGCGGTACCAGTCGAGGTGGCCGGAGGTTTCGAACAGGGTCGACTTGGTGATGTGCGGCGAGTAGACGAAGTCGTAGCCGGCCTCGGAGTGGCGTTTGCGCGAGTAGTTCTCCATCTCCTGCCGAATGATGCCGCCCTTGGGGTGGAACACGGCCAGGCCGGAACCGATCTCTTCCGGAAAGCTGAACAGGTCCAGTTCGGCGCCGAGTTTGCGGTGGTCGCGCTTGGCGGCCTCTTCCTGACGGGTCTGGTAGGCGCGAAGTTCATCCTTGGTCGGCCAGGCCGTGCCGTAGATGCGCTGCAGCTGGGGGTTCTTCTCGGAACCGCGCCAGTACGCGGCGGCCAGCCGGGTGAGCGAGTAGCCGTTGCCGATCATGCGGGTGTTGGGCAGGTGCGGGCCGCGGCAGAGGTCCTTCCAGACCGTCTCCCCCGTCTTCGGGTCGACGTTGTCATAGATGGTGAGTTCAGCGCCGCCGACCTCGACCGATTCTTCGTCGGCGGTCGGGCTGTTGTTGCCGGCAGCATCGCCGCCCTCACCGGGTCCGCCCTTGATGCCGATGAGTTCGAGCTTGTAGGGTTCGGCGGCCAGTTCGGCGCGGGCCTCGTCGTGGGTGACGACGCGGCGCACGAACCGCTGGCCCTGGCGGATGATGCGGTCCATCGCCTTTTCGAGCGATTTGATATCGTCCGGCGTGAACGGTTCGGCCACGTCGAAGTCGTAGTAGAAGCCATCCGTGACGAAGGGGCCGATACCGAGGCGGGCGGCCGGGTTCACGGTCTGCACGGCCTGGGCGAGCACGTGGGTGGCGGAGTGGCGCAGAATGTTGAGGCCGTCGGGAGAATTTATGCTGACCGGTTCGACGGTATCCGTCGGCAACACGGTGGCCGCCAGATCTTTCAACTCACCGTTGACGCGCATTGCGACAACGGATCGATCGGTGAAAAGCGCAAAGCCGTCAGCCACGTGTATAACTCCCTATTGATTGCCTACCCGTCAACTTTAGCGGCGTGCGCGGCGTAGTTCGTCGGCGGGCAGAGCGCTGGCACAGTTCTCCACGCACCGTTGCGATTTTGGGTACAAAAAAGCCCCAGCGAACCGGGGCTTTTGTTGTGAACGGAACATACTCTGTGGGCGATACTGGGATCGAACCAGTGACCTCTTCCGTGTCAGGGAAGCGCGCTACCGCTGCGCCAATCGCCCAAGATTCTGGGAAGTACGTATTCTTCAGGACGTGCTCAAAGAACGGAGGTGGATACGGGATTCGAACCCGTGTTAACGGCTTTGCAGGCCGCTGCCTCGCCTCTCGGCCAATCCACCATGTGGGTTCACACCATATGGGTTCATACCAAACGAATTGGAACCGGCCCGAAGGCCGATTCCAGTTCATTTGAGCGGATGACGAGATTCGAACTCGCGACCCTCACCTTGGCAAGGTGATGCGCTACCACTGCGCCACATCCGCAACTGTCCGCATTTCTGCGTACTCAGAGACTCTAGCTGAATAGCAAGACGGAAACCAAACCGAGCCGTTTACGGCGTGTTGCGCCATGTAGTGCTGGCGGGTTTGCGACGCAGCGGCGCGGCTCCCGCGCCACGCTAAATTGGCTTCGACCGCGTCCGAAACGACGGCTTGGCTGGTCGCAGGGTTGGACGCGCCACACCCGGTGCGCCGTCGATGTGCGGCAACGCATAAGTCTGGGCTAGTATCAAAAGTCGCAAGCCAACGTTTGGTTGCGGTGCAGTAATTCATTTGGGCGATTGGCGCAGCTGGTAGCGCGCTTCCTTCACACGGAAGAGGTCGTGGGTTCAAGTCCCGCATCGCCCACAAAAAACCCCCGGTCAGTGCGTTTGGCAACCAGAACTCGTCCGATCGGTATAGGCGTTCGGCACAGGGCTACGATGGGCCAATGGTGATGCCGATACTGGCCACAAAGCTCTTCGTACCACCGCTGCGCTCCCACGTCATTTCCCGCCCGCGTCTCGTCGACCAACTGGAAGCGGGGGTCCGCGCGGGACGAAAACTGACTGTCGTCTCCGCACCAGCGGGATTTGGCAAGACCACACTTCTGGGCGAGTGGATCGCGCAGAGTCGTCGACTCGACCCGAAGGTCCGCGTCGCTTGGCTGTCGCTGGAACAAAGCGATAACGACCCGGTTCGATTTCTCAACTATCTTGTGGCCGCTGTCCACGGTGCAGATCCAGATGTCGGTGCAGATCCAGATGTCGGTGCAGATCCAGATGTCGGCCAGGTGGATGACCACGGCCAACTGTCTCCAGAGGCGACCCTCACGTCACTCATCAACAACGTTTCCCGCAGCCCAAACCGCATGATCCTGTTCCTGGACGATTTCCAGCTCATCGAGGACGCATCAGTGCGCGACGCGGTCGCGTTCCTCCTCGACCATCTGCCGTCCACGATCCACTTGGCAATAGCCAGCCGCTCCGATCCGCTTCTGCCCCTGGCTCGACTGCGAGCCGACGGACACCTCACGGAATTGCGCGCCGCGCACCTGCGCTTCACTTCCGACGAAGCCGCCGCGTTTCTCGATCAGATGACCGGTCTGTCGCTCACCCGTGAGAACGTCGCTGCGCTGGAGATGCGCACGGAGGGCTGGATCGTTGGGCTTCAACTCGCCGCGCTGTCCATGCGTGGCAGCACAGATATCCCCGCCTTCATCGACGCTTTCACCGGCAGCAACCGGTTCGTCATCGACTACCTCATTGAGGAGGTGCTCCATCGGGCGCCGCTTCACGTGCGTGAGTTTCTCTGCCAGACGGCGATTCTCGACCGGCTCTGCGGCTCCCTGTGCGACGCCGTGACCGGACGCTCGGACAGCGCCGAGATTCTGGAATCACTCGAGCGAGCGAACCTGTTCATAGTTCCCCTGGATGACCGACGCCAGTGGTACCGCTACCACCATCTCTTCGCTGACGTCTTGCGCTCGAGGCTCCTCGTGCACGGGCCCGACCACGTCCGACCGCTTCATGGCCGTGCCAGTGCATGGTACGAACTCAATAACTCGCCCGATGAAGCCGTTCGACATGCGTTCGAAGCATCCGACTTCACGCGGGCCGCACGCGTGATCGAGGCGACCATCCCGATCGTCCGGAAGAGCAGACAGGATGCGACCCTCCTCGGATGGCTCGCGACGCTGCCGGATGACGCCAAGAAGCGCAGACCGGTGCTGCGAGTGTTTTCCGCATGGTCCTCCCTCGTCGCTGGCGATATCCCCTCCGTGGATCGCCAGCTAACCGAAGCAGAACAGCTCCTGGCGGGAGGCGAAGCTGGCGATGGGTCCGCACACGATTCGGAACCGGGTGAGGAACTTCAAGCCCTCCCTGTCACGATCGAGCTGTACCGTGCTTCCCTCGCCCTGGCGATGGGAAACCAGGCCGGGATCGTTCACCATGCCCAGCGCGCCTTAGACGCCGCACGGCCCGAGGATCACTTGGGGCGGGGCGCAGCGGCCGGTTTGTGGGGCCTCGCGGCATGGGCCAACGGCGACCTCGAGGCCGGCGTTAAGGCTTTCGGGGATTCCGCGAACAGCCTCCGCCTCGCCGGCAACCTGACCGACGCGCTGAGCACCACAATGGTCATCGCAGACATGCTGATCCCGCTCGGTCGGCTTCGGGAAGCTCAGGGAATCTATAATGATGCGTTGCAGCAAGCCATCCAGCGCGGCAATGGCGGCCAGCCGACGGCAGACCTGCACGCTGGCTTCAGCGACGTCCTTCGAGAGCGCAACGATCTCATGCTCGCCAAGGAGCACCTGACAGCAAGCACCGCACTGGGCGACGGTGCCCTCTCGCACGAGCATCGATACCGATGGTTCGTGGCGATGGCGAGAGTGCACGAAGCCGACGGTGAACCCGACCTCGCTATCGACTCGCTCACGCAGGCGCAACACCACTACCGCCGCGGATTCTTCCCCGACGTCCGCCCGATCGACGGTATGAAGGCTCGCATTCGGATCACGCAGGGGCGCCTTTTCGAGGCACGCACGTGGGTGGTGGAGCAGGGGCTGACGCCCACGGATACACCAGACTATCTCCGCGAGTTTGGCCACATCACGCTCGCTCGACTGTTGATCGCGGAGTACAGCGTTGACGCCCTGAGCAACTCCATCGACGCCGCGCACGCTGTGCTCGGCCGGCTGATCATTGCTGCGGAAGCGGGCGGTCGGAGAGGCAGCGTGTGCGAAATCCTGGTGCTGCAGGCCCTCGCATTCCTCGCGCAGGGCAAGACATCCCGCGCGCTCGTCCCCCTGGAACGCGCCCTCGCCCTGGCAGAGCCCGAGGGCTATTTCCGCCTGTTCGTCGACGAGCGCGCGCCCATGCTCACGCTCCTGCGCACCGCAGCGGGCGCGGGCATCCGCCCAGACTTCGTTCGTCGGCTCAGCCAGGCTCTTCGCGCGACCGAGGGCGTTATGGCCTCTGGGCAGCCGATCGACACGCTGAGCGAGCGCGAACTGCACGTCCTGAGACTCCTCGCGACGGAACTTTCCGGTCCGCAGATCGCCCGCGAGCTCTACGTCTCTCTGAACACGATGCGCACCCATACGAAACATATCTTCCTCAAACTCAACGTGAGCAGCCGTGCTGCCGCCGTTCGCTCTGCCGAATCGCAGGGTTTGATCTAGCGCCGCCAGTCCCACAATCACCACGCGATCCGCCAATGTGGTGATTACGCGTCACCACATCGTTTCGTAGCTTTTCGGATATGGCCGGGCAATCGCCCGGCCAACCTGGAGCACGAGGAGCACGCCATGAACATCACGACATCCACCCTCACCCGCGGGACCGCGGTTGCTGCCGCTCTCGCAGGCCTTGCCTATATCGTCATCCAGTTCATCCACCCCGCCGACGTCGTCGCATCGCTGTCCACACAACAGTGGGTGGTCGTCCACATCCTGAGTTTCGTCGAGGCGGTGCTCGCTGTCGTCGGTGTCACCGGCATCTACCTCAGGCAGGTGCGGCAGTTTGGGATCCTCGGCCTCATCGGATACCTGATGTTCGGCTTCTTCTTCATTCTGCAGTCTGCCTTCAACTTCGCGGAAGCCTTCATCGCACCCCTGTTCGTGGTCGACGCTCCCCAGACCTCCACGGACTTCGTCGGGCTATTCGGCCGCTACGCGCCTGTGACCGACCTCGGACCGCTCACGGCACTTCCTCAGGTCGGAGCCGTCTTGTACGTGGTTGGCGCGATTCTCTTCGGCATCGCCATCATCAGAGCCCGCATGCTGTCGCGCGGGGCTGGCATCCTGCTCATCGCCGCCGCGGCCGTAACGCCGATCGCTGGGGCACTGCTTCCGCACACTCTCGAGCGGATGGCCGCCATCCCCATGGGCCTCGCCCTCGTCTGGTTCGGCTACTCGCTCTGGTACGATCTGCGCGCAAACGCCACGGCCCTGCAGGCGCACACCGACGAGGCCGGCCTCGACCGCGCGTCGAGATGAGGCGGTACGAAATTCGCCTCGCTGGGCAGCTTGATTCGAGGTGGAGCGCCTGGTTCGAGGGCTTCAGGCTCACGAGCGGTGCAGATGGATTCACCACCCTGACCAGCCCCCTCATCGATCAAGCCGCCCTCCACGGGTTGCTTCGGCGTGTGGGTGATCTGGGCCTGACCATCATCTCGATCAACGCCCTGGACGACGACGCGATCGCCTCCCCCTCCCGAACATCTCACTCCTAAGGAGAAGGCATCATGACCGCAGACGCCGCCACAACCCGGGCGCGCAGAGCGCCTGGTTCCCCATGGCTCACGCTTACGGGGCTCATCCTTCTCAGCCTTATCCCCGTGCTCGCGGGCGCGGCGCGGCTTGGCGAGGTGACCGGTGGGGCCGCACTGACAAGCCACAACGCGCGATTCATTGACTCCCCCTTCCCCGTGGTAATCCACATTGTCAGCGTCACCATCTTCAGCCTTCTCGGTGCGTTCCAGTTTGTGCCTGCTCTGCGTCGCCGCAGGAATCGATGGCACCGCGTGGCGGGCCGCATCCTCATCCCCGCCGGGCTGCTGACGGCCCTGTCCGGGATGTGGATGGCGGTTTTCTACCCACAGCCACTCGGCGATGGCGTCGTACTGACGGTCCTCCGCCTGTTCTTCGGCTCCGCGATGGCCGCGAGTATCCTGCTCGGCATCCGCGCGCTCCTGCGGCGCAAGTTCGTTGCGCACGGCGACTGGATGACGCGGGCCTTCGCGATCGGCATGGGCGCCGGCACCCAGGCGATCGTCCTTCTCCCCGGCTCGATCATCTTCGGATCCACCGACGAGCTTTCGCGTACAACACTCATGGGTGCCGCCTGGGTCATTAATGTCGTGGTGGCCGAGACGGTCATCCGGCACAGAGCGCGGCGACTCCCCTCCCCAAACCTGACAAGGATGGCAACATGACTGCGGGCGGTTCAGTACACGTGCCCTGCAACGACTCCTGCGCGACCCACCGGGCGGTCGCTGCTGGCTCTCGTCGCCCGTGGCCGCACCCCACCCGACTGATCGAGCCACAGACATACAGTGGACCTCACATAGTGTGGGACACATGGACGTGCTTCTCGATATCTGGCAACGCATGACAACACCGCACGCCGCTTTGCAGCCCCCTACGACCTGGCTGACCGTGGCTGGGGCCGCCCTGATCGTGCTCTTTCCGCCGGTCTGGCGCGTGGCCCGACACGCCATCACGATTGTGCACGAAGGCGGCCACGGCGTCGTCGCGGTGCTCTGCGGACGTCGACTCGGCGGCATCCGCTTGCATTCGGACACCTCGGGACTCACCGTGAGCCGCGGGCGTCCCAGTGGGCCTGGCATGATCTTCACCCTGCTCGCCGGCTACCCGGCCCCAGCCCTGCTCGGGCTCGGCGCCGCCTGGCTGCTCAGCCGAGGGTACGACGTGGGACTGCTCTGGGCGTTGCTGGCCGCACTGGCCCTGCTGCTCGTGCAGATTCGCAACTGGTTCGGGCTCTGGTCGGTGGCCGTGACCGCCGCGGTGGTGTTCGGAGTGTCCTGGTTCGGGTCAGCTCAGGTGCAGGGCGTGTTCGCCCTGCTGGTGACGGCTTTTCTGCTGTTCGGTGCGCTCCGCACGTCTTTCGAGCTGGCGCAGTCCCGCTCACGGCGGGCCGGATCCTCCTCGGATGCGGACCAGTTGGCCCGGTTGACGCACATTCCCGGCACTGTCTGGGTGGGCGTCTTCCTTGCCCTGCAGCTGGGCTGCATTGCGCTGAGCGCACAACTGCTCGGATTCGGCCTCGTCTGAGTCGTGCATGCAGGCAACCGTGGCAGGCTTGAATACATGACAAAAATTGCGATCATCGGCGGGCACGGAAAAGTTGCCCTCCACCTGGCCCGCTTAC
Source organism: Cryobacterium sp. TMT1-3 (assembly GCF_004402315.1). Taxonomy (NCBI): domain Bacteria; kingdom Bacillati; phylum Actinomycetota; class Actinomycetes; order Micrococcales; family Microbacteriaceae; genus Cryobacterium; species Cryobacterium sp. TMT1-3. Next base: position 291,691 of record NZ_SOFW01000006.1, read on the forward strand.
TCACCGCTGACGGCCACGACGTGAGTTCACTCATCCGCAACCCGGCACACGCAGACGACGTCGCGGCTACCGGTGCGACGCCGATGCTGGCGGATATCGAGAACCTGTCCACCGACGAGCTTGCGACCATACTGACCGGGCAGGACGCCCTGGTCTGGTCGGCCGGTGCCGGCGGAGGAAGCGCGGAGCGCACCTACGCGGTGGATCGGGATGCGGCCATCCGCTCAATGAATGCCGCGGCTCAGGCCGGGATCTACCGTTATGTGATGGTGTCCTACCTGGGCTCACGCGCCGACCACGGTGCCTCCCCCGACGATGGCATGTTCGCGTATTACGAAGCCAAGGCCGCCGCCGACGACTATCTGCGCGCGACCTCGCTCAACTGGACCATTCTCGGACCGAGCACGCTGACCCTGAACCCGGCGACCGGCACCATCAACGTGGGCAGCGACCTGCCCCGCGCTGATACGTCACGCGAGAACGTGGCGCGAGTCGCTGCTGCCGTGCTCGCCAACGAGAACACCGCGGGCCGCTTCATTGAGTTCACCGACGGTGACGTCCCCATCGATGAGGCCGTCGCCGCCGTGCGCTGAACCGGTCGACCGGGCTAAAACCCGAAGTCACCGCCGCCGAAATCGCCGCCGAAGTCACCGGCGACATCACCACCGGAGTCCCCGCCGGCGTCGCTTCCGGCGTCAGCGTTCGTTTCGGTGTTCGCTTCGTTACCGGCATCGGTGCCTCCGCCGTCCATCGGCATGAAGGCGCTGACCAGCGCGGAACCGATGACGAAGCCGGCGACCGTGCCGAGCAGGGAACTGCCCATCATGCCGCCGAAACCCATGCCGTTTTGGTTGCCGAACGACCGGGTGAGCGTTCCCGGCTGGCGCAGTTCGGCCCGGGTCGCGGCCTGGGCGAGCGTGGCTGGCGCGGCATCCGCTGGTCGTTCGCTCGGCGGGACGTTCTCGGTGAGCTGGCGAAAGAGAATGTCCCGCTGTTCATCGGTCAGTTTTGAAAAGGCCTCGGTGTGCACCTGCTCGATGGTTTCGGGCGGGGCCGTGCGCAGGAGGTACTGGTAGCGCTCGACCGCGACCTCATCCTCGCTGCGCGCGGGGGCGCTGCCGGTACGATTGGCTGCGGGCCCGGTCGGTGACTGTTCCTTGCGACCGAGCAGAAAGTCTAAGAATCCCATGATGCTGTGCTCCTTCGTGTGGATTGATGGTTGCCCCGATGTGTGCGAAACAGTCACGGCGTCGGTCGCCGTCAGTGGCCGCGGCCGAACCAGGTGGTGACGCCGGGCGAGTACAGCACGGAATCGGGAGAGCGATCGGCCAGGCCGACAAAGCCCGCGGCCGCCAGCAACGTGTCGTCGAGGCGCTCAAGGTCGGCGCGGAGAATCGGCCACGGCTCGTGGTGGTTGCGCAGATGCACGGTGCGCCCGCGGATGCTCGTGAACAGTGCCCAGCGGGCGGTCAGAAAATCTGCCAAGGGGTCGTTGCTCACGGTGCCGGTCCCGGGGCGAGCGACGATGTCGGTGTGCAGGTTGCGATCGCGGTGGCGGGTCGAGGTGTACCGGTACCGGCCCGAATCGATGTGGAGCCGAGTGCGGGACCACTTGTAGGGCAGCGAGAACAGAGCATGCGCGGCCAGTACAGCGGCGAGCCGACCGGCCTCGAGCGAGACGAACACCACGCCGCGGCGGCCTTGGGCATCGACCGCATAGAGACGCACGTTCACCTCGACGAAGGTTCCGAAGTAGGGAATGGGCGGGCTGCCAAGGACGGTCGCGCGATCCAGCACGAAGGGGATCAGGCCGACCCAGCTCGACCCGTCGTATTCGTCGGGGATCAGGCCTTTCGGCAGGAGCGGCGCGACGAGCGCGGCATCCACTCGCCAGTGCAGGAAGACCAGGTGCGACCAGCGCTGGCTGGCCACGGCCCGCCCGGCCAGAAGCGGTGCGATCGCCGAAATGGGATATGCCTCAGCGTTCGTCACGCACGTCCTCCTGCAAAATTCTCACCGATTTGCTTCAACGGTAGTCGCTGCGGAGGGGTCCGCGCCTGTTGATCGCCCGGGAATGCGGGCCGCCAGACCGGTGCCCCCAGCAATCGCGGAGGCGGGCTGTGTAAGCATGACGTAGACGAAATCGTTGTGACACGACCACGAAAAATGACCAGACGAGGAGAAGGATGCCGGGCTCAACCGTTCTCGACCTTGTGCTGATCCTGATGCTGGTGGTGGCTCTCGTCAATGGGTACCGCAGCGGGCTGCTGCGAAGTCTCACCGGCATTGTCGGCGCCGTGATCGGTGGAATCGCCGCTTTCTTCGTCGTACCGCTCGTGGGCGGCTGGATTCCCGCCCCGGAATGGCGCACCCCCGGCACCATCGCCGTCGCTATCCTGCTCGTACTCATCGGCCACTCGCTCGGCGCTTCGGTCGGCGGACTGGTCGGAAGTCGTAAGAAGCGTTCACCGCTCGGAACCATCAACCGCGTGCTCGGAGCCGCTTTTGCAGCCGTGGCATCGGCCCTCGTCGCGTCGATGGTGGCGTTCAGTATCGGAGCCCTCGGTATTCCGTTCCTCTCCCCCGCCATCGCGTCCTCCACCGTTGTGTCCGGCATTGACTCGTTGACGCCCGACCCGGTGAAGGCGTTCATGGCCCAGCTGCGGTCCGTAGCCGTGACGCAGGGTCTGCCGCGCATCGTCGATGCTTTCACCGGCCCCACCCCCCAGGCCGCAGAGGCCGACACCAGCAGCCCGGCCTTGGCCCTGGCCGCACAGTCGGTCGTGCGGATCACCGGCACGGCCTACGCCTGTGGGCAGAGCCAGTCCGGCAGTGGATTCGTCGTCTCGGCTGAACACGTCATCACCAACGCGCACGTGGTCGCCGGCGTCGGCCAGCCCGTTGTGGAAACACCGGCCGGCGTTGCCCTCGCCGGGGAGATCGTGTACTTCGACCCGGTTGACGACCTCGCCATCATTTCGGTGCCCGGCCTCGACACCGCGCCGCTGACCGTGGGAGAGAACCTTGCTGCCGGCAGCGGCGCAGTCGCCGACGGGTATCCCTTCGGCGGGCCGTACGTCTCCGACCCGGCCCAGGTCATCGCGCTCGGCACCATCAACGTAGCCGATATCTACGGCCAGGACCCGACGCCTCGTCAGGTTTACACCCTCGCCTCCGACGTAGAGCAGGGCGAGTCGGGCGGACCGTTGCTGAGCGAATCCGGCCTCGTGGTCGGCGTGATCTTCGCCAAGGCGAGCAACACCGAGAACGTCGGCTATGCCCTCGCCCTCGCCGAGGTTGAGCCGGTCATCAGTCAGGCTTCCGGTTTGTCGGCCCCGGTTTCTTCCGGCACCTGCGTTCGCGGCTGAGCCGCGAGCATCCGCCTGCCGCCGGCTGGACGGCATCTACTCTCCGCCGGCTGGTCCGGTGTCCGGTTGACATCCCGGCAGGCCCAGCACCGGCAGGAGCACGGAGAGGGCGGTACGGGAAGCGGGTGGGCCCGCTTCCCGTACCGCCCTGCGCTCGCCGAGATGGTGAGCGTTAGAACCTAGACGCGCTCGAGGGCGTAGCCCTCTTCGCCGTGCACGCTGGTGTCGATTCCGGCCAGTTCGTCTTCGTTCTTGATGCGGAAGCCGATGGACTTCTCGATCGCGAGGCCGAGTACATAGGCGACGACGAAGGAGTAGGCGAGAACCGCGAAGGCTGCGATCGCCTGAACGGCGAGCTGGCCGAGGTCGCCGCCGGTGAACAGGCCGGTGCCGATCGCGAAGAAGCCGAGGTAGAGCGTGCCGATGATGCCACCGACGAGGTGGATGCCCACGACGTCGAGCGAGTCGTCGAAGCCGAGCTTGAACTTGAGTTCAACGGCCATGGCGCAGACGGCACCGGCGACGGCGCCGAGCAGGAGTGCCCAGCCCGGCTCGAGATTGGCGCAGGCCGGCGTGATGGCGACGAGGCCGGCAACCGCGCCGGACGCAGCGCCGACCGAGGTGGCCTTGCCGTCCTTGAACTTCTCGACGAGCATCCAGGCGAGGATGGCCGCTGCCGTGGCGCCGAGGGTGTTGACGACGATGATGCCGACGTTGGCGAGGCCGTTGAGCCACTCAGCTCCGGCGTTGAAGCCGAACCAGCCGAACCAGAGGATGGAGGCACCGATGAGCACGAGCGGCACGTTGTGCGGCTTGGTGATGCCCTTCTGGAACCCGACGCGCTTGCCCAGTACCAGGGCGAGAGCGAGAGCTGCGGCGCCGGCGTTGATGTGCACCGCTGTGCCACCGGCGTAGTCGATCACGGCGATGCCTTCGAGGCCGAGCGTCTCGCCCAGGTTCATGATCCAACCGCCGCCCCAGACCCATGCAGCGACCGGGAAGTAGACGAGGGTCGCCCAGACACCGGCGAAGATCATCCAGGAGCCGAACTTGGCCCGGTCGGCGACCGCGCCGCTGATCAGGGCGACGGTGATGATCGCGAACGTCGCACCGTAGGTGGCGCCGAGCAGATCGATGCTGCCGGTCTCTCCCATCGCGAGCTGACCCAGACCGAAGTCGGAGAACGGGTTGCCGGCGAAGTCAGTGGCGCTGCCCACTGCGCTCATGTTGAAGCCATACAGAATCCACAGGACGCTGATCAGCCCCAGTGCGCCGAAGCTCATCATCATCATGCTGATGACGCTCTTGGCCTTGACCAGTCCGCCGTAAAAGAAGGCGACACCCGGTGTCATGAACAACACCAGTGCGGTGGCTGTCAGCCCCCATGCAATGCTTCCGGTATCCATAGATTGTCCTCACGCGTCTCGAATGTGCAGGGTGTAGCGCGAGGTGAGTCACCTCGGATACGAGTCAAGTATCTGAGGTGACTGTTACAACAAACCTTCCGAGGTGTTTCGTGCGGGTTACGAGCTTTGGCGAATTGTTAACGCCACGTTTCACGGCTAATCCGTGTGCGGCGGCAACTCCCCCGTAGTGAGGGCAACCATGCGCGACTGGGAACGCTGGTACTTCTTGCGATACCCGCCAGCCATCATCTCGTCATCGAAGACCTCATTGAGCGGGCGCCCACTGGCCACGATCGGAATCTCGGCGTCGTACACCCGGTCGATGAAGGCCACCAGCCGCAGGGCATCCGACTGGTCTGTCAGCAGGAAGACGCCGCGCAAGGCGATGACCTCGACGTCGCGAATGACCTTGACGTATTTCGACGGGTGCACGGTACCCAGATGACGGATCAAGGAACCGAAGTCATCCTCGGTGACCTTCGAACCACGCCCGAGCAGGGTATTGACGAGGTGCTCCCGTGCCTCGGGCTCCACCGCCACGGCTTGGCCGGTGACATTGCGGCGGCGGTAGTCGAGGCCGTCGATGCGCAGGGTCTCGAAGTTGGCACTCATGGCCGAGATCTCGCGCAGAAAGTCCTGCGCGGCGAAGCGGCCCTCGCCGAGCGAGTTCGGCGGGGTGTTCGACGTGGCGGCGACACGGGTGCCGGTGGCGACGAGTTCGCCGAGCAGCCTGGTCATCACCATGGTATCGCCGGGATCGTCGAGCTCGAACTCGTCGATGCAGATGAGCTTGGCGCTGCGCAGCTCCTTGATGGTCTCCTGATAGCCGAGGGCCCCCACCAGAGCGGTGTACTCGATGAAGGTACCGAAATATTTCGGACCGGTCGCGGCGTGCCAGAGGGCGGCAAGCAGGTGTGTCTTACCGACACCGAACCCACCGTCGAGGTAGATGCCGGGCAGGTCGTCCTTGGCCTGCCGACGGCGGGAGAAAAAGCCGGCGGGGCGAGGGTTCACGAACTCCTGAAGCTTTTCAACGGCCGCGATCTGGGACGGGTAGTCATGATCGGGCCGGTAGTTCTCGAACGAGGCGTGTTCGAACTGGGGAGGCGGAACCAGCTCGGCCACGATTTCCCGCCCGGTGATGGTCGGGGTTCGGTCTGCCAGTTGCGGAACCGTGTGCTGTGCTTTCTGGTGCGCCTCTGGTGCCATGCTGAAATGCCCGTTCCTCTGGATCTAGCTGCGAATGCGCCGTGCTGTGTACGTGCGCGGTGTGCCGGCACCGCGTAGGTTTAAACGGTGGGCCCGATAAGCCTAATCCGCGGTCAACCCGAATCCGTGTGCATCGCGGTCCACCTGGAGGTTACATGTCTGCCCCGATCGACCCGACCGAGAAATTTGCCGCCTACGCCCACCCCGCCAGGCTCGTCTCCACCGACTGGCTGGCTGAGCACCGCAGCGACGCCGTACTGGTCGTAGTCGAATCCGACGAAGACGTGCTGCTCTACGAAGTGGGACACATCCCCGGCTCGGTGAAGATTGATTGGCACACCGACCTCAACGACAAGGTGAATCGCGATTACATCGACGGCGCGGCCTTCGCCGCGCTGATGAGCGCGAAGGGCATCGCCCGCGACAGCACGGTCGTCATCTACGGTGACAAGAGCAACTGGTGGGCCGCTTACGCCCTCTGGGTGTTCACGCTGTTCGGCCACGAGGATGTTCGCCTGCTCGACGGCGGACGCACGAAGTGGCTCGCCGAAAACCGCGAGATCACAACGGATGCCTCCCCCGCGGCCACCACGGACTACCCGGTGATCGCGCGCAACGACCTGCCGATCCGTGCCTTCAAGAACGACGTTCTCGCCCACTTCGGCAATCCGCTCATCGATGTGCGTTCCGACGAGGAATACAGCGGCGCTCGCACGACGATGCCGGCGTACCCCGAAGAAGGTGCCCTGCGCGGCGGCCACATTCCCTCTGCCGCTTCGGTACCGTGGGCCCGCGCTGCAGCAGCCGACTCCACCTTTCGCACCCGCGCCGAACTGGACGCCATCTACCGCGAGGAAGCCGGCCTGACCGCCGGTGACGATGTGATCGCCTACTGCCGCATCGGCGAACGATCAAGCCACACCTGGTTCGTGCTGACACACCTGCTCGGGTTCGAGAAGGTGCGCAACTACGACGGATCCTGGACCGAGTGGGGCAATGCCGTCGCCGTGCCGATCGCCGTCGGCACCGAACCCGGCGCGGTGCCGCGCTGATGAGCGCACTTCCGGCCAAGCTCGCGGAGATCCAAGAGGACTTTTTGGCCCTCGAGCAGAAGGATCGCCTGCTGCTTTTGCTCGAGTTCGCCAACGAGCTGCCGGAACTCCCGCAGAAGTTTCATGACCACCCCGATCTGCTCGAGCGTGTCGTCGAGTGCCAGTCGCCGGTGTTCATCTTCGTTGAACTGGATGCTGCCGACACGTTCCACCTGCACGCGACAGCTCCGCGCGAGTCGCCGACCACCCGCGGGTTCGCGTCGATCCTGGCCCAGGGCCTCGATGGGCTGACCGCCGAGCAGGTGCTCAAGGTTCCCGATGACTTTCCGCAGTCGATCGGCCTGACTGAGGCGGTCTCCCCCCTGCGTCTGCGCGGGATGACCGCCATGCTCGGCCGGGCCAAACGTCAGCTGCGCGAGCGGCTGGCCTAAACCTCGGGCAGTCGGGCGAGCCAGGCCGTGATCTCGGCGTTCCACCGCGCTGGGTCAAAGTTCCAGAGTTTGGTGTGCCTGGCATCGCTGAAAGCGACAAAGGTCACGATGTCGGACCGCCGGCCGGCGAGTCGGCGCGAACCGGCGGCCGGCACGAAACCGTCATCGTCGCTGTGCAGCAGCAGAACCGGGCGGTGCAGGTCACGGGCTCGAGCGACGAAGTCGAGCCGACCGAAATCGATAGGTGCGGCCTGGCCGGTGAAGCTCGCACCCCAGCGAGACCCCATCAGCAGCACGGCGCCGCGCGCGATCGTCCGCGGAAGCCTCCGGTCGACCGCCTGCGCCGCGACCACGTCGGCCCAGTCGATGACCGGAGATTCCAGCACGATCCCGGCGATCAAACCGGCCGATGGGCTGCGGGTGAGTGTCTGCAGCGCCACGGCGCCGCCCATCGACCAGCCCATCAGAATGATGTTCCTGGCTCCCTGCGCGGCGGCAAAGTCGATCGCGGCGGCCACGTCCGGCCATTCGGTATCGCCGAGGCCGTATCGTCCATCCGGGCTGGCCGGGGCGTCGCCATCGTTTCGATAGGAGACGAGCAACGAGGTGTAGCCGGCCGCACGGAACACCGGAACCGCCCGCAACGCCTCTTCGCGGCGCACCGCCCGGCCGTGCACCTGGATGACCCAGCGGGTCGACGGGGGTGCGGCATCCGCTGGTATGAGCCAAGCGGGGGCGGGACCGATGGGCGTTGGCACGGTGACGTCGCTCCACTCGAACCCAAGATCGGCGGGCCCGGTGTACAGCCAGCCGCTGAACCGGCCACGACGGGCGGCGGCCAGGTCGCCGTAGTCCAGCTTGAGGATGCGCCGAGTGACGGTGTGCGTGGTGCGCGCGGTGATCTCGCCGACCCGAACGTGCCCGGTGCCCGCACTGAAGAAAAAGCTGTATTCGCCCGGAAGGACGGAGTCGCGATGGCGCTGCAGGGTGACGGTACCGCCCGACCGGTCGACCGCGACCACGCGCGTGTCGTCCTCACGCCTGGCCGGAGGGGTGACGATCGTCTTCGCCATCACCGCCGAGAGAACCCCGGCCGCCGCGACGAGCGCCACGGCGGAGCCGACGGCGACGATGCCGCCGACGCCCAGAATCGTGCGCAGAACACCCGGCTGACGCCCGTTTGGGGGCTGTGGTTCGTGCATGTGCACCTCCGACTGATCGGCGTGCCTCACGGACAACACCCAGAAAAAACTCTAGTCTGCAGACGTGCCCGAAACCGATCGATCGCTCCCCGCGGAGTTTGCCGCGGCTTTGGCCGCGATTCGCCGCGCCAGGAGTCGGGCCGAATTAGTCGTCGCCGAGATCGCCGCACCCGCCCAGCTCGCGCCGTATTCGATCGCCCTGGCCGCCAACATCAAGCCGGTGCGGCACGGCGGCGACTCGGACCTGGGAACGGGCCGGTTCATTCTGCTCTACGATCCCGAGGAGCCGGAGGCGTGGAACGGCGCCTTCCGCGTGGTGTGTTTCGCGCAGGCTCCGCTCGAGGTGGAGATCGGGCTGGACCCGTTTCTGGCGGAGGTCACCTGGGCGTGGCTTGTCGATGCGCTGGACTCCCGCAAGGCCACGTACACGGCGGCCTCCGGAACGGCGACTAAAATAATCTCGTCAGGCTTTGGCGAACTCGCCAAACAGGGGGATGGCGCGCAGATTGAGCTGCGCGCGTCGTGGACACCCCTGGATCACAATCTCACCGCCCACGTCGAGGGCTGGGGCGAGCTGCTCTGCATGCTCGCCGGCCTCCCTCCCGCTGGGGAAGGAGTCAGCATGTTGTCAGCACGCCGAGCAGCCCGTGGCTGAATCGCAACCCACCCCACCCACCCTCGTTCATCACCAGGTCATCGACACCCGCGAGGCCTACCTCGCTGCAACGGCCGCCCTGGCCGCCGGCACCGGGCCGGTCGGGGTCGACGCGGAACGGGCATCCGGTTTCACGTACTCGCAACGCGCGTATCTGATCCAGATCTATCGCCGCGGCGCCGGTACCTTTCTGTTCGACCCGCCACCCATCGGCGACTTCAGTGAGTTGAACCACGCCCTCGCCGACGCTGAGTGGATTTTGCACGCCGCGAGCCAGGACCTCGCCTGCCTGCGCGAGGTCGGACTTGACCCGGCCCGCATCTTCGACACCGAGCTCGCCGCCCGACTGCTGGGCATTCCGCGGGTCGGGCTCGGCACCGTGGTGGAGGAACTGCTCGGAATCCACCTCGCCAAGGAGCACTCGGCCGCGAACTGGTCGACCCGGCCGCTGCCCGAATCCTGGCTGGTCTACGCCGCCCTCGACGTTGAACTGCTGCCCGACCTGCGCGACCGCATGGTCGACCTGCTCGTCGAGTCCGACAAGACCGACATCGCTGATCAGGAGTTCGCCGCGACCCTGGCCAAGGAAGCCAAAGCCGCCCGCGTGGACCCGTGGCGGCGGCTGTCGGGCATCCACTCGTTGCACGGCCAGCGCAATCTGGCCGTCGCCCGCGAACTGTGGCTGGCCCGCGACGAATTCGCTCGTGACGTCGACGTCTCCCCCGGGCGCCTCGTTCCCGACGCCTCTCTGCTCGCCGCTGCCCGCGTACTGCCGGCGACCCGCCAGGCGCTCAGCGATCTGCGGGAATTCAACGGACGGGCGAGCCGGAACGAGCTTGATCGCTGGTGGAATGCGATTCAGCGCGGCCGCGCCACCGCCGACCTGCCCGCGCTCAAGGCCAGCAACGACACCCTGCCGCCGCCGCGTGCCTGGGCCGACCGCAATCCGGAAGCCGATGTGAGGTACAAAGCGTCTCGAGCTGCGCTGCAGACCGTCTCGGACGAACTCGAGATCCCCCTGGAGAATCTGCTCACCCCTGATTACCTGCGCCGGGTGGCGTGGACTCCGCCGGAGCCGGCGGATGCAGCATCCGTTGGGGAGGCACTCGCCAATTTAGGGGCACGCCGCTGGCAAGTTGACGCCACTGCACAATTAATAGCGGATGCTTTTGTAGAGGTTCTACAAATGGCCGATCCTGTCGCGGATCCGGAGTCGTAGAAACCGGCAAACGATTCGGGCGGCTATTTTGGTCGCCCTAGGATCGGATCAGAACTAACAGATCGATTCGGATCTGATCCAACACGTACTGGAGGCATTGTGGCCGAGAGAGCAGAAGTCGTTTTTGTGGACGGGGTTCGAACCCCGTTCGGACGCGCCGGCGAAAAAGGCATGTACTGGAACACCCGAGCCGATGACCTCGTGGTCAAGGCGATCATCGGGCTGATGGAACGTAACCCGGGCGTGCCGCCGGAACGCATCGACGATGTCGCGATTGCCGCCACAACCCAGACCGGGGACCAGGGCTTGACGCTCGGTCGCACGGCGGCGCTACTGGCCGGTCTGCCCAAGTCGGTGCCCGGGTTTGCGATCGACCGCATGTGCGCCGGGGCGATGACCGCCGTCACCATGATGGGGTCCTCGATCGGTTTCGGTGCGTACGACCTGGCTATCGCCGGCGGCGTCGAGCACATGGGACGCCACCCGATGGGCTTCGGCGCCGACCCGAACCCGCGGTTCCTGTCCGAGAAGCTCGTGAGCGAAGACGCGCTCAACATGGGCGCCACGGCCGAACGTATTCACGACCGGTTTCCGTCGTACACGAAGGAACGCTCCGACCGATTCGCGCTGCGCAGCCAGCAGAAGGTCGCTGCAGCCTACTCGGCGGGCAACATCCAGCCCGACCTGATTCCCGTTGCCACGCGCAGCGAATCCGGCTGGGGCCTGGCCACCCGTGATGAAGCACCTCGCCCGGAAACCACCATGGAGGGCCTCGCTACGCTGCGCACCCCCTTCCGTTCGCACGGCCGCGTCACGGCCGGCAACGCCTCCGGCCTCAACGACGGCGCGTCCGCGTGCCTGCTGGCCAGCGCCGCCACGGCCAAGGAACTCGGCCTCGGCGTGAAGATGACCATGACGAACTTCGCGTTCGCCGGCGTCGAACCGGAGGTCATGGGCCTCGGCCCGGTCCCCTCCACGGAGAAAGCCCTGCGCAAGGCCGGTCTGTCGATCACCGACATCGGCCTGTTCGAGCTCAACGAGGCTTTCGCCGTGCAGGTCATCTCCTTTCTCGACCACTTCGGCATCGATGATGAAGACCCCCGCGTCAACGAATACGGCGGCGCTATCGCGCTGGGGCATCCGCTCGCCTCATCGGGTGTTCGTCTGATGAATCAGCTTGCCCACCAGTTCGAGTCGCACCCCGAGGTGCGCTACGGCCTCACCGCGATGTGCATCGGCCTCGGCCAGGGCGGCACCGTGATCTGGGAAAACCCGCACTTCAACAAGAAGGCAGCCAAGCGATGACCGACTACAGTTCCCTGGACTTCTCCTCGCTCGTCACCATCTCGGCGGACGAGGTTGTCACGCATTCCTTCGTGCGCGACGTACCGCTGAGTGCGGGCCGAACCCTGGCCCTGGTCACCCTCGACAACGGGCGTGACCACACCCGGCCGAACACCCTCGGCCCCGTCACCCTGCTGGAATTCGCCGCCACCCTGGACGAACTGACCGCGCGGGCCGGGCGCGGCGAGATCCACGGGGTCGCCATCACCGGCAAACCGTTCATCCTCGCCGCCGGTGCGGATCTCAGCAAGGTCGCCGAGATCCCCTCCCTCGAGGCTGGAAAACTGCTCAGCCAGCTCGGCCACCACGCGCTCGGCAAGCTCGACACGCTCGGGGTGCCGTCGTTCGTCTTCATCAACGGGCTCGCGCTCGGTGGCGGCCTGGAGATCGGCCTGAATGCCAACTACCGCACCATCGACGCGGCCGTGCCCGCGATCGCCCTGCCCGAAGTGTTCCTCGGTCTGATTCCGGGCTGGGGCGGCGCCTATCTGCTGCCCAACCTGATCGGCATCGAAAACGCCCTCAAGGTCATCATTGAAAACCCACTCAAGAACAACCGCACCCTCAGCGGAGCGGATGCCCTCGACCTCGGCATCGCGGACGTTATGTTTACCTCGGCGCGGTTCCTCGAAGACTCCATCAATTGGGCCGACGGTGTCATTGCGGGCACGACAAAGGTGTCCCGCCCGAACGCGCCCGGCAAGATCGAGCGTCTCGTCAAGTGGGACGTCGCCGTCGGTATTGCCCGCAAGATGCTCGTGAACCGCATCGGCGAGGTCGCGAAGTCACCCTACGTGGCACTCGACCTGCTGCAGGCAGCCAAGAGCGGCACCCGAGCCGAGGGGTTCCAGCGCGAGGATGAGGCGCTGGCCGGCCTCATTGCCGGCGACCAGCTGCAGGCAAGCATATATGCCTTCAACCTCGTGCAGAAGCGAGCCAAACGGCCGGCGGGAGCGCCCGACAAGAAGCTCGCCCGCCCGATCACCAAGGTCGGCGTGATCGGCGCGGGTCTCATGGCCAGCCAGTTCGCGCTGCTGTTCGTGCGACGCCTCAAGGTACCGGTGGTCATCACCGACCTCGACCAGGCCCGCGTCGACAAGGGCGTCGCCTATATCCACGACGAGATCGCAACGCTGCAGAGCAAGAATCGGATCTCCGCCGACGAAGCCAACCGGCTGCGCGTCCTGGTCACCGGCACCACCGACAAGTCGTTGTTCTCCGACGCCGACTGGGTGATCGAAGCCGTCTTCGAAGAGCTCGGCGTGAAGCAGTCCGTGTTCGCTGAGATCGAGAAGTTCGTGTCGCCGGAAGCGATTCTGGCCACGAACACGTCGTCGCTCTCGGTCGAGCAGATCGGGTCGAAGCTGGCGCATCCGGAACGCCTGGTCGGGTTTCATTTCTTCAACCCGGTCGCGGTCATGCCGCTCATCGAGGTGGTCAACACCCCGCAAACGGACGAGGTCACCCTCGCGACGGCGATGGTCATCGCCGGCAAGCTGCGGAAGAACGCGGTGATCACCCGAGACACTTCCGGCTTCGTGGTCAACCGGATCCTGGCCAAGTTGCTCGGTGAAGCCATGCATGCCGTTGATACCGGAACACCGTTCGAGGTGGTGGAAGCCGCTGTGGCGCCCTTCGGGCTGCCGATGACCCCGTTCGAACTGCTCGAGCTGGTCGGCCTCACCGTGGGGGCTCACGTGCTCGACACGCACCACGCTGCGTTCCCCGACCGGTTCTTCGAGAGCGACAATCTGCACAAGCTCGCCGAACATGGCAAGATTCTTGAGCGCGACGGCAAGGGTCGCCGCACCGGTTTCGATAAGGGCGCGCTGACGATCGTCGCCGGCGGCCGTGAGCCCATGACGGCCGAGCAGATTCTGCAGCGGGTCGAAGACGGCCTGGCCGACGAGATCAAGCGGATGCTCGACGATGACGTTGTGCACGCGGCCGAGGACATCGACCTGTGTATGATCCTCGGCGCCGGGTGGCCGTTCCAGATGGGCGGGATCACCCCCTACCTTGACCGGGTCGGTGCGAGCGAACGGGTGTTCGGCGGTACGTTCCACACCCCGCCGATCCGCGGCGTCGGTGCTGCGGTCGGGGCGGCATCCGCTCGCAACTAGCGAGAACCCGGCCCGGTCTGCGGACCGGGCCCGCCTTCGCAAAAGCGGGCCCAGGATTGATCATGGGCCCGCTTTCCGGGCCCGAGCCCGGTCTGCACGACCTGGCCCAGTCTGCCTGACGGGCCCACCTTATGACCGTGGGCCCAGTTTATAAGCTGGGCCCACGGACGGGGCCTGGGCCCCGTCCGTGTTCGGGCGGCGGGCGGGGCTAATCTCGGCGGGTTACCCGGATGGCACCGGTGTCGGTGTGGTCGGCGGGCAGCGGGCGGGCGTTCGGAATCTTGCTGCCGAGCACCATAGCAACGACATCGCGGGCGATGCGTTGCGGAGTCAGGCCGACCCGCTCGAGAATCTGGGCGCGAGTGCCGTGATCGAGGAACTGGTCAGGCAGACCGAGTTCGGTCACGGCCGTGTCAACGCCGGCCTCACGCAGGTCCTGACGGATGCGGGTGCCGATACCGCCGACCCGGATGCCGTCTTCGATCGTGACGACGATGCGGTGCGCGGCCGCGAGGGTGACGATGCTGCGCGGCACGGGAACGACCCAGCGCGGGTCGACGACCGTGGCGCCGATTCCCTGCGCGGCCAGTCGGTCGGCAACGTCGAGGCCCATCGCGGCCATCGGGCCGACGGTGACGATGAGGACGTCGGCCTGGGTGGCTTCCTGAAGCACGTCGACACCGTCGGCGAGGCGACGAATCGCCTCGAACTCCAGCCCGACGCTGCCCTTGGGGAAACGCAGCACGGTCGGCCCGTCATCGACGACGACCGCCTCGGCCAGTTCCTCGCGCAGGCGCACGGAGTCGCGCGGCGCGGCCAGCCGAATGTTCGGTACGACCTGCAAAATGGCGAGGTCCCACATGCCGTGGTGGCTCGGTCCGTCGGGCCCGGTGACTCCGGCACGGTCGAGCACGAAGGTGACGCCGGCCTTGTGCAGGGCAACGTCCATGAGCACCTGATCGAACGCCCGGTTGATGAAGGTCGCATAGAGCGCCACGACCGGGTGCAGGCCACCGAAGGCGAGGCCGGCCGCGCTGGTTACCGCGTGTTGTTCGGCGATTCCCACGTCGTGCACGCGGGACGGGAAACGCTCGGCCATCTTGTGCAGCCCGGTCGGCCGCAGCATAGCGGCGGTGATGGCCACAATGCGTTCGTTTTTAATCGCCTGTTGCAGCAGTTCGTCGGCGAAGACCGACGTCCAGGATGCCGCGCCCGGCTGTTCGACGGATTCGCCCGTTTCGGGGTCGATCTGACCAACCGCATGGAACTGGTCGGCCGTGTCCTGCACGGCTGGGTCGTAGCCCTTGCCCTTCTGGGTGATGGCATGCACGATGACGGGCGCGCCGTAGCCCTTGGCCTGGGCGAGGGCCTCCTCCATCGCGTGCACATCGTGACCGTCGATGGGGCCGATGTATTTAATGTCGAGGTTGGAGTACAGGGCCTCGTTGTTGGTGACCCGGGCGAGGAAGCCGTGCATCCCGCCGCGCACGCCACGCCAGACCGCCCGGCCCGGGGCGCCAAGCCGGTCGAAGACGTCCTTGCTGGTGAGGTAGGCGTCGCGGTAGCTGGCCCGAGTACGGATGGTGTTGAGAAAACGGGCCATGCCGCCGATGGTGGGAGCGTAAGATCGCCCGTTGTCGTTGACCACGATGATGAGCTTGCGCGTATTGTCATCGCTGATGTTGTTGAGCGCTTCCCAGGTCATTCCCCCGGTCAGCGCTCCGTCGCCGACGACGGCGACAACGTGCCGGTCGTCCTGGCCGGTCATCTCGAAGGCACGGGAAATGCCGTCCGCCCAGGACAACGAACTCGAGGCGTGCGAACTTTCGACGATGTCATGCTCGGACTCCGAGCGTTGCGGGTAACCGGCGAGCCCGTCGAACTGGCGGAGTTTACTGAATTCCTGGCGCCCGGTAAGCAGCTTGTGCACGTAGGACTGGTGACCGGTGTCAAAGACGATCGCATCGGTTGGAGAGTGGAAAACCCGGTGGATTGCGATGGTCAGCTCGACAACGCCGAGATTGGGCCCCAGGTGCCCGCCGGTCTTGGAGATCTCTCGCACCAGAAAGGAGCGAATCTCGGCGGCCAACTGCGGCAGCTGCTCTTTCGAGAGACCATCGAGGTCCCGTGGACCGTGAATCGTCTCCAGAAGGATCATCCGTCAATACCTTTCACGTTGTGCAAAGCGAGGCTGTACCCATCAAACCAGACCGGCGCGTAGACCCGAATGAATCGAGTCTACGCGCCGGCGTCGTACTGGCAGAGCGCTTAGTGCGCTCTAGTCGACTGCGCTCTAGTCAACTCAGACGAGCGAGCGCAGAACGTACTGCAGGATGCCGCCGTTGCGGTAGTACTCAGCCTCGCCCGGGGTGTCGATGCGCACAATGGCGTCGAACTCGACCGGTGCCTTGCCGGCGACCGAGAATTCACTCGGAACGCAGGTCACGTGCACGGTCTTCGGGGTCGTGCCGTTGTTCAGCTCGGTGATGCCGGAGATCGATACGATCTCGGTGCCATCAAGGCCGAGCGAGTCGGCGCTCTGACCCACCGGGAACTGCAGGGGCACGACGCCCATGCCGATGAGGTTCGAGCGGTGAATACGCTCGAAGCTCTCCACGATGACGGCCTTGACGCCGAGAAGACTCGTACCCTTGGCTGCCCAGTCCCGACTGGAACCCGAACCGTACTCCTTGCCGCCGAAGATGACGAGCGGAGTTCCGGCGGCCTGGTAGTTCTGGCTGGCATCGTAGATGTCAGCCTGCGGCCCTCCGGCGACGCTGAAGTCGCGGGTGAATCCACCCTCGACATTGTCGAGGAGCTGGTTGCGCAGGCGGATGTTCGCGAACGTTCCGCGAATCATGACCTCGTGGTTGCCACGACGCGAGCCGTAGGAGTTGTAGTCGCCACGTGCGATACCGTGCTCGGCCAGGTAGCGGCCGGCGGGACCGTCAGCCTTGATCGAACCGGCCGGGCTGATGTGGTCGGTGGTGACGGAGTCGCCGAGCTTGGCGAGCACGCGGGCACCATCGATGTCGACAACCGGGCTGGTTTCCAAGCTCATGCCGTCGAAGTACGGGGGCTTGCGCACATAGGTGGACTCGGCGTCCCAGGCGAAGGTGTCGCCGACGGGCGTTTCGAGTGACTGCCAGCGCTCGTCACCATCGAAGACGCCGGCGTACTGGGTTTCGAACATGTTCGAGTCGATCGACTCATCGATGGTCTTCTGAACCTCGGCGGCGTCGGGCCAGATGTCCTTGAGAAACACGTCGTTGCCTTCGGAGTCTTTGCCGAGCGAGTCGGTGTCGAAGTCGAAGTTCATCGTGCCGGCAAGGGCGTAGGCGATGACGAGCGGCGGGCTGGCCAGGTAGTTCATTTTCACATCGGGGTTGATACGTCCCTCGAAGTTGCGGTTACCGGAGAGCACGGCGGTGACTGCGAGGTCGTTCTCCTGCACGGCAGAAGAGATTTCGTCTTCGAGCGGACCCGAGTTGCCGATGCAGGTGGTGCAGCCGTAGCCGACGAGGTAGAAGCCGAGGTCTTCGAGGTAGCCGTTCAGGCCGGCCTTCGCGTAGTACTCGGTAACCACCTTGGAACCGGGAGCGAGCGTGGTCTTGACCCACGGCTTGCTCTTGAGGCCCTTGAGGCTTGCGTTACGGGCCAGCAGGCCGGCCGCGAGCATGACCGACGGGTTCGACGTGTTGGTGCAGGAGGTGATGGCCGCGATCGCAACGGAACCGTTGTCGATCGTGAATTCACGGCCGTCGGCGAGGATAACGTCGGTCGGCTGCGGGTGCGACACCGTGGGGTGGCTGGTGTGCCGGGCCAGTCCGGCTTCGTACGCGCGGTTGTGGGCGGTCTCTTCGTCCTGCGGGGTGAGGCCGATCGGATCGGAGGCGGGGAAGGTGCCCTCTATTGCGGCGTCGACGAGCGACACGGGCGCGTTGGCGTAGTTGTCCAGGTCGCGTTCGAACTGGGTCTTGGCCTCGGAGAGGATGATGCGGTCCTGCGGGCGCTTCGGTCCGGCGATCGAGGGAACAACCGTGGACAGGTCGAGCTCGAGGTACTCGCTGAAGATCGGCTCCTGGTCGGGGTTGTGCCAGAGGCCCTGCAGCTTTGAGTAGGCCTCGACGAGCGCGACCTGCTCATCGCTGCGGCCGGTGAGGCGCAGGTAGCCGAGGGTGACGTCGTCGATCGGGAACATGGCGGCCGTCGAGCCGAACTCGGGGCTCATGTTGCCGATGGTGGCGCGGTTGGCGAGCGGCACGGAGGCGACGCCCGAACCGTAGAACTCGACGAACTTACCAACGACACCGTGCTTACGGAGCATCTGCGTGATGGTGAGCACGACATCCGTTGCGGTGACGCCGGCCGGGATGATGCCGGAAAGCTTGAAGCCGACAACCTTGGGGATGAGCATGGACACCGACTGGCCGAGCATCGCAGCTTCGGCTTCGATTCCGCCGACGCCCCAGCCGAGTACGCCGAGGCCGTTGACCATCGTGGTGTGCGAGTCGGTGCCGACGCAGGTGTCGGGGTAGGCCTGCAGAACGCCGCCTACTTCGCGGGTCATGGTGACGCGGGCGAGGTACTCGATGTTGACCTGGTGAACGATTCCGGTTCCCGGGGGCACGACCTTGAAGTCGTCGAACGCGGTCTGGCCCCAGCGGAGGAACTGGTACCGCTCACCGTTGCGCTCGTACTCGATCTCCACGTTGCGCTCGAACGAGTCGGTCGTGCCGAACAGGTCGGCGACGACGGAGTGGTCGATGACCATTTCGGTCGGAGCGAGCGGGTTGATCTTCTTGGCGTCGCCGCCGAGTTCGACGAGGGCTTCGCGCATGGTGGCGAGGTCGACGATGCAGGGAACACCGGTGAAATCCTGCATGACGACGCGAGCCGGCGTGTACTGGATCTCGGTGTCGGGCTCCGCGGTGGGGACCCACGCGCCGAGGGCACGAATGTGCTCGGCGGTGATGTTGGCGCCGTCCTCGGTGCGGAGGAGGTTCTCCAGCAGCACCTTCAGGCTGTACGGCAGCTTCTCGTAGCCGTCGACCGCGTCCAGACGAAAGACCTCATAGTCCGTCGAACCGACGCGCAGGGTGTCCTTGGCTCCGAAGCTATTTACCGCGGTATTTGTTGATTCCGACACAATGCCCTCTCCGTTGTGGGAGCCGACGGGAGACCGGCGGCAATCCTCAATTCTTGTGGCAGGCACAGCCTCGTGCCAGCAAGGCAAGCCTAACCAGCGGATGCCGGGGGCTGCCTTTTTCCATCGAGTTGCGTCGGTGAATTCTCACCGAACAACTATCTTGACGTCGAGATAACTCTAGCAGGCGACCGCGCACCGGCGGGCCGCAATTCAGACCGCGTCGGATGTCTCCGCTGTGCGATAGACGGACCGCACCATGAGCCAGGAGACCACGAGCAGCGGCGCGTAAAGCGGGATGCCCATGAGCAGCTTCATCGACGCGAGAAGTTCGACGTTGTCGGCGAGGTAGAGCGGCAGCTGCACGGCGAGGCGGCCAAGAAATAGGCCGGTCCAGCACAGCGTCAGGATGGTGAGCACGCGGCGCTTGCTGGCATCGAGGCGCCAGGCCACGCCGTCACCCATGAGAAAGCCGACGGCCACGCCGATGAGGGGCCAGCGCACGAGCACGGAGATCAACAGGGCGGCGCCGTAACCGGCGTTGGTCCACAGTCCCACCAGAAAGAAATCAGAGGGCTTTCCGGAGAACAGGGCGAGGGCAACGCTGATCGCGGTGCCGACGAGCCCGCCGAGGGCCGGGGTCGTGGTCTGCCGGGTGACGGCGCGCAGCACCACGAAGATGACGCCGATCACGAGCGGGGCGACGAGCGACGGCAGCAGTGTGCCGATCGGGTCACTCGTCACGTCGGTGGACGGGTCGATCGTGAGCGAGTAGGTGACCAGAAAGACCAGGCCGGGCAGCACAGCCTCGACCAGACCGCGGATGCCGCCCATCGCCTTCAGCAGCGCGTGGCCGCTGATCGGCTCCCCCTCGGTTGCGGCACCGAACCCGGCGCGACGGGCCGCTCCGGCCATCGAGTCGGCGAAGAGTGCAGACGGTGTCGGCGGCACCGGGGGTGCGGGCGGCATCGCTGTGGGTTCGTCGGACTCGTGCGGCTGCTCTGGCCGATCCTGGTCGCTCATCGCCTTGTCAGACTGCCTGGTTAAACCGATGTGGTCTCGGTGGCGCCGGCCGGAGTGGCCGGCATACGCAGCGGAATCAGGTCGCGCGGCGGCATCGGGGTGGATCCGCGCACGACGACGATGCTGCGGAACAGATCTTCGATCTGCGCTGCGGCGTCCGGGTCGATCGCGCCCTCGCCGGCAATGACGCCGCGCAGGAACCAGCGCGGACCGTCGACCCCGATGAAGCGGGCGAGTCGGGTGACGCCGCCGGCTTCCTGACCGGCCGCGACGGGAATCTCAGCGACGAGTTCGGGGCCGAACGGTCCTTCGCGGGGAGTCGTCGTGCCGCCCTGCTTGCCGATCTGGTCGGCGATCTGGTCGCGGATCTCGTGCCACAGGCCGCTCGAACGCGGCGCCGCGAACGGCTGCACCTGCAGGGTCGAACCGGCGAAGTCGAGACCGATCGCCACGACCCGCTTGCTGCCCTCTTCAATTTCGAGGCGAAGGTGCAGACCTTCACGCGGGAGGATCTTGATTCCGCCGAGGTCGACATAGGGGCGTACCGGGTTGGCCTCCGACTCGTCGAACGGGCCGTCGGTCTCGCGGTCGTCGGGAGCCGACTTCGGCATGCTGGCGGGGATCTCCCCCGGGTTCGTGAGGTCGCTCACTGGCTGTCTCCTGTCTGCGGGGCCGTTCGGCCGGGCGCTGGTGCACTGTCTAGTTCAGTGGCGTCTACTTCAGCGGCGTCTACTTCAGCGGCGCGAACGCCGGTCGAGCCGAAACCGCCCTCGCCGCGTTGGCTGCCCGGCAGCTTCTCCACGGCGATGAACGTTGCCCGGGCGACGGGCATGACGAGCAGTTGGGCGATGCGATCGCCGACATTGATCGTGAACGGTTCGGTCAAATCGGTGTTGAGCAGGGCCACCTTGATTTCACCGCGGTAGCCGGCATCCACTGTTCCGGGGGCATTCACAATGGTGATGCCGTGCTTGACGGCGAGCCCGCTGCGGGGAACGACGAACGCCGCAAAACCGTCGGGCAGGGCGATCGACACGCCGGTTCCGACAAGTGCACGGGTTCCCGGGGCGAGCACAACGCCCTCGGCCGCGTGCAGATCGGCCCCGGCATCACCGGGGTGTGCGTAGTTCGGGAGGATGGATGCCTGGATCAGGACTTCGACGCTTTCTGCCACGTGTCGAGGGTAGTGCAGATATCTGATCGAATAGAGCCATGCCTGATTACCGCGAAAAACTGTGGCCCAACGCCTGGGCCTTCATCGTCACCGCTCTGGTGATTCCAGCGAGCATTCTTGTGCTCGTCCCCATCTCCCTGTTTGCCGGCATTGTCACGGCCGTTGTTTTATACGGCGGCTGCGTGCTGCTTCTCGTGCTGGCGGCGCCGGTCGTGCGCGTGCAGAACGGCGAATTGATCGCCGGGCCCGCCACGATCTCCACCAGACTGCTCGGCGAAGCGACGGCCTTCGAGAAGTCCGAAGCCACCCAGGAGCGTGGGCCCCGGCTGGATGCCCGAGCCTGGCTGCTGATCCGTGGCTGGGTCGACCCTGTCGTGCGCGTGCCCATCGTGGACGCGACCGACCCGGCACCGTACTGGATCATTTCCAGCCGGCACCCAACAGAGTTGGCCGCCGCGATCAATGAATCGCGAACGGCCAACGTGGGGTAGTTCGGGTGGTGCTGTCGAGCTGATCGAACTGATCTAGGAGTCGCACTCCAGGCAGACGGTTCCGAGCTTGGTTTCGTGGCCCATCTGCGAGCGGTGCTTCACCAGGAAGCAATTCACGCAGGTGAACTCGTCGGCCTGCGCGGGCAGAACGACGACATCGAGGTCCAGGTCGGACAGGTCGGCGCCCGGAAGATCGAATCCACCGGGGTTGTCGGAGTCGTCGACATCAACGCTGCCGGACATCTTGTCTGGCACGCGTTCCTTGAGGGCCTCGATCGACTCGGAGTCGTCTTCAGTCTTTCGGGGTGCGTCGTAATCGGTTGCCATGCCCATCCATTTCAGTTACGCCGATAAACGAAATCGGCGGGCACAGTTTCCAACAATCCGGACGGAATAGCAAACCGTCCGCCAACTTTTTATTCGGACACGAAGAAACAACTTGCGGCACGCCCGGCGTATTCCCGCGAATAGGCACCAACCCGTGGCAGTCTTGCAGCCAACGGTAATCGCGAGAGGGCTTGTCTTCATGCAGGAATTGAAGGTTATTGGGGTTGAGAACGGAGCGCTGCTCGCAGCGTCCGAAGATGGCGACCGGTATCGCATCGCCATCGACGAGGTTCTGCAGTCCCGGCTTCGCCAAACCCAGACGGAACGCACGAACGCACCCAAGTTGTCTCCCCGGGAGGTGCAGGCGCATATTCGCTCCGGAATGTCCGCCGAGGACGTCGCCGCCGTCACCGGCGCATCCCTC
Source organism: Cryobacterium sp. TMT1-3 (assembly GCF_004402315.1). NCBI lineage: Bacteria > Bacillati > Actinomycetota > Actinomycetes > Micrococcales > Microbacteriaceae > Cryobacterium > Cryobacterium sp. TMT1-3. Next base: position 314,285 of record NZ_SOFW01000006.1, read on the forward strand.
GAGTACGTGCGCCGCTTCGAAGGCCCGGTCGTGGCCGAGCGGGAGTACATCGTCTCCTCGGCCCTGAGCGTTCCGGTGCACACCGCCATCGACCCCGACCCGGTCGACGAGAACGTCAACTTCGGCAGCGTCATTCGGGAACGCCTCGCCTCACTCGGTGCCACCGGTGAGCGGTGGGCGAGCTGGAAAGAGCCCGGCGGCGGCTGGATCGTGAAGCTGTCGTTCACCGCCGACGAGATCGACCATGATGCCCGTTGGGGTTTCGAGCCGAAGAAGAACTCGCTGTCCCCGATCGGCAGCGAGGCAATCGCGCTGTCGCAGCAGGGAGAACTCAAAGGCTCACTGATTCCGCGCCTGCGCGCGGTCGGCTCGGAGACGAGCGCCGCCGATGTGTCGCGTTTCGACAGCAACGCCTTCAATTTCAAGGAATCGCTCGCCGACGAAATTCTGGGCGACACGAGCCCGAACCTCGAAGCCGTTCCCTACTCCCGCGGCGCTATCCGCGACGATGCCGTGTCGAAAGCGGCGATCAAACGCGCCGCCGAGCCGGCCGCTAACATGAGCGAAACCGCTGACCTCCTGGAATCCCTGCGTCGTCGTCGCGGGGAACGCGAGGCAGCGTCGAACGGGGCGGCAGCCAAGCCGACGGCATCCGCTTCGGTACAGCACCCCGCACAGAACACCGTGCCGCCGGCTGCCCAGACGTCAGCCTCGCTCCGACCGCGCCGCGCGGCGCCGACCGATTCTGCGGTCACCGACGAGTCCAGTGCGGCGCCGGCCACCACGCCGGAACCCACCGGAAATGCCTGGGCAAATCAGGCTGCCCGGGCGCAGGAACGCACCAACCACGGACGCACGACGCCCAAACGCGGGCGCGCCTCGATGCCCAGCTGGGACGAGATCGTGTTCGGCGCTCGCACCGACGACGACCTCGGCTAGTGCGCGCACCGGTCAGCCGGCCAGCCAGGCGTAGCGACGCTGCGGACGGCCGGTCTGGCCGTAGCGCAGGGTGACCGCGGCCTGACCGGTCGAGACGAAATATTCCAGGTATTTGCGGGCCACCACCCGGGACAGGCCGAGCAGTTCGGCGCACTCCGAGGCGGCCAGGTCGGGTTCGCTGCCGGCGAGGGCGGCGGCGGCCAGTGACGCCGTCTCCTTGCTCAGACCCTTCGGTAAAGACCCGTCCGGTTCCGCGCTCGGCAGAGCGGATGCCCGCCCCAACGCCTGGTCCAGGTCGCTCTGGCTCAGGTCACCGCCGGCGCCGAGCAGACGACGTCGTTCGGCGTAGGCGGCCAGCCGGGACTGCAGTTCGGTGATCTTGAACGGCTTGAGCAGGTAGCTCACAATGCCGCCCTGCAGCGCAGCAGTGACCATCTCGGATTCACGGGCGGCGCTGAGCACGAGAAAGTCCACGTCGCGACCGGCTTTTCGGGCCCGACGGATCACGTCGAGTCCGGTCATGTCGGGCAGGTACATGTCGAGCAGAACGAGGTGCGGCGACTTGTGGTCAATCTGGGCGAGAGCGTCTGAGCCGGTGGCCGCGACGCCGACCACGGTGAAACCGGGCTGCTGCGCCACGATGCGTTCGTGGGCGCGCGCCACCATGAAATCGTCGTCGACGACGAGCACGTCACACACGGGTCTGCTCCTGGTCAGAGATTGACCGTGCGCCAGCGACCGGAAGCACGGCTTCGAACACGGCGCCGTGATCGGCCCGGTAACCCACCGATCCCCCGCGACGCGTTGCGACCAGGCGCACGATCGCGAGCCCGTATCCGTGGGAGTCTCCCCCGGCCAGCAGGGATTTGCTACTAACCCCCACCTCGAACACCCGGTCGATGAGCGCGGCGTCGATACCGGGCCCTGAGTCGCTCACCGTCACTCGCACCGAACCCGACACGGTCTGCACGTCGAGGCGCACATTCCGTTCCAGGGCCCCGGTGACGGCGTCGAGGGCGTTATCGACGAGGTTGCCGATCACCGTCACGAGGTCCGTTGACAGGTCGCCATCAACGCGGGCCAGGGCCGATTCGGGCGAGAGTACGAGCGTCGCGCCGCGTTCACGGGCGAGCGAGGTCTTCGCGATGACGAGTGCGGCGACCGCCGGCTCCTGCAGGCGGGTCAGCACCGAATTGTCGAGTTCGGTGCGGTCACGCGTCACGGCATCAACGTATTCAACCGCCGCCTCGGTATCGCCCAACTGCATCAGCATCGAGATGGTGTGCAGGCGGTTTGCGAACTCATGGGTTTGGGCGCGCAGGGTGTCGGTCGCCTGCCGGCTGCTGCCGAGGTCGTGCTGCAGGGTGACCAGTTCGGTGCGGTCGCGCAGGGTCGTGACGACCTCGGGCCGGGACCGCGGCGGGTGGATGAGCGTTTGATTGAGCACGAGCAACACCCCGCGGTTCACGAAGACCGTGTCGATCGCGCCTACCTCCCGCCGGCGCAGTGCCCGAACGGCCTCCTCGTCGAGGCCGACCGTGTCGATCGCGCGACCCTCGGCATCAGCGGGCAGACCGAGCAGGGTGCGGGCGCTGTCGTTGGCGAGCGTGATGAGCCCGTCGGTGTCGACGGCGATCACGCCCTCCCTGATGCCGTGAATCATGGCATCACGATGTTCGACCAGTCGGCCGATCTGTTCCGGTTCGAGGCCGAGGGTCTGCCGTTTCACCCGGGCGGCGAGCAGCAGCGATCCGGCGACGCCGAGCACCCCGGCCACCCCAACGTAGACGAGCAGGTTCGGGGCCGCGCTCGCGAGCAGCTCGGTCACGGCCGGAAACCGGCGGGCGGCAACCACGGTGCCCACGACCTCCCCGGAGTTGGACAGCACCGGCACCTGCGCCACCACGTTGTCGTTGGCGCCGATGGGCGCTACGCCAGCCCACGCCGCGTCGGACGTGTCGGGGGTCGGGTCGATGGCGAGAACGGACCCGACCAGCCGCGGGTCGGCCGGGGAAGCGATCACGCGACCGGCGGCATCCGTCACGAGCAGTTGGTCCACTCCCGTCGTGGTGCGCAGTGCTTCGACCGGCACCGAGAACTGCTGGGGCACCGCGTCGTTGTCGAGCAGGCTGCGCACGAGTGGGTTGGCTGCGGTGTATTCGGCGACCGTCAGCATGCGTCGCTGGGAGCCGCTCTCAAAGCTGCTGCGGGACTGTTCGAGCGAAATGGCCGTAACGGCGATGAGGACGAGGGCGATCAGGCTCAACTGGAACAGCAGCAACTGGCGGGTCAAACTGAGCCGACCTGAACGGATGCCCGACCCGCGCGGGCGCGCTGTCGGGTGCTCGGGATCGTCTCTGGCCATAAGAGATAATCCCTCATCGCGGGGTCAAACTGAAATTGTCGACGCCGGGACGCGCAACCGCAAGCTACACAACGTTCACTAACGTCACAAGTTGTGCCCGGCCCGGCCCACCAAGCAGGCTGAACCCGGCCAGCAAAGAGGCTCGCCAGAAATCGAAGAGGATTCAAGCATGCCAATCACAGCACGCACCACGCGCACCCGCCGCACGGCGGGAACCGTCTTTCTCGCCGGCGCCGTCGCACTCGCCCTCAGCGCCTGCGGAGTCACGAGCGCGAAGAACACCGAGGCCACCGACGAGGGCCCGATCCAAAACCTGCAGGTGATGATTCCCAATGCTGCCGGCAGTGGCTACGACGTCACCGGGCGCGCCGCGGTCAAGGTGATGGACGATCTCGGGCTGGCCTCCGGCACCGAGGTCACCAACCTGGCCGGTGCCGGCGGCACCGTGGGCCTCGCCCGCACCCTGACCGAAACCGGAAACGCCAACTTTCTGCTCATGATGGGGCTCGGCGTCGTCGGTGCCGCATACACCAACGAGGGCGACGCGAAGGTCGCCGACGCGACGCCGATCGCCGGACTCATCGAAGAAGCCGGAGCCATCTTCGTGGCGGCCGACTCCCCCTACCAAACCATCGACGACCTCGTCACCGCGTGGAAGGCCGACCCGGCCACCTTCGCCGTCGGCGGCGGCTCCTCCCCGGGTGGCCCTGACCACCTGCTGCCGATGCAGCTTGCGGATGCCGTCGGTATCGACCCGACGGCCGTCAACTACGTCGCCTACGACGGCGGCGGCGAACTGCTGCCGGCCATCCTCGGCGGCAAGCTGCAGTTCGGTGCTTCCGGCTATGGCGAGTTCCTGGAACAGGTGAAGTCAGGCGACCTGCGCGTGCTCGCCGTCACGAGCGAAGAGCGCGTTCCCGTCATCGAGGCCCCCACCCTCACCGAAGAGGGCATCGATTTGGTCTTCACCAACTGGCGCGGTCTCCTGGCCGCACCCGGTCTGACCGATGCTGAGATCGCACGCCTCGTCGACGCCGTCACCGAGATGCACGACAGCCCCGAGTGGAAGCAGGTTCTGGAAGATAACAGCTGGACGGACGCCTTCATCACCGGCGACGACTTCAGCACCTTCCTCACCGAGCAGGACACCCGCGTCGCCGACGTGCTGAAGACCCTGGGCCTGGTCTAAGCATGACCGCCCCCAGCACAGTTCCCCGCTCCGGGCTCCGAGCCCGGCTGCAGGGCCGTTCCGAGCTCGGCGTCGCCGCCCTGCTCGCGGTCATCGCGATCGTGATCGCGGTCGATACCGCGAACATCCGCCACACCGCGATCAACGCCGGCGTGATGGGACCGCAGGTCGTTCCCACGATCATCGCGATCGGCCTGGGCCTGTGTGCGATCGCCCTGGCGATCTCCGTGCTGCGGGGCGGCCACGCCGACGCCGAAGACGGTGAGGACATCGACCTCTCCCAGAAGGCCCACTGGCCCACCGTCTTCGGCCTCGGCGGCCTCATCCTCGTCTTCGCCCTCTCGATGGACTTTCTCGGTTTCGTGATCGGCAGTGCGCTGCTGTTCTACGGTTCCGCCCTGCTGCTCGGCTCCCGGCGCTTCGCTTGGGCGCTTGTGATCGGCATTCTTTTGGCCCTGGGCACGTTCTACGGCTTCGTACTGGGCCTCGGCATCAACCTGCCGGCCGGCCTGCTGACGGGAATTCTCTGATGGAAAACCTCACCCTGCTGATGGAGGGGTTCAGCAACGCGCTGACCCTGCAGAACCTGCTGTTCGCCCTCATCGGCGTGCTGCTCGGCACCGCCGTCGGCGTGCTGCCCGGCATCGGCCCGGCCATGACCGTTGCTTTGCTGCTGCCGCTGACCTACGCGCTCGACGTGACCGGATCGCTCATCATGTTCGCCGGCATCTACTACGGCGGCATGTACGGGGGGTCGACGACCTCGATTCTGCTGAACACCCCCGGCGAATCGTCCTCGGTGGTCACGGCGCTCGAGGGCAACAAGATGGCTAAGGCCGGTCGCGGAGCCCAGGCCCTCGCGACGGCCGCGATCGGCTCGTTCGTGGCCGGTACACTCGCCACCGGAGCCCTCGTCTTCGTCGCCCCGTTCGTGGTGGCGATCGCGATCGGCCTCGGCGCTCCCTCCTACTTCGCCATGATGGTCTTCGCCTTCGTCGCGGTGAGCACCGTGCTCGGCTCCAGCCGTATTCGCGGGCTCGCCTCGCTGTTCATCGGCCTCACCATCGGACTGGTCGGCCTCGACGGCACCACCGGCCAGGCGCGCATGACGTTCGGCCAACCGCTGCTCTCCGGCGGCATCGACGTCGTCGTCATCGCCGTGGCCCTGTTCGCGGTCGGTGAAGCACTCTGGATCGCCGCGCACCTGCGGCACGGCACCCCGGCGACGATCCCGGTCGGCGTGCCGTGGATGGGCAAGGACGATTGGAAGCGGTCCTGGAAGCCGTGGCTGCGCGGCACCGTCATCGGCTTTCCGTTTGGCGCCATCCCGGCCGGCGGCGCCGAGATCCCCACCTTCCTCTCCTACGTGGCGGAGAAGAAGCTGTCCAAGCATCCTGAACAGTTCGGTCACGGCGCCATCGAGGGCGTCGCCGGGCCGGAAGCGGCCAACAACGCCTCCGCGGCAGGCACTCTGGTTCCGCTGCTGACCCTCGGTCTGCCGACCACGGCGACCGCCGCGGTGATGATCGCCGCGTTCAACCAGTACGGCATCCACCCCGGGCCGCTGCTGTTCCAGACCGAGCCGGTGCTGGTCTGGACGCTGATCGCAAGCCTGTTCATCGGCAACACGCTGCTGCTGGCCCTCAATTTGCCGCTCGCGCCGCTCTGGGCGAAGCTGCTGCGCATCCCTCGGCCGTATCTCTACGCGGGTATTCTGTTCTTCGCGACGCTCGGCGCGTACGCGGCGGGCATGCAGACCTTCAACATCGTGATTCTGCTGCTGCTCGGCGCCCTCGGTTACATGGCCCGCCGGTTCGGGTTTCCGGTGCTGCCGATCATCGTCGGGGCCATTCTCGGCCCGGAGATGGAACGTCAGCTGCGGCGTTCGCTGCAGATCAGCGCGGGCGACCCGGCCGCACTGCTGAGCGAACCGCTCGCGGTCGTTGTGTACACCGTGATCGTGCTGTTTCTCGTGGTACCGCCGCTGGTCAAGGCGCTGCTGCGCCGGTTCGGTCGTAATGGACCTACCGCCGGCCCCGGAGCAGACGGCGGTAACACCGACGACACCGACGGAGCTACCGAGTCCACCGTGCAATTCGACGCCTTCGGAACCCAGACGTCGGACGGAAGCGCCCGCGTGATTCAAGTGGTGCGTCCCCGAGCCGGGCGGCGCGGCAAGTAACCCGCCCCGGTTTCGTTTACGCAGGTGCGGGAGTCGGCATACTGGTGTCATGCCAGCTGCCGTCTCCCGCGCCGACGTCGTTCGCCTGCGCCTGCACGCCCAGGGGCTGGCCGGGGTTCCCCTCGACGGGCCGGTCGCCGTCGTCGAGCGGATGCTCGCGGTGCAGGCCCAGGACTACCCGGCCGCACAGTGGGCCCTCGGGGTGCGCTCCCCCGGCACGACCATCGCCGAGGTGCAGGCATCCGTTTCGGCGGGTGAGATCGTGCGGTCGTGGCCGATGCGGGGCACGCTGCACTTCGTTCCGGCCAGGGAACTGGGCTGGATGCAGGCGCTCACGACCCCGCGCCTGCTCGCCAAGACCCGCACCATCAACGCACGACTCGGCCTCGACCTGCCCGTGCTGGAGCGGGCTCGAGCGGCCGCGATCGCGGCACTGACCGGCCACAAGCAGCTCAGCCGGGCTGAATTTCTGACCATGCTGCAGGCGGCCGGCCTGCCAACAGAGGGCCAGCGCGGGTACCACACCATCGCCCACCTGGCCCTGACCGGAACTGTGTGCTGGGGACGCCAGGTGGGTACCCAGCAGGGGCTGGTGCTGCTGGACGAATGGGTGCCGACCCCGCGCCGGCTCGAGCGCGATGAAGCGCTCGGTGAATTCGTCTACCGCTATTTTCTCGGCCACGGCCCGGCGACGCTGGTCGACTTCGCCTGGTGGTCGCAACTCACGGTCGCCGACGCGAAAACCGGCCTGGCCGTGGCTCGAGGCCGGCTCACCGAGGTGCGGGTCGACGGCGCAGCGTATTTTCTGGCCGCCGAGTCAGCGGATGCCGCAGTGCTGCCGACGGACCTGCGCCAGCACACGCCGGTGCTTGCGTTGCCCGGTTTCGACGAGTACCTGCTCGGGTACCGGGATCGCAGCCATGCGATCGCCGTTGACGAACTCGTTCGGGTGGTGCCCGGACTGAACGGAATCTTTTTGCCGCTCGTGGTGGCCAGCGGGCGCATCGTCGGCACCTGGCGCAAGAAGATCGCCACGTCGGGACTCACCGCCGAGGTTGCGCTGTTCGCGGCACCGACGACCGCGGCCGCCCGGGCGCGGGCCGCCAAGACTCAGCGCGGCTTCGCCCGGGCGGCGTCGGACTACGCTCGCTTTCTGGGCGTGCCGCTTCGGCCGATCCTCAAACCGGCGGTGACGGCATCCGCTTGACCTCACCGGCGGGTTAGCCTTGACCAGTGAAACTTACCTCCGCCCTGCGCATCTCCAAACGACTCCCGGTGCTGCAGGTCGTCAAGATGGCCGTGGCCGTGGCCCTGGCCTGGCTTGCCTCCCAGCTGCTGCTGCCGAGCGACCTGCCGATCTTTGCCGCCATCGCGGCCCTGCTCGTGGTGCAGCCGAGCGTCAACCAGACCTTCGGCCGCGCGATTGAACGCACCGCGGGCGTGATCGGCGGTGTCATCATCGCCTCGTCGATCGGGTTCTTCCTCGGCCAGTCGAGCTGGGTGGTACTCGGCACGATCGTGGTGAGCATTCTCGTGGCCTGGGCGCTGCGCCTGTCGCCGGTGTCGGCGAGCCAGATTCCGATCAGTGCCATGCTCGTGCTCGCTCTGGGTGCCACGACGCCGGGGTACGCCCTCGATCGTATCTTCGAAACCTTCATCGGTGCGGGAATCGCCCTGGTCATCAACGCGCTCATCGTACCCCCGGTGCTGATAGCGCCGGCCCGCGACGCCGTCGGTCTGCTGGCGCGCGAGCTGGCCGACACCTTCGACCGCATCGCGCAGGCGCTGCGCACCCCCCAGACTCCGATCGACCTGATGGAACTGATGATCAAGGCCCGGCTGCTGCGCCCCATGCTCGCGTCAGCGGAGAAGGCCATCGCCCAGGCGGAGGAGAGCCTCATGCTCAACCCGCGAAAGGCCAAACTGCGCGTGGCGCTCGACGCCGACCATGCCATGATCGAGCGGCTGCCGACGCTCGTCACCCGCGCCATCGGCATGACCCGTGCCCTGCACGACCACTACGACGCGTCCCTGCAGTTCGAACCGAGCGTGCAGGCCTTTTCCCGGGAACTCGCCCGGGCCGCCCACGATTTGGCGCTGCTCGCGCGGGAGGAAGGCGACCTGACGGTCGTGCCGGAGCCGCCGGACCCCGATGTGCTCGCCCTGACCGCACCACTGCGTATCGTGACGCCGCACCCGGACCACTGGATTTTGATCGGCTCGCTCATGGAAGACCTGCGCCGGGTGCGCGAGGAGATCGTCGGCGACCGGGCCTGAGCCGGGCTTCAGCGAAACGGATGCTGCGCGCGGGTCGCGCGCACAGCATCCGTTTCGCAGGGTGCCCGGGCCGATCATGGTCGCGCCCGAAACGGGTGGCCGCTACGCCCGTTACCGTAGCGGCTGCCGAAATGGGGGGCGGTCGCGAACCGGCGGCGTCGACCGGGCCGGTCAGAATCCGGCTAGAGCACCTTGGAAAGGAAGTCCTGGGTGCGTGCTTGTTGCGGGTTGCCGAACAGTTCGGCCGGGGTGCCCTCTTCGACGATGAGCCCGTCGGCCATGAAGATGACCCGGTCGGCGACCTCGCGGGCGAACCCCATCTCGTGGGTGACGACGACCATGGTCATTCCCTCGGCGGCGAGATCCCGGATGACCTGCAGCACTTCGCCGACCATCTCGGGGTCGAGGGCGCTGGTGGCCTCGTCGAAGAGCATGATGTCGGGGTTCACCGCGAGCGACCGGGCGATGGCCACGCGCTGCTTCTGACCGCCGGAGAGCTGCGCGGGACGGGCGGTGGCCTTGTCGGTGAGGCCTACCCGGTCGAGCAGCTTGAGGGCGGTGGCGCGGGCATCCGCTGGGGATTGCTTCTTCAATTCGACCGGAGCCAGCATGATGTTCTGCAGCACCGTCATGTGCGGAAACAGGTTGAAGTGCTGGAACACCATGCCGATGTGCTGGCGCACCTCGTTGAGGTTGACGGTCTTGTCGCTGACGTTGAATCCGTCGACGATGACCGTGCCGCCGCTCAGCTCGTCGAGCTTATTGAGGCAGCGGAGAAACGTGGACTTACCCGAACCCGAGGGGCCGATGACGCAGACGACCTCGCCCTCAGCGATCTCGACGTCGAGGCCCTTGAGCACCTCGTTGGATCCGAACGACTTGCGCAACCCGGTGACGCTGATCTTGCTGGCGCTCATTTGTTGAACCTCTTGTCGAGCTTGTTGGAGAGCATGGTGAGCAGGTTGATGACGATGAAGTACAGCGCTGCAACGATCAGCAGGGTCTCACCGGTGCGAAAGTTGGCGGCATAGATCTGCTGGCCCTGATAGGTGAGTTCGGCGAAGCCGATCACGGCCAGGAGCGAGGTGTCCTTGAGGGTCATCACGAACTGGTTGATGAACGACGGCGTCATGATCTTCACGGCCTGCGGCAGCACGACACGGCGCATCGTCGTGACGTAGCCAAGGCCGAGGCTGCGGCCGGCTTCGGTCTGGCCGGGATCGACCGACTGGATGCCGCCGCGCACGATCTCGGTCATGTAAGCACCCGCGTTGAGGCTCAGGGTGAGCACACCGGCGGTCAGCACGTCGATCGACTGCCCGGTCAGTTGCGGCAGGCCGAAGTAGAAGAAGAAGGCCTGCACGAGCAGCGGCGTGCCGCGAAAAATGCTGACATAGACACCGGCGATGCCGCGCAGAATGCGGCTCTCGGAGACCTTGAAGAAGCCGAACAGCACACCGAGCACGAGGGCGATCAGAATGGACAGGCCGGTCGCGAGCAGCGTGAGCCCGAGCCCCTTCATGAGGGCCGGCAGGCTGTCGCCGAGCAGCCCGAAGAAACCGGATGCTGCGGCGGGCGCCGGCTGCTCGAGATACGTATCGAGAATGGCCTGGTACTCGCCGCTGTCTTTTAGCTCGGCCAGGCCCGTGTTGAACGCGGCGAGAAGTTCGGGGTTCTGGCCCTTGTTGACGGCGAACCCGTAGGAACTGCCCTGTTCCTTCTCGGTGACCGACTTGAGCCCGTTGTTCTGGTTGATGCCGTAGGCGAGCACCGGGTAGTCGTCGAAGACCGCGACGGAGTTGCCGGCTTTGACGTCGTCGTACATTGTGGCGGAGTCAGCGAGGGCTTTGACGGTGAAGTCGTACTCGTCCTTGATCGAGTTGGCGAAGGTCTCCCCCTCGCTTCCCCGCTTGGCGACGACGGTTTCGCCGGCCAGGTCGGCGTACCCGGTGATCTCGGTGTTGTCCTCGGCGACGGCCATCTGCACGCCGGAGTCGAAGTACGGGTCGGAGAAGTCGAAGATGAGTTCACGCTCGTCAGTAATCGACATTCCGGCGATGACGCCATCGACCTGGTTGGACTGCAGAGCCTGCAGGGCTGCGTCGAAGCCGAGCGACTTGATCTCCACGGTAAAACCCTGGTTCGCGGCGATATCGCGAATCAGGTCCATGTCGATGCCGGTCAATTCACCGTTTTCGCGGTACTCGAACGGCGCAAAGGTGGTGTCGGTGCCGATGACGTAGGTTTCGCCGGTGACCGTGGTCTGCGGCGGAGCCGGCTGGCTGGCGGCTGCGGCGCTGACGCCGACGAATCCGCCGGCGAGGCCCAGCAGCGCCGTGGCGGCGACCGCGAGCTTTCCCGCCCGAAAAATATTCATTGTGCGCAAAGTGGAACCATTTCTTGTCGTGCGATTCGCGCCGATCGACGCCGATGACCCGGGAGCGGATATGCGCCTACCCCGTCGAATGAGCCTACCTTGGGGTGTCCGCCCGGGTCGGCCCTCCGATCACTCACCGGCCGCTACGCGACGACGGCGAACTGCGTGTCATTCCACAGGGCGCCGAGCACGGCGGCTGCCGGGCCGGTGCGCGCGTCACGAAAACCGGTGCCGGCCCAAAGGGCGAGGCCGTCTGCATCATTGCGGCGGGCGGCATCCGCTCGGATGACCTTCGTGAGGTGGTGCACCTGCGGATACTCGGGGGGAGCTTTCGCATCGTGGGCGACGATGAAGTCGTTCAGCAGACCGCGCGCCGGACGCCCGGAGAAGACCCGGGTCACGACGGTTTCGGTGAAGCTTGGATCGACGAGGGCGTTCTGGTGGGCTCGTGTCGCGCCGGACTCGTCGGTGCGCAGAAAGCCGGTGCCGAGTTGCACGGCCGCAGCGCCGGCGGCGAGCAGCGACGCGATCTGACCGCCCGAGTGGATGCCGCCCGCCGCGATCAGCGGCAGGGTCACCACCGCGCGAATCGCGATCAACAGCTCCCCCAAAGCCAGGGTGCCGGGTTCTTCCCGGGTGGCGAACGTCGCCCGGTGGCCGCCGGCCTCCGGACCCTGCACGCACAGGGCGTCGACGCCGAGGCCTTGGGCCTGACGGGCCTCGGACACCGAGGTGACGGTGGCGATCAGGAACGAGCCGGCGGCGTGCATCCGCTCGACGACGTCGACCGGAGGCAAGCCGAAGGTAAAAGAGACCACCGGAACGTGATGCTCGATGACGACGGCCACTTTCTCGTCGAACCAGTCCGGGTCGGTATCGGCGATCGCACCGAAGTCGGCAGCGGGATACTCGAGCGCTAACACACTGCGGTACAGCTCGACGGCAGCGCGGTCTGTGAGGGGCGCCTGCGGTATGAACAGGTTGACGCCGAAGGCGCGCTCGGTGCGCTCGCGCACCTCAACGATCTGCTCCGCCAGGGCCTGCGGTGTCTTGTACCCGGCGGCAAGAAACCCGAGGCCGCCCGCTTCGTTCACGGCGACGACGAGGTTTGGCGTTGACGCACCACCGGCCATGGGGGCGGCAACGATGGGAATATCCAGGTCAGATGGTGAAAACACGAGCACTCCTTGGTTGGGTAGAACAATCTTATAGCCGATGGAATTGCACTCTACTCGGGCCCTGTTGCGAGGTCGCGCCGCAGAGTCAGAACGCGCAGCACGTTCTCATCAACGTCGTTCGCATCAATACGGCCGTCGGCCACAGCCGCGCAGACCCGAATGATGAGCTCGGACACGTTGACTCCCACGGTATCCGGTTGGGCCGGGAGCACGAACAGCAGCATGGTTGCGCCCGCAGAGAGCGCCGCGATGCCGTTCTCAATCGGGTCATAATATTGCTCGAGTCCCGAGTGACCGAGCATGAGCAGGTCGTCGGTGATCGACACCCCGTCGAAGCCGAGGTCGGTGCGCAGAATGTCGTACCACCGTGCGGAAAGCGTGGCCGGCTGCGAATCGACTGCCGGGTAGGCCAGGTGTCCCACCATGATCAGTTCTGCGCCGGCGTCGATTCCGGCAGTGAACGGCGGCGCGACGCTCTTCGTCCACGCTTTCAGGCTCAGGTCCGACGACGGAAGCGACACGTGCGAATCTCCCGCAGCGGCCCCGTGTCCGGGAAAATGTTTGATCGTGCTCGCCACGCTCCCCTGCGCCGCTTCCGATTGCGCCGCGACGGCAGCCGTGACGCGATCGGCCGCAGCAGTTGGGTCGCTGCCGAGAGCCCGGTCAAACAGGAACGCGTCCGGCTCGGCGACAATGTCTGCCACGATGCCGAAGTTGACGTTGATGCCGGCCTGGTCCAGGAGTAACGCGCGTTGGTGGAACGCAGAGGACGTCGCCGCCAGTGGCATTCGGCGCAGCCGTTCACCGCCGGGCCAGATGTCTCCGGGGAGTCGAGATACCGCTCCGCCTTCCTGATCGATGCCGATCAGAAGCGGAAGCCCCGGTTCCGCGCTCAGGGCCGCGGTCATCGTCGCCAGCTCGGTCACGGATCCGGGGATGTTGTCGCCCATCAGAATGAGCCCGCCGAGGTGATAGTCGTCGACAAAGGTGCGCAGTTGTGCGGCATCCGTTCCCGGGCTGTGGAGCATGAGCAGGCTCGCCACCTTGTCGGGCAGCGACATCGTCTCCAGCCTGGCTTGCGCGTAAACCTCTGACGCCGAAGGTTGCGGAACACATCCGGTCAGCAGAGCCGCTATCAGCGTTGCACCGATAATCGTTCGTTGCCGCCGCGCACTAACCCCCATGCTCGAATGATATCGCCCCGCGCCGAAGACCCTACGAGCCGGCCTCGCGGGCCGCCGCCTCCAGGCGGTCCCGGTAAGACTGCCACCAGGCCGCGTCGCCGGACGGCAGGTTGCTGCTATCGGCGCGCAGGCCAACCCGGTCCGCAGTTCTGGGACGGGGCCCAGTTTAGAAACTGGGCCCATGGCCACAACATGGGCCGGGCACCGCGGATCGCCGAGGTGGCTGGCAGGCAGGATACGAATCTTTACACGAGTTCCAGGATAAGTGACATAAATTCGCTCAGGGTTTCGAGTGCAGCAGATTGAGGCACTGGATAGCCCTGACAAGAGCGCGCCCCGTAGACGGACTCGTGGGAACCAGAGTTTGAGCAGTATCCGCTGAAACCAAACCCACCGACGCCGAGCACGCCGAGGCCAACGAGGGCAGCGAGGAATCGGCAGCTAGCGAGAACGCGATCGAGGCCGAGGTCGACCACGCCGCGGAGTCGGATGCAGAGTCGGATGCTGATGCTGATGCTGATGCTGATGGTAAAGCCAAAGCGGAAGCCAGACCCGGAGCCAGAGCCCGCGTCGGAGCTGGAGCTGGAGCTGGAGCTGGAGCTGGAGCTGGAGCTGGAGCTGGAGCTGGAGCTGACGAGAGTATCCCACCCGACCCGGGCGGTCCCTGTCCGCGGCACCCCGATGACACGCGCTCGATCAGCGAGAAACGAGCCGGCATCCTCCGCGCCGTGTTCGAAGCCGCCGCACGACACCCCAGCACCCCGACCATGGGCGGCGCCGCCCCCACGGTGCTCGTGCACATCAATATCAACGATCTCCTCGCCGGGCGCGGAGCCGGCTGGATCGACGGTATCGACGGACCCCTCACCCCCCAGCAGGTCGACGAGTTGATCTGCGCCGGCGGCTACCAACCCGTGTTGTTCGGCCACACCGGCACGATTCTCAACCTCGGCACCAGCAACCGGTTCTTCACCACCCAACAACGAAGAGCCCTCGCCGCCCGCGACGGCGGCTGCATCATCCCCGGCTGCACCGTGCCACCCCAACACACCCAGGCCCACCACGTCATCCCGTGGAACCACGGCGGCCCCACCGACATCGGAAACGCCGTGCTCATCTGCAACGCCGCCCACTCCAGCATCGACACCTCCGGCTGGAACATCCAAATGCGAAACGGCCGACCCTGGATCCGCGGCCCCCTCCTCTTCGACCCCACCCAAACCTGGCGCCCCGCCGGCCAGAACCGCGCCGCCACCCCCACCGAACCACCCAACTGGAACACATCTGTGCACCAGCCCACCGGCTTACCATCCAGCCCGCCAACTAGCGTCTAGCCTCAAGCCTCAAGCCTCAAGCCTCAAGCCTCACGCCAGCCCGCCAGCGGCCAGCGGCCAGCGGCCAGCGGCCAGCGGCCAGCGGGAATTATCTCGGACTGCCCGGGTCTGCCTGTCAAACGATATTTCCGACCTGACGCACTGGACGAAGGTTTGACGGGAAAGGTACCGTAGTGACGACACGGCATGCCTGAGGTAAAAGACAAGATCTCAGCCCACGTCTCAGGCCCGCGGCGCCGACTCGGCGAGATCGCAGCTCATCTGCCTGGTGCTGTAACCAGTTCCGCGGTCCAACGCAAAACAAGGAGACCCGATGTCCTTTCAGGCCTATCTCACGGCGATTGAAGACAAGACCGGTTTGACGCCGCGTGCGCTGGTCGCGCTGGCACACGAGCGCGGTCTCGATGACCCCGCGACGAAGGCTGGCGCCATCGTCGACTGGCTCAAGGCCGACTACGGCCTCGGCCGCGGGCACGCGATGGCCTTGGTCTACGTAATCAAGAACGGCACGACGATCAGTGAGAAGCACGTCGGCACCGACGGCGTGCATCGGGACGCGTCCGTCGAGCTGTGGCTCGACGGCAAAAACACCCGTCCGGTCTGAATTCTGCGCACGGGGGGGGCTGGCGACCTGCGAGACGACAACTTCGGCCCCATGGACGGGCTTTGATGCTCACGAAAGGACAGCTTCTGCCCCTTGAATGCCAGTCAAGGGGCCGAAGATGGCTTCTCGCGCAAACGATGGGGCGGAAGTTGTCGTCTCACGCAGCCTCGGCCAGCGATGCGCGAGCGCGTAGCGAGCGCGTAGCGTGGGCGTATGACCTCGGCCGCCCCCTCCTCCGTCGTGCTGGCCTGGGCTGCCCGAGAACTCGGCGTCAGCGAGCTGCACTGGGTGCGCACGCTGCCCGGAGGCACTCACGCCACAACGACCGTCGTCGCCGCAAGCGACGGAACCGAGTTCGTGCTGCGCCAGTTTCCGCCCGGCGACGACGCTGTGCGCCGCGAAATTCGCGTTCTCGCCGGGCTCGGCGGGCTCGGGGACCTCGCCCCGCACCTGCTCGCCGCCGACCCAGACGGCACGGCGCACTTTGACGGCACAGCGCACGGTGACGGCACAGCGCACGGTGACAGCACAGCGCGCTCTGACAGCGGATGCCCGCTCATCGTCACGACCCTGCTGCCGGGTCGAGCCTCGATCACCCCCACCGACCCGCACGACTTTGCGCGGCAGCTCGGAGCAGCGCTCGCGCGCATCCACTCGCTGGCCGCTGATCCGGCGCTTCCCGATCTGTTCACCGAACCGAGGGCTGATTCACCACTGCGTTCGCTGTGGCGCGAGCTCGCCGGCGAACCCCGCGTGCTCACCCACAACGATTTCTGGTCGGGCAACACCGTTTGGCAGCAGGAGAGGCTCACCGGGATCGTGGATTGGTCGGGTGCCGGGTTGGCGCCGCGTGGCTACGATCTGGCCTGGTGTCGTCAGGACCTCGTTTTTCTCTATGACGCAACGGTTGCCGAGGAGTTCACGCGCACCTACGACGAGGCATTCGGCTCCCCCACACCCAACGTGGCGCTCTGGGACCACTTCGCCGCACTGAAGGCCTACCCCCGGGTGGAAACGTGGGCGCCCAACTACCAGGACCTCGGCAGAACCGACCTCGACGGTGCCGAACTGCGACGACGGTTGACCGAGTGGATGCTCGAGCTGGGCGTCACGGGCCACTGACGCAGGAGTTCGTTAACGAGACGGGGCCCCACCGAAGTGGGGCCCTGCTCAAAAACCTACGGGTTACGCGTTGAGCGCGGCCTGCAGTTCGAGCGTGATGGTGACCTTGTCGCCGAGCAGCATGCCGCCGGTTTCGAGTGCTGCGTTGTAGGTGAGGCCGAAGTCTTCGCGGTTGACCTCGGTCTTGGCCGTGGCACCGAACTTGTAGTTGCCGTAGGGGTCTCCGCCGAAGCCACCGAACTCGAATTCGAAGGTGGCCGGCTTGGTGACGCCCTTGATGGTGATGTTGCCGTCGACGAGGTACTCGCCCTTGACTTCACGCATACCGGTCGACGCGAAGTCGATGGTCGGGTACGTCTCGGCGTCGAAGAAGTCTCCGGTGCGCAGGTGGCCGTCGCGGTTGGGCTCATTGGTGTTGATCGAGACAACCTTGGCGGAGGCGGTGACGCTCGTTTCGAGCGGGTTCTCGCCGGTCACGAAGGTGGCGTCGAAATCATCGAAGGTGCCCTTGACCTTGCTGATGACAATGTGACGAATGCTGAAGCTGACGGAGCTGTGAGTCTTGTCGATGGTCCAGGTGCCGGCCTTGTAGCCCGGAATGCTCGTTACGGTGGTCTCGCTCATAGAAGTTCTCCTCAAGTGTGTGGGCCCAGGAATTGTCGCCCTCGGATACATGCAAGCGCATAGAAGGCGGTCGTATTCCCCAAAACCCAAATATTCATCAACCCCTGTTCGGGCGTTAAGCCGAGGCCTAGACTCAGCCCGACCGAATAGGCTCACACTGTCACAAGGTTCTGTATGTTTATTGGGAGGTAGCTGTGAGCGCACGACGGGCACAGAGCATGCAGGGCGTGGCCGGCGAGGGCGTCCTGATCGCCGCCGGGGGCCGCGCCATTCTGCTGCAGCTGGCCAACCCGGCGATCGGGCACGGCGTCGCCGATCACAGCCATTTCGCCGCCAGGCCGCTCGACCGACTGAACGGCACGCTCAGTTATGTCTATGCCACCGTGTTCGGTGATGCCGACCTGGCCGCTGCGATGGCCGCGCGCGTCAACCACGCGCACGTCCCGGTGCACTCCGATGGCACCGCTCCCAGGTACAACGCCTTTACCCCCGAATTGCAGCTCTGGGTCGCCGCAACGCTGTACGAGTCCGCCACCGACCTGCATGGTCGGCTGTACGGCCCGCTCGACGAGGAAACGGCCGATGCGGTCTATCGCGAGTACTCCCGCCTGGGCACCTCGCTGCAGGTGCCAGCACAACTCTGGCCGGCAGACCGCACCGCGTTCCGCCGCTATTGGAACGACCAGCTCGCACTTCTCACAACGGATGCCAGGACCCGCGCCGTCGCGCACGACCTGCTGCACTCACGCACCGCGCCGCTCTGGTATCGCGCCGCCCTCCCCCTGGCGCGGCTGATGACGGCCGGCCTGCTGCCTTCGCACGTACGGGTGCTGTTCGACCTGCCCTGGTCGGCGCGGCACCAGCGGCGATTCAACCGGGTGCTGGCTGGCATCCGCTTGATATATCCGCGCCTGCCGCGCCGCGTGCGACACTGGCCGAAGAATCACTACCTGCGCGCCCTGCACGCTTCTCTGCCCGCGCCGGTAGTGTGAAAGCCCATGACGCAGCCGCAGCCTCCCCACCCCGGACTCGACAGCACGGATCGCCAGATCATCGCCGAGCTCAGCCGCGACGGGCGTCTCTCGATGCGTCAACTCGCCCTGCTGGTGCACATCTCCCGCACCGCCGCCCACACTCGGGTGCAGAAATTGATCAGCCACGGCGTGATCAACGGATTCGGCGCGCAGACCGACCGCAAGGCCCTCGGACTCAACGTATCGGCGCTCGTCGTCGTGAAGATCGGCGATGTCGCCTGGGGCGAGATCGCCGCCCAGCTGGCCCGATTGCCGTTTGTCGAGAAGGCCCAGGCGGTGAGCGGTGACATCGACATCATCCTCACGGTGAGTGCTCCCGACCATGAGCAGCTCAGTCAGGCCATTTTGCGCGACATCCACACCATGCCGGGTGTGATCTCCACCCGCTCGCACCTGATTCTCGACGAAATCATCGGTCACGCCCCCGGCTCCACCCCGGACGCTTGGCACTGATTCACGGTTTCATCGTTCCGTTTGGCCGCCGTCTGGCATCTGCTCGGCCAATCGTTCACAACTACGAAAAGGCGCAGCACGCCGCGCCAAAAGGGCGCAACATTGCCTCATGAGCCTCAATGTCGAGAGCACGCCGCTGACGGCGGTGCTGGCACCCCCACCCCTTCGTTTGATCGACGACACCGGTCACGCGGTTGCCGAAAGCGAGAGCGGCGGCTTCAGGCTGCCGGCCGTCGATACCCTCCTCGGTCTTTATCGACAGATGGTCATCGCCCGCCGGTTCGACGTGCAGGTCACCGCCCTCACGAGACAGGGGCGACTGGCCACCTACCCCTCCGCCCTCGGCCAGGAGGCGTGCGAGATCGCCGCGGTCGCCGCGCTCTCGCCGCAGGACTGGCTGTTTCCGACCTACCGCGACAGCATCGCGCTGCTCACCCGAGGCGTCGAGCCGAAGGACATCCTCGCCGCCTTCCGCGGCGACTGGCACAGCGGCTACGACTATCAGCAGCATCGGATCGCCCCGCAGGCCACGCCGCTCGCCACCCAGGCGCTGCACGCCGTCGGCCTGGCCACCGCCGCCAAGCTCAAACGCGACGACACCGTGGCCCTCACCCTGCTCGGCGACGGCGCCACGAGTGAGGGCGACGCCCACGAGGCGTTCAACTTCGCCGCCGTCTGGCAGGCTCCCGTGGTCTTCGTCGTGCAGAACAACCAATTCGCCATCAGCGTGCCCCTCGACAAGCAGATGGCCTGCCGCACCATCGCCGACAAGGCGATCGGGTACGGCATGCCCGGCTACTACGTCGACGGCAACGACGTCGCCGCCATGTACGCCGTCATCTCGGCGGCCATGCACCGCGCCCGAAGCGGCGGCGGCCCCACCCTGATCGAGGGCCTCACCTACCGCATTGAAGCCCACACCAACTCGGACGACCCCACCCGGTACCGCAAAACCGCCGACGTCGACCTGTGGCGCAGCCGCGACCCGATCGAGCGCCTGGAAAAATACCTCGTCGCGCAAGGCGCCCTCTCCACCGAGGCGCGGGCCGACATCGCGGCCGTCGCTGAGCAACTCGCCGCGACCACCCGGGACTGTATGACCGATCAGGCGGTCGTCGATCCGCTCGAACTGTTCGAGCACGTCTATTCCACCCCTCGCACCGCCCTGGCCGAGCAGCGCGCCTTCCTGGCGGCCGAACTCGACGGGGATGCTTCGGCATCCGCTGCGCTGAGTGGCCCGAACACCGAAGAGAGCACCCGATGAGCCCGCAGCAGACTCTGGAAACCGGCACCTCTGTGCGCGCGTCGGAAAACCTCACTATGGCCGCCGCCCTCAACGCGGCCATTCGCGATGCCATGGTCGACGATCCGACGATCGTATTGTTCGGCGAAGACGTCGGACCGCTCGGCGGCGTTTTTCGGGTCACCGACGGGCTCTACGCCGAATTCGGCGAGACCCGGGTGAGCGACTCCCCGCTGGCCGAGGCCGGCATCGTGGGTACCGCGATCGGCATGGCCATGTACGGCCTGCGCCCGGTCGTGGAAATGCAGTTCGACGCGTTCAGCTACCCGGCATTCCAGCAGATCGTGTCGCACGTGGCGAAGATGCGCAACCGCACCCGCGGCAAGATCGGGCTGCCGATCGTCATTCGCATTCCCTACGCCGGCGATATCGGCGGCGTCGAGCATCACTCCGATTCCTCCGAGGCCTACTGGACGGCAACGCCCGGACTCACGGTGGTCAGCCCGTCCAACCCGGCCGACGCCTATTCCATGCTGCGCGAGGCGATCGCCAGTGACGACCCGGTCATCTTCATGGAGCCGAAGAGCCGGTACTGGAGCAAAGCGTCGCTCGCCCTGCCGGTGCAGACCGAGCCGTTGAACAAGGCGAAGGTGCTGCGCGGGGGCACCGATGTCACGCTCATCGCTTACGGTCCGACCGTGAAGACTGCCCTCGCCACGGCCGAACAGGCAACGAATGAGGGGCTCTCGATCGAGGTCATCGATCTGCGGTCGCTCTCACCCTTCGATGACGAGACGGTGGGGGCATCCGTGCGCAAGACCGGCCGGGCCGCCATCGTGCACGAGGCCGCGCAGTTCGGCGGCTACGGCGCCGAGGTCGCCGCCCGCCTCACCGAGCGCAACTTCTTCTACCTGGCCGCTCCGATTCTGCGCATCACCGGCTTCGACATTCCGTACCCGTCGCCCAAACTCGAGGAGTACTTCTTGCCGACCCCGGACCGTATTCTGGCCGCACTCTCCACCTGGGAATGGTCCTGATGAGCCGCGAGTTTCTGCTGCCCGACCTCGGCGAGGGCCTGACCGAGGCCGAGATCGTGGCCTGGCTGGTCGCCCCCGGCGACACCATCGTCATCGATCAGGCCGTGGTCGAAGTCGAATCGGCCAAATCGATCGTGGAGCTGCCGTCACCCTACGGCGGCGTCGTGGCGAGCCTGTTCGGTGAGCCCGGTCAGATCATCCACGCCGGGCAGGTGCTGCTGACCGTGGCCGATCCGGCTGCTGCGGATGCTGTCGACGCGCCGGCCGCTGCGGCAGTCGTCGGCGTTCCCGCCGCCATGGCGACCGCAGCCCCGACCGGAGGGTCCGGCGCCGTTCTGGTGGGCTATGGCACCACCGAGAGCACTCGACCGGCGCGGCGAGTTGCCGCTGGCCGCTTCGGCGCCCCGCGGGCAGCGGATGCCCCCGCACCGCCGAAACCGGCGGCTCCGCCCGCACCGACGGCACCGACGGCACCGGCCCCACCGGCACCACCGGTGGCTGTGTCGCGCGCCGAGCGCCCGGCCGCGGTGGCGGCATCCGGTTCCCCGGCCCGCGTGTCCCCGGCCATCACTTCGTCCAGCACGGTCGATCCGATCCGCAGCTCCCCCGTCGTGTCGCCGATCGTACGCCGGCTGGCGCGCGAGAAAGGGTTCGATGCGAGCATGCTGGCCGGCAGCGGCCGGAACGGTCTCGTGCTGCGCAGCGACGTCGAGGATCACCTTCGCCACCTCAGCACGCCGGCTGCGGTGCCTGCCCAGCGCACCACGACCGCACCCGTCGCCTCCGACGCTAGTGCTGATATTCGCATCCCCATCTCCGGACTGCGCAAGGTGGTCTCGCAGCGGCTGACCACGTCGCGGCGGGAGATTCCGGAGGCCACGATCTGGCTCGACGTCGACGCGACCGCGCTGTTCGCGGCCCGCGACCAGCTGCTCACCGCGACCGGCGAGCGGTTCAGCGTGACGGCGCTGATCGCGCGTTTCGTCGTGGCCGGTTTGCGGCTGTACCCGGTGCTCAACTCCTCGGTCGACACCGCGAGCCAGGAAATTCTGCAGCACGGGGCGGTGAACCTCGGCATCGCCGCTCAGACATCGCGCGGGCTGATGGTTCCCGTCATCCACGGCGCGCACGCCATGAACACCCGCCGGCTGCGTGACGCTATTGCTGCCCTGGTGGCGCAGTCCCCCGACGGTACGTTCGCGCCGAGCGCCCTCACCGGCGGAACCTTCACCCTGAACAACTTCGGTTCGCTCGGCGTGGACGGCTCGGCGGCGATCATCAACCACCCGGAGGCGGCGATCCTCGGAATCGGGCGCATGATCGAACGGCCCTGGGTGGTGGATCACGAACTCGCGGTGCGCACCGTCGTGGAACTGTCAATGGTGTTCGACCACCGCGTCTGCGACGGCGGAACCGCGGCCGGGTTCCTCACCTATGTGGCCCGTTGCATCGAGAACCCGGTGAGCCTGCTGGCGGACCTGTAAGGTCGTCGGGCAGAAGAAACACCTTCGCACGGGGGATGCGAAGGTGTTTCGGTTCAGGGCGGCGTCTGGGGACGCCGCGGGGATGGTGACGGTTAGGCGTCGTTGATGTCAGACGTGCGCGGCGGACAGCGGGGCGCGCACCGCGGCGACGCGCACACTGGTGTGGTCGCATCCGGAGCACTTGAGCAGGTAGACGGGAAGCGAATTACGCTCGGCGTGGGCCGGGTTGGGGCTGAGTCGGGCTTGCGAACGGCAGAACGGGCAAGTGAGTGTCATGCGATCTCCGAGCGTGCCATTGTCGGCGGCACGCTCTCAGTCTGCGCCGTCGCTGACCGGCGGAACAGGGCCAAAGGTCCTGTATCGCTACATGGTCAGCCGCGCGGGTGCGTTAGCGTGGTCGAATGAGGGGATTTCGCGGCGGGCAGCTTCGGCCACTCCTCGTACCCGCAGCGGTCGGGCTGATGACGACCGCGCTGTACAGCGTCTTTTCGGCGCTGCAGTGGCGCAGTCTGGCCGCTCCCTCGTGGGATCTCGGCATCTTCACCCAGCTCGCCCGGCAATACGCGGCCCTCGAGGCGCCGATCGTCACCATCAAGGGCGAGGGTTTCAACCTGCTCGGTGACCACTTTCATCCGCTTCTGGTCCTCCTCGGGCCGGTGTTCACGGTGTTTCCGCACGCCTTCACCCTTCTGGTGGTGCAGAACGCGCTGTTCGGCCTCGCCGCTGCTGCCCTGACCTCTGCAGCCATTCGTCTGCTCGGGTCTACCACCGGCACGCTGTTCGGGTTGGCGTTCGCGTTCAGCTGGGGGCTGCAGGGCGCGGTGGAGGCGCAGTTCCACGAGATCGCCTTCGCCGTGCCGCTGCTGGCCCTGTCGCTGACCGCTTTTCTGCTGCGCAAGTGGGTGGCCTCGATGCTGTGGGCGATGCCGCTGGTGTTCGTGAAGGAAGACCTCGGGCTCACCGTCGCCGCCCTCGGCATCGTGCTGGCCGTGCGCAGCCGGCATCCGCTCGGAGTGTGGCTGGCCGTCTGGGGTGTCGGCTGGTTCGCGCTGGCCAGCCTGCTGATTCTGCCGCTGCTCAACCCGAACGGGGCCTGGGCTTATTCGAGCAGCATCGACCTGCTGGCTATTCTGACCAATCCGGCCGCGCTGCTGCAGCCGCAAAAGGGCGTGACCCTGGCGCTGCTCCTGGTGGCTGGTGGTCTGATCGCGGTTCGGTCGCCGCTCATGCTCGTGCTGGTACCGACGCTCGCCTGGCGCTTTCTGTCAGACAATTCCGGCTATTGGGGTCCCACCTGGCAGTACAGCGCGGTGCTCATGCCGATCGTGTTCGCCGCCGCCCTCGACGGTATCGTGCTCGCCCGCGGCAGTCGGCGGGGCTGGCTGCGCGGATTCGGACGGAAGGCGGCATCCGTTTCGATTGTGGCCGCCGTGGTGCTCGCCACGACACTGCCGCTGTTCAAACTGACGGATGTACCAGCCAATTTTTCGACGCCTCGCGCAGCCGCCGCGACGGCCGCGCTGCGCGTCGTGCCCGACGGGGCCGTGGTCGAATCGGATATCGGGCTCATGAACTATCTCGTGGAACGAACGGATGTCTACTGGCTCGGCAACCCCAATCCGCTGCCGGACTACCTCGTGATCGACCTTTCGGCTGGCGGCCTGCCCGCGGAGTGGACGTCGGCGCAGGTCGTGGCGGCGGCGCTGCATCCCGGAGTCGACTTCACGACGATCTACGCCGCCGGCGGCTACGAGGTGGCCCGCCCGACCTCCGCGACTCCCTGACCCCCGCCTTGCGGACGGGGCCCGGGCCCCGTCCACGGGCCCAGTTTATAGACTGGGCCCCGGGCCATAGGGTGGGCCCGGGACTAGCGCACCGACGGGTTCGCAGCCCTCAGTGCGTTCAGCAGGGCGGCGGCGGTGTGCGGCTCGTCGACCGTCACCGCGAACTGGTTGCCGCGGCGCAGGTTGACCACGAGGGCCGGCCCACCTCGCATCACCACGGCCGTGCGCCCGCTCGTCAGGCGGTAGCCCCAGCCGCCGTACTGCAGCGCGCTCACGGTGTCGGCAAACGCCGACTCCACCTGGTCGAGCGAGACCTTCTTCAAACGGATGCCCAACAGCCGCGACACCACACTCAGCCCACGACCGTCGACGGTGACCCGAACCTGCACAAAGACGAGCGTCACCAGTAGGATCACACCGACGACCACCCCCGTCATAACGCTGGCCGCGAGCGTCTGCTGCGCATCGGTCAGCAGCACGAAGATGGCCACTGCCCCGCCCAGCACGACGCCACCGCCGATGACGGCAATCACCGGACTCGTCACGAGCGTGCTCCAGGGCATGGACAGGTCGATTTTTGAGTTGTCGTTTTCTGTTGTCGGCGGTTCAGGTAAAACCGGGGGCATCCATTTCTGCGCCAAAAAGTACGGTAGCGCTCCATAGCCGCAGGCAGCGAAGGTGAGCAGAAGCCAGGCACCCAGTTTGGGCTCGGCATCGCCGGCGTCGATGGTGATACCGGCCGTCATCAGCCACAGCGAGGAGGCAAGGCCGGCGGCGAAGCCGAGCCCGACGTAGACCTGGCGCCGATTCGGGGCACGGCGCTCGCGAAGCCAGCCGGTCGCAAGAATCGCAGCACCCAGGCTCACCCCGAACGCAATCACGGCCATAGCCCACGTGGGGATCGTCGAACTGACCGCGCCGTCACTCCCCCACTGCCTCGGCAGCACGCTGGGAAGCCGATCAATCCAGAGCAACCACGTGACGACCACCGCCACGACGGGCAGCCAAAGGGTTGCCGCTGCTGCTACGTCCCGCGAGCGGGTGGGCGCCGAACTATTCACCAGTGTCATGATTCCCCCGATCAGGTGCGCGCCGACGAATCGGTCCGCAACCACTTCATCTAATCACGAGCGTGGCCCGTGGTGAATTCAGCAAATCGCCCGGGCGACAGCCAGACGAGCCCGGATCAGTGCGGCGCCGAGATCGCGACGGACCGAATTTCCTGAATTCACCCCGAGGTCAAATCCGTTGGTAGGCGATCGTGCACGACGGTGTTCGGCTGCCAGACGCGCCCTCACGCGGGTACTCCTGAATCGGCTCAGCGCTTGCGGCGGGCGAGGAAGGCATCCATGCGGGTGAACTTGGCTTCGGACTCGAACAGGATCGACTGGGCTGTGTTGTCGACGAGCGGATGCGCCGCCCGCGGCGCGTGGAAGACTTCCTTGGCCAGGCGGGTCGCGAGGGGATCCTGCGCACCGATGCGATCCGCCAGAGCGTGTGCGGCAGCAAGCAGATCCTCCGGATCGTGCACCTCGGTAACCAGGTGCACGGCGAGGCATTCGGGGGCACTCAGAATGCGCCCGGCGAGGATGATCTCTTTGGCCACCGGCTCTCCGACGAGCTCGGCCAGGCGCCAGAGCGCGCCGGCGGCCGGCAGGATGCCGAGCGCCGTCTCGGGGTTGCCCAGCCGCGCGCTCGTCGACGCGATGCGGAAGTCGGCCGCGTAGGCGAGCTCAGCCCCGCCGCCGAGCGCCCAGCCGTCGATCGCGGCAATGACGGGCATCGGAAGTTGCGCGATACGCGAAAACAGTCCGGAGTTGATGCCGAGCAGGGCATCGTCGCGGCGGCGTTCGCGCAGCTGGGCGATGTCGGCGCCGGAGGCGAAGACGCCGTTGGCGCCGCTGATGATGAGGATACGCGGCTGCAGCTCCAGCTCGGCGCAGACCGCGTGCAGTTCGTCGATCATGGTCTGGTCGATCGCGTTGCGCACGTCGGGACGGTTCAGCTCAACGTGCACCCGGTCGGCGCGGCGGTCGATCGTGAGGGTGGTGGGGGCAGGGTTGTGGGTCATGGTGGGACATCTCCGTTGAGATCGGGCGGGGCAAATGGCGGTAGAACGCGGCAGTGGTCGGCAGCAGGCCGGTCAGGAGCCGGCGGCAGGTTCAGGGGCAGCCGACGGTGAGGAGCCAGGGGCGGCAGAGGCTGCAACAGTGTCTGGGCCGGCATCCGGCGCGCCGGCCGGGAAGACGCGTTTGTAGCTGCGACCGTCGGGCAGCGTAACGGTGCGGCTGACCAGGGTGCCGCGGCGCACCTGCAGGTAGATCGCCTGGGCGCTGACCCCACGGGCGGCCGCGGCCTCGGCGACCGACAGGCCGGGCAGGTCCGTCGGCACGCTGCTCGGCCGAACTGATCGCTTGCGACCGGCTGCCAGGCGGGCGCTGATCTCTTCGTCGCTGCCGCCCCAGCGCCACTTAGCTGCCGGAGCCTTGAGACCGGTTGCAGCGGCGATCTCGTTCCACGATGTCTTCGCCAAAACGGCGTCACGAACGGCCACGAGCGTCGCCGGGTCCTGCTCGAGCGCGGTCTGCAGCGAGCGGATGGCGCGCAGCCGTTCCAGGGGCGAGCCGTCGGCATCCGCTTGCAGGGTCAGCAGCCGCTGGAGCGCGGCGGTCGTCGTCGCCGAGAGAAACGAATCCACAGGTGCATCCTCACCGGCCGCGGGTGCAGCTTTCAGCCCTATCTTGCCAGACTGGATGCGTCGTTGAAACAGCTCAAGCGAGCACGACGACCGAGTGCGGGGCCAACAGCAGAGCATTGGGCAGCCGGCCCTGCACGGCTTCACCGCTCGTGGCGAAGGACACGAGAATGTCACCCCGCCCGGCCGGAATCTGAGTCGACTGGGCCCCGAGATTGATGAGGATCTTGGTGCCGCCACGGTGCAGCCGCAACCAGCCGGCAGCCGCATCGAACTCCACCGCGATCTGATCGAACCGGGGGTCGGTGAAATCCGGCTGCGCCCGACGCAGCACGGCGAGCTCACGGTAGAACCCGAGCAGGCGCGCGTGCTCGGGTTCGGCGGCTTCACTCCAATCGAGTTTGGACCGCTCGAAGGTTTGCTCATCCTGTGGGTCGGGCACCTGGTCCGGATCCCAGCCCATGCGGGCGAACTCACTGATACGGCCGGTTGCGGTGGCGGTACCGAGCTCCGGTTCGGGATGGGAGGTGAAGAACTGCCACGGCGTGGAGGCTCCCCATTCTTCGCCCATGAACAGCATTGGCGTGTACGGGCCGAGCAGGGTCAACGCCGCCGCAATCGCCAGCTGACCGGAGTCGAGCTGGCTGCTGAGCCGGTCACCGACGGCCCGATTGCCTATCTGGTCGTGGTTCTGGGAGGCGACGACGAGCCGCCAGGTGGGCATCCGTTCGAGATCGATCCGTCGACCGTGGGTACGCTCGCGAAAGCTCGAGTAGGTGCCGTCGTGGAAGAACCCGTGTGTGAGCACCTTGGCGAGGGCGTCGAGTGGCTCGAAATCGGCGTAATAACCGGTGGTTTCACCGGTGAGAGCAACGTGTACGGCATGGTGAAAGTCGTCACTCCACTGCGCGTCGAGGCCATAGCCATTGGCCTCGCGCGGTGTCACGAGCCGAGGGTCATTGAGGTCGGATTCGGCAATCAGAGTGCGCGGCCGCCCGGTTTCGGCGCTCAGCGCGGAGACCTCGACAGCGAGCTGTTCGAGCAGGTGGGTGGCGCTCGCGTCGCGCAGCGCGTGCACCGCATCGAGGCGCAGGCCGTCGACGTGGTAGTCGCCGAGCCACATCAGCGCGTTGTCGAGAATGTAGCGACGCACCGGGTCGGAGTGCGGTCCGTCGAGATTGAGCGAGGAACCCCAGGTGTTGCCGGCGGCCTCGCTCAGGTACGGGCCGAACTGCGGCAGGTAGTTGCCGCTGGGCCCGAGGTGGTTGTACACGACGTCCTGGATGACGCCGATGCCGTGCTGATGGCAGGCGTCGACGAAGTCCTGGTACGCGGCTGGTCCGCCGTAGCCCTCGTGCACGGCATACCAGAGCACGCCGTCGTAACCCCAGTTGTGGGTGCCGTTGAAGGCGTTCACCGGCAACAGCTCGACGAAGTCGACGCCGATTGACTGCAGGTGGTCGAGCCGACCGGCGGCTGCTTCGAGGGTGCCCTCCGGGGTGAACGTTCCCAGATGCAACTCGTAGATTACGGTACCGGCCAGCTGTCGACCGGTGAAGCCCTCGTCGTGCCAGATGTGGGCCGAGGCGTCGAACGTACGGGAGAGTGCGTGCACCCCGGCGGGCTGGCGCCGCGACCGAGGGTCGGCAAACGGTCCGCGACCGTCAACGATGAATCCGTAATCGACATCGACGGTCGGCTCACCCGCGACGGCCGGGCGAGCGGATTCCGGCAGCTCCCACCACCCATCGTCTCGCGCCGCTAGGTCGAGCCGGTCGGGGCCGAGCTGCAGCTGCACGGCGTGCGCGTCGGGTGCCCAGACGGCGAATTTCTGATCGTTCATGCGTGTCGTCCTGTGGGAGTGTCGGTGGCGCGTCGATTGCCTTCGGCGGGGATCAGCAGCGCCACCGGGTAACGCGCGAGCAGGTCGGCGACGCGCAGGATCGGACCCGTGAAACGTTCCCCGGTGAGCACGTCCATGTAGCCGCGTCCGGCGACGCCGATCGTTGTGTTTCCCCAGCCACCACCGGCCAGCAGTCCGATCGGTAGCCGAGTGGCCAGGGTGATCGCTCCTCCACGATCGAACGCCACGGCATGGGTGGCGGCTGCTCCGAAAACGGGCACGGCGGCGTAGCGGGTGAAGAGCTCTGCCCAATCGCGCCGCAGGCGCAGTGCCCGGCACGTGACCAATAGTTTGGCTGCGCCGGTCTCATCGACCGGAGGGAGCCATCCGCTGTCGATGCGGGCGAGCAGCCGCTGGCGCAACTCATAGTCGACCGAGCGCCGGTTGTCGGGGTCGACGAGTGAAGATTCCCAGAGCTCGCTGCCCTGATATACGTCGGGTACGCCCGGCATGGTCAGTTGCATCAGTTTGAGCGAGAGCGAATTGCTCCAGCCGGCCGGCTGCACCCGAGAGACCAGGTTGGTAGCGAGGTCGCGGGTGGGACCGGGCTCGGTGACGGCCGTGACGAGGTGGTCGAGTTTGGTTTCGAATTCGATGTTCTGGCTCGTCCAGGTGGTGGAGGTGCCGGCCTCGCGCGCCGCCTTGAGCGCGTAGGCCGAGAGTCGTTCCCGGCCGGCCGGCCAGGCGCCGATGATCGCCTGCCACAGCAGGTTCTCGAAGGGCGCATCCCCGAGCGGATGCGCCGCCCGCAGCTGTTCCAGGGCTACCTCCCACTCGGCGGGGATCTCGGCGAGCACCGAGATGCGCGCTCGCACGTCTTCGCCACGTTTGGTGTCGTGGGTCGACAAGGTCGTCATGGAGTGTGGAAATCCGGCCTGCCGGGTGCGCTGTCGGTGGTGGAACTCGGCAAGAGTCACCGTGAACTCGTCGGGATCGGCGCCGACCTCATTGAGCGAGGTCAGCCGGCTGAACCGATAGTAGGCGCGGTCTTCGACGCCCTTGGCCATCACCATGCCCGAGGTCTGTTGAAAGCGCATCGCGGCCGGATGCCCCGGGTCGCCGAGGAGCGGCAACAGCCGGTTGAGCTCAGCCGCAAGCTCCGGGCGGTGGGCGGCCGATCGGCGCGCCGCCTCCTGCAGGCTCTCCAGCCCCAGCGGGAGGTAGGAGCGGTAGACCGGAAACCAGGCCAGCAGGTCGGCCAGGGCCTCGGCGGTGAGGTCGGCAATGACGTCATCTGCCGCGCTGTTGGGCAGGAGCCGGGCGATGCGCTGTACCTCGGAGTGCAGGATGCCGTCGGCCACGTCGCGTTTGTTGCGATAGACCAGAGTCGCCCAGGTGGCGGCTGGATCGCCGTGCAGGCGGGATTCGAGGGCGTCGAGGGCGTCTCGCCCAGCGGGATCGACGAGTACCCGGTCGACGTCGGCGAGGGCGTCATATCCGGTCGTGCCGGCCGTTGCCCAGCTCGTTGGCAGTTGCTCGGGCCCCTCCAGAATCTTCTCCACCAGCACGTAGCAGCCGTTCGTGGCCAGGCGCAGTGCTTCGAGGTAACCGGCCGGATCGGCGAGGCCGTCGGGATGATCGACCCGCAGCCCTTGCACAAGACCCTCCCGCAGCCAGCGCAGAATCTCGCGGTGCGACTCTTCGAATACCCACGGCACCTCTACCCGGATACCGGCGAGGCTGTTCACGGCAAAAAAGCGGCGGTAGTTCAACTCGGCGTCGGCCCGACGCCAGTTCACGAGCTCGTAGTGCTGACGCTCGTGTACCTCGGCCGGGCTCGCCCCGTCGTCGGCGGTTCCAGCGGCGACGGGAAAGCGGTTGTCGAAATAGCGCAATTCGCCGTCGACGAGCTCCAGCCGGTCGAGCTCGGCAGGCCCATCTCCGAGTACAGGGATGCGAATCTTTCCGTGCCCGAACGCCCAGTCAACGTCGAAGGCCTCGGCGTAGCGCGACTGTTGGCCGTTCTGCAGCAGGTCCCACCACCACGAGTTGTGACGCGGCGTCGCGACTCCCATGTGGTTGGGCACGATGTCGACGAGCACGCCGAGCCCGGCCCGGTGCGCAGCCCCAGAGAGTCGGTCGAGCGCCTCCGCCCCACCGCGTTCGGGATCGACGACTGAGTGGTCCACGACGTCGTACCCGTGGTCGGATCCGGCTTCGGCCTGCAGCAGCGGCGACAGGTAGATCCAGTCGGCGCCGAGATCGCGAAGGTAGCCGACCAGGCTCGCGGCGGCATCGAGGTCGAAGCCCGCCGTGATCTGCAGGCGGTAGGTGGAGAGCGGGACGGCCACGGGTCCCGTCGCCGTTGAATCTGTGTCGAAGGTCACCGGCCCGGCCTCAGCTGGGTCCGGGCAGGGTGATCAGGCCTGTGGCGTTGGCCAGTGAGGCCGCAACCGAGTGATCCGGCGCGACTTCGGGCTCGTGATAGGCGCGCAGCACCACGAGGGAGCGGCCAGCCACGGTCTGGATGGCTCCCGCCGGACGGGCGATCGCATCCGCTCCTTCACCGGCCGTGTCGACGACGATTTCCCAGGCCGGGGCGTATTCGTCGGGTGGCAGAGTGAACTCGACGTCGCCGGCATCAGCGTTGAACAACAGCAGAAAATTGACGTCGACGACGTCCTGACCCCTCACGTCACGCTCGCGGATGCCGTTGCCATTGAGGAACTTCGCGACCGCCTTGGCATGGTTCTGATCCCAGTCGTCGGACACCATCGGTTCACCATCGGTGTTGAGCCAGACGATGTCGGGCAACGATTCGTCAGCCAGCCGCTCCACCGGGCGCCCGTCGAAGAACCGGCTGCGTCGAAATGTCGGGTGCTCGCGGCGCAGGCGGGAAACAGCGGCCGTGAATTCGATCAGCGGCCCATCGGCGTCAGCCCAGTGCACCCAGGTCAGTTCGGAATCCTGCGCGTAGGTGTTGTTGTTGCCCAGCTGGGTGCGGCCCAACTCGTCGCCGTGCAGCAGCATCGGCACCCCCTGCGACAGGAGCAGGGTGGCGATGAAATTGCGTGCCTGTCGGGCGCGCAGTCCCCGAATCTCGGGATCATCCGTGGTCCCTTCCACGCCGGAATTCCACGACCGGTTGTGCGACTCACCGTCGTTGTTGTCTTCGCCGTTGGCATCGTTGTGTTTCTCGTTGTACGAGACGAGGTCGGCGATGGTGAAGCCGTCGTGGGCGGTGACAAAGTTGATCGAGGCCATCGGGCGGCGGCCGGAGTGTTCGTAGAGGTCGGCTGATCCGGCTACTCGGGAGGCGAATTCGCCGAGGGTAGACGGTTCGCCGCGCCAGAAGTCGCGCACGGTATCGCGGTACTTGCCGTTCCATTCCGACCACTGGGAGGGGAAATTGCCCACCTGGTAGCCTCCGGGGCCGACATCCCACGGCTCGGCGATGAGCTTGACCTGCGAAACGATCGGGTCTTGCTGTACGAGCTCGAAGAAGGTCGAGAGCTTGTCGACCTCGTATAGGTCGCGGGCCAGGGCGCTGGCCAGATCGAACCGAAAGCCGTCGACGTGCATCTCGAGCACCCAGTAGCGAAGCGAGTCCATGATGAGCTGAAGCACGTGCGGGTGCCGAACGTTGAGGGTGTTTCCGGTGCCCGTGTAGTCCATGTAGTAGCGCTTGTCGTCGTCCATCAGACGGTAGTAAGCCTCGTTGTCGATGCCCTTGAACGAGAGGGTCGGCCCCATATGGTTGCCCTCGGCGGTGTGGTTGTAGACCACGTCGAGGATGACCTCGATGCCCGCAGTGTGCAGGCTGCGCACCATGCCCTTGAATTCCTGCACCTGCTGGCCGAGGTCACCGGTGGAGGAATACGCGTTGTGTGGAGCGAAGAATCCGATTGTGTTGTAGCCCCAATAGTTGTTGAGGCCCTGCTCCACCAGGGCGCCGTCGTTGACGAACTGGTGCACCGGCATCAGTTCGATGGCGGTCACGCCCAGCTTTTGCAGGTGGTCGATGACGGATGGATGCGCCAGGCCCGCGTAGGTGCCCCGCTGCGACTCCGGCACGGAGTCCTGCAGTTTGGTCAGGCCCTTGACGTGAGCCTCGTAGATGAACGACTCGCTGTAGGGCGTGCGCAAGGACCGGTCACCGGTCCAGTCGAAGAACGGGTTGACGACCACGCCGAGCATCATGTGCGCGGCCGAGTCCTCATTGTTGGGCGAGTCGGGGTCGTCGAAGTCGTAGGAGAACAACGACGGGTCCCAGTCGATGGCACCGGTCGTCGCCTTGGCATAAGGATCAAGCAGTAGCTTGCTCGGGTTCAGCCGGTTACCGGCCGCCGGGTTGTAGTCGCCGTGTACCCGATAGCCGTAGCGCTGGCCCGGCTGCACGAGCGGCAGGTAACAGTGCCAGATATAAGCAGATGATTCGCGCACTTCGATGCGCGTCTCACCGCCGTTTTCGTCGATGAGACACAATTCGACGCGTTGGGCGGCTTCGCTGAACAGGGCGAAATTTGTTCCGCTCCCGTCGAAGGTTGCGCCGAGGGGATAGGCGGTTCCGGGCCAGGTTTCCATGAGACTCCTCGAAAAGAAGGTGGGACACGGTCAATGCACGAGCAGCGACACAGCACCGCGCTGCGGGTGACCGAATCGCGCTTGGAGAATACGCTACAGGCATCCGCTGACATATCCGGTCACCCGGGCCCCACCCCGCGAAAAAGGCCCGGCCCTGCAAGAATGCCCGGCCCTGCAAGAATGGAGTGGTGCCATCGGCGGCGCCACGAGGACGGGAGTCACCATGACAGAATCTGAGCTCATCGGCCACTGGGTCAAAGCGCGGGCGCACATCATCGCGTCTCAGGCAGCCCCGACCTTTCTCCTGACTGCCATCGTCGGCTTTCTCGCCCTCGGCCTCCCGACCGCCGACCTGAGCGTGCGCATTGCCGCGGCGGGTATTCTGCTGGCGTCGGGAATCTTCGGTGCACTCGCGCAGATTTCCGCCGCGAATGAGGGGCTTGCCGTCATCGCCGACCTGCGCGCCCTGGAAACACCCGGCTCGCTCGCCCGATGCGTCGTGGCCATGGCTCGGTGGGTGAATGTCGTGCGCTACGTCACTCCGGCGATCTTCGTCATCGTTTACGTGGCCTTGCTGGCATCGCTCTTCTTCAGCGCCCCGGCTCTGCACTTCGGTCGCTGACGGCCCGGCTCTCTCGGCGGTACCTCACCCGGGGGCATCAGGCGGAGCTCGACACCCGGCGCTCGCGGCGAGCTCGCCACCACGCCCACGCCCGCGTCACGATGCGTTTGAAGAATTCGCCCACCCGACGGGCCGCGGCGAACTCCGTTCCAAGTACGGCGAGGCCTAGAAAGACGATGAGCCAGCCGGGACCCGGCAGGGGAATGAGCACGACGCCGATCACGATGATGATCGTGCCGAGCAGCCCAACGCCAAGGCGATAAGCGAACAGCAGGTAGGGGTGCCCGTCTACCCAGGCACGCGTGCGACGCAGAACACGACGCACCGGATGCCGCGGATCGCTTCCGCTGGCCATATCCCGGGACAGATGCTCAGACATGCACCCCAATCTAAGCCCGCTTTCTGGGAGGTCACCTCCAAGGAACTAAACGGCCGAACTATCCGGCAAGGAATCAAGGTAATACCACCGGTGGTCAGTTTTGCGAAAGCGGCTGACTTCGTGTTGCTGTGCTGCAATTCCGTTCTCCCGGTAATGAGCGATGAATTCCACGACTCCTGCGTTATCGAGCAGACCGCCGCGTTCGGTGCGCACGATATCGAGCCGCCGCCACGATATCGCCGCATCCAATTCGAGTCGCTCCGGTCTGGTGAGCGGATGCCACGATTTCAGCAGATACTGTACGTCACCGTAGGCAAAGGCGCTATACCGCGAACGCATAAGCCACTCGGCTGTGGGCGATTGGGCTGCATCGATATGAAAACGTGCGCAGCACACCGAATAGGTGTCCCCGCTCAGGCAGGGACACCGTTCATCCTGGTGATTCATGGCCGGTGAAGCTGAGCTCAGGAAGGCTGGAGCCTGCGGGCCTCTACTTGGCCTGAGCGTTTGCGTAGGCCTCGCGTACGGTTCCCGCAATGCGCCCGCGATCGGACACCTGAACGTCGTTGGCGGCCGCCCAGGCCCGGATGGCCTGCAGCTCGGCGCGGTCGGAACCGGCCGAACCGGCAGCGCGCGGCTTGGCGGGAACATAACCCACGCGCCGCGATACGTTGATATACGGTTTCACGGCCGCGCGAAATTCAGCGAGGTTTTCTGCGGACAGATCAATCTCATAGGAGTCTCCGTCAAACGTGTACGAAACGGTAGCTCCGGAGCCATTCTCGATAACGGTGCCGTCAAGGTCATCCAGCAGTTGAACCGTGGTCTTCTTCATTCTGAAATTCTCCAATGGGGTGTCGAATACATTCGGGATGGATACATTCGCATGTGGCATTAGCCACTAACGAATTATCGCTGGCCATACCGCTTTTGCGATACCCGCCACGCGATATTTCTTTTTGCCTCCACCTTTCCGGCACCGCCCACAGGTCGGCTCTGCTTCCTGCGCGGTTTCCCGAACGTTCCGCAGCATCCGCTCCGAAAAAATATCGGAAAGAATATTTAGCACAGCGTCGCAGGCACAAAAAAATAACCCCGACATTGTCGGGGCTACTTCTTCTTTGGTGGATCCGAGGGGATTCGAACCCCTGACCCCCTGCATGCCATGCAGGTGCGCTACCAGCTGCGCCACGGACCCAGATTGCTGTTCCGAATCTCTCCGAAACAACTTTGTTAGCTTACAACACAGAATGTGATCTGCGAAACCAAAGCTACTCCGCGACCTCATCGGAGACCGCGTCGGCCGCGTTTTCTGCCGCCACCTTCGACGGGATACCGGTCGGGATAACCGGGCAGTCTTTCCAAAGGCGCTCGAGGGAGTAGTACTGACGCTCCTCCTCGTGGAAGACGTGAACAACCAGGTCGCCGAAGTCCACGAGCACCCAGCGGCCGGCAGCGCGCCCTTCGCGGCGCAGCGGCTTATGGCCGGCCTCGATGAGCTTGTCTTCGATCTCACCGGCGATGGCGACGACGTTGCGCTCGGAGCGCCCCGTGACGATGAAGAAGATGTCGGCCAGGGGAAGCGGGTTCGAGACGTCGAGGGCAACCAGGTCTTCTCCTCCCTTCGAGTCGGCGGCGGCGACA
The DNA here is from genome assembly GCF_004402315.1 of Cryobacterium sp. TMT1-3. Classification (NCBI taxonomy): domain Bacteria; kingdom Bacillati; phylum Actinomycetota; class Actinomycetes; order Micrococcales; family Microbacteriaceae; genus Cryobacterium; species Cryobacterium sp. TMT1-3. Next base: position 350,462 of record NZ_SOFW01000006.1, read on the forward strand.
GCGATGGAGAGCAGCTCGAGTGCGTGAGGTGAAGTGGTCATGAATGAATCCTTGAGATTGTGCCCCGGGGCGTGAATGCGCTCGCGGCGATGATAAGGGGAAACAACGACGGCGAGCCACATAGGCTCGCGAAGCAGAAATGGGTGGGGCGGGTACCGGAGGCCACTAGTAAGCGCCCGAGAGATAGCCGATGACGAACAGCGCCAGTACGCCGACCGCCAGAACAGCCGTTGCGATGACCGAGATCATGGGAAGCGACGCGCGCTGTTTCTTCGGCGGGGTCAACATGCCCCGTGTGGAAGCGTGGGTGCTAACCGCACGACTTGCGCTGACCGGAGCCGAATCCCCACCCAGCTGATCGGCGTCGAGCTGGTCCATCATGTGGTCCATCTCCGACGAATCAAACAGGTTCGGGTGAGCACCGGTCGAACCAAGACTGCGCGGCAGATCGAACGACCCGGTGATCATGATCTCACCGGTGTTGGAGATTGGGCTTGCACTGCTGGGCTGGTGGGGTATGGATGGCAGAATCAGCGCATTCGTGGTGGTGGGAATGCCACCGGCCCCGATTCCGCGGTTGATCAGTTCGTCGAGCGACTGGTCGGGCTGCGACAGATCGACCCGCGGTGTATCCGCGTCGACGGACCAGTGCCCGATGGGCGGTGTCCAGGCGGAAGTCGCACTGGACCGCTCCTCGTGCGGCCGGATCGGTTCGGGCACGACCGGTTCGGGCACGATCGGTTCGGGCTCGATCGGTTCAGCCGCGATCGGTTCGGCATACATCTGTTCGGGTTCAACGAGCGGAGCAGCGGTGGACTGGGTCGGCTCGGGCTCGATCAGCTCCGCCTCGACCAGCTCGGAATCTGAGGGTGCAGCTGCGGCCGGGGCAGCGTCGGGCTTTGCCAGTTCTTCCCGCGCGTGCAGGGCGCGCAGTTCCCGGCGGCTCAGGATGTGCGGCGCCGAACTCACCGCGGTGGGCTCGTTCGGGTGTGCTGGCTCTGTGGCCTCGATCGACGGCGACTCAGCCTCGGCGTCCGACTCGGAAATGGAATGGTGCCGACTCGAACGTCGTGATGACGCCGAGGTTGATGCAGCGAAGGATGCCGGGCGAAGCGCGGCCGGAGCCAGCACCGGAACGTCCAGCGTGGGAATGGCCTCGTTGACGAGGACACCGTCGTCACCCTGGCTGCGGGCACGCTCACGCGCCTGACGTCGGCTGAGCGGCTGAGGGTCTCCCAACGTCATGCCACACTCCGATACAGATGATGCTTTGAGATGTACTGGACGACCCCGTCGGGAACCAGATACCAGACCGGGAATCCCCGATTGACCCGTGCCCGGCAGTCAGTGGACGAAATAGCCAGTGCCGGAACTTCCAATAAGCTTACGTCCTGGTTCGGCAAACCCGAAACGCTCAGCTCATGGCCCGGACGACTCACAGCGACGAAGTGCGCCAGCTGCCAGAGCTCGCGCACATCTTTCCAGCCGAGAATCTGGGTGATCGCATCCGCTCCGGTAATGAAGAACAGCTCCGCGCCGGGCCGTTCCTCGTGCAGGTCGCGCAGCGTGTCAATGGTGTACGTCGGCCCCACACGGTCGATATCGACTCGACTCACGGTGAACCGCGGATTGGACGCGGTTGCGATCACGGTCATCAGGTACCGATGTTCGCCGCGGGTCACCCCGCTCTTCTGCCAGGGCTGGCCGGTCGGCACGAAAATGACCTCGTCGAGGTCAAAACTCTGCGCGACCTCACTGGCAGCAACGAGGTGCCCATGGTGAATGGGGTCGAACGTTCCGCCCATTACGCCGATGCGCGGCCGTCGAACTGTCACGGTAAGACCAGGCTTCTAGTGGCCACCGGAAGTGGACGTACCGCTGTGTCCGCCGTGCGCTGCGGCGTAGGCGTCAGCCTTGCCGCTGTGGCGGTTGGCGACCTCGCGAAAGCTCCACAGCACAACGCCGAGGGCCAGAAACAGCACGGCGGCGACCATCGGGTAGACGATGAGCGGCAACGGGAGGGCGATGTGCTCGACCTCGGTCAGCACGGCACTCAGAAAATACATCGGTTCTCCATTCACGGGCCACGGGGTCAGGCGCGGCTTGAGGCGGCTGCGACGGGTCGCGGGCCTGACGGCTCACGCCGTCGCCCTATTCTAGCCGGACCCCGGCGTCGTCCGAACTCAGGCACGCACCTGTCCCGTGCCGCGCACGATCCATTTTGTGCTGGTCAGCTCGGGCAAACCCATGGGCCCTCTGGCATGCAGCTTCTGGGTGGAAATGCCCACCTCGGCGCCGAAGCCGAATTCGCCGCCGTCGGTGAACCGGGTCGAGGTATTGACCATGACCGCCGCCGAATCGACCTCGTTCAGGAATCGCTCGGCGTTCTGCAGATCGTTGGTGATGATCGACTCGGTGTGCCCGGTGGAATAGCGACGAATGTGCTCGATGGCCTCGTCGAGCGAATCCACGATCGCCACCGAGATGTCCAGGCTCATGTGTTCCGTGCCCCAGTCGTCATCGGTTGCCGGGACCGCGGCGGGATAGAGGGCGCGCGCGCGAGCATCCGCGTGAATGGTGACACCGGATGCCGCGAGCTTGGCCAGCACATCGGGAAGCAGTCGTTCGGCCGCGCTGCGGTGCACGAGCAGAGTTTCCAGGGCGTTGCAGACGCTCGGCCGGTGAGTCTTGGAGTTGTGCACGATGTCGATCGCCCACTGCTTTGTCGCCGACTCGTCGAGGAACACGTGCACGACGCCCGCACCGGTCTCGATGACCGGCACCTGGGACTCAGTCACCACGGTCTGGATGAGGTTCGCACTTCCCCGCGGTATGAGCACGTCGACGTAGCCGCGCGCTTTCATGAGCTCAGTGGCTCCGGCACGGCCGAAGGGATCGATAGTCTGCACCGAGTCGGGGTTGAGCCCGGCCGCGGTGAGGGCCGCCTGCACGAGATCAACGAGCACTCGGTTGCTGTTCTCCGCGGCTGAGCCGCCGCGGAGCACAACGGCATTGCCGCTCTTCAGCGCGAGGGCGGCGAGGTCCACGGTGACGTTGGGGCGAGCCTCATAGATGACGCCGATGACGCCGAAGGGAACACGCACCTGGCTGATCTTGATGCCGTTGGGCAGGCTGCTGCCGCGCACGACCTGACCGACCGGGTCGGTCAGCAGGGCGATCTGTTCGACGGAGTCGGCGAGGGCGGCGATGCGCGGCGCGTCGAGCTTGAGACGGTCGAGCAGGCCGGCGGTGAGACCGTTGGTGGCCCCGGCTGCGAGATCGGCCTGGTTAGCCGTGACGATCTGGTCGACGTGGTCGCGCAGCGACTGAGCGACCAGTTTGAGTGCTGCGTTTTTCACCTGTGTCGGTGCGGAAGCGAGCGACAGCGAGGCGGTGCGGGCGGCCTCGAGGGTGGGCGTGAGCTGGGCGACATCGTTCAATGACTGCAACATGCCCTCCAGTTTACCGGAGGGCATGGGCAGGGACTATTTCGGCCGGCTAAGGCAGACGGAGGGCTGACGGTGCGGCCGATGGTTCGAACCAGGTTCCGACCGGTTCTCCGCGCAGTGCCTCGGCCACCAGCCCGGTCGCGGTGACGAGCACGGCGGTACCGGCCTGAGCGGCGATCCGGGCGGCCGAAATCTTGGTGCTGGCTCCCCCGGTGCCAACACCGTTGACCTTGGTCGCGCCGAATTCCATACCGACGAGCGGATCACCGGAGGCGACGTGGCTGATGCGCTCGGCGCCGGGCAGGTGCGGCGGGCAGGTGTAGAGGGCATCGACGTCGCTGAGCAGCACGAGCAGGTCGGCACCGATCAGGATGGCGACGAGGGCGGCAAGCCGGTCGTTGTCGCCGAATCGGATCTCGTGCGTCGCCACCGTGTCGTTCTCGTTCACGATCGGCAGGATCCGCAGCGCCATCAAGCGTTCCATCGCCCGCTGGGCGTTTCCGCGGTGGGTGGCATTGTCGAGATCGCTCGCCGTGAGCAGCACCTGTCCGGCGACGATGTCGTACCGGTCAAGGCTGTCCTGGTACCGAAAGATCAGCAGATTCTGGCCAACGGATGCCGCTGCCTGCTGGGTGGCCAGGTCGGTCGGCCGTTCCTGCAGTTGCAGGTACGGCATGCCGATCGCAATCGCGCCCGATGACACCAGAATGACTTCGGTGCCGCGGCTGTGCGCTTCGGCGAGGGCGTCGACGAGCGGTGCGATCTGCCCGGCATTCTCACCGCTGATCGAGGAGGAACCGACCTTGACGACAATGCGTGCCGCCGAACGAACGGCGTGCTGCGACTGGGCCCTCATCGGCGGAGGCTGGTTCGGCCGACGATACTCACGCTGAAACCATTGACGACGCGCAACCCCACAAGCAACTGGCCCTCCGGCAAGAATTCTGGACGCGTAGTGCGACCATCGGCAGTTTAGCGCAGCCGACCCGCACGCCTGATCAGAGCAGCGCGCGACTCTCGGCGCTGGCCGTCGGCTCAAACCAGGTGCCAACATGATCGCCGCTGCAGTAATTAGAGCAGTGCGCGCCGGTCTTCGCTGGCCGTCGGCTCAAACCAGGTGCCAACATGATCGCCGCTGCAGTAATTAGAGCAGTGCGCGCCGCTCTTCGCTGGCCGTCGGCTCAAACCAGGTGCCTACATTATCGCCGCGAAGAGCGGCAGCGGCCAGTTCGGTTGAGGTGACCAGAACGGCGGTGCCGGCCTNCCTACATTATCGCCGCGAAGAGCGGCAGCGGCCAGTTCGGTTGAGGTGACCAGAACGGCGGTGCCGGCCTTGGTGGCGAGGCGAGCAGCGACGACCTTGGTGCTCGCTCCCCCGGTTCCGACGCCGGTTGCTCCGCTGGAGCTGAATTCGAAGCCATCGAGCGGGTCGTCGGCGGCAATGAAATCGAGTTTCTCCGCCCCCGGCAGGTGCGGCGGCTTGGTGTAGAGCGCGTCGACGTCGCTGAGCATGATCAGCAGGTCAGCGTGGATGAGGGTCGCGACGAGCGCCGCGAGGCGGTCGTTGCTGCCGAACCGCAAACCGTAGACGGCCACGGTGTCGTTCTCGTTGACGACGGGCAAAATACGCAGGTCGAGCAGGCGTTCCAGCGCACGACGGGTGTTGCTGCGGTGCGGTTCTTTGAGGGCGTCGCCCTCGGTGAGCAGCACGGTGCCGGCCGCGATGCCGTAGCGGTCGAGGCTTTCCTGGTAGCGAAAGATCAGCACGTTCTGCCCGACGGCGGCCGCCGCCTGCTGGGTGGCAACGTCGCTGGGTCGCTCCTCCAGGTTGAGGAAGGGCATACCGGTGGCGACGGCGCCCGACGAAATCAGCACGACCTCGGTGCCGCGACCGTAGGCCTCGGCCAGGGCGTCAACGAGGGGGGTGATCTGGTCGGAATTCTCGCCGCTGATCGAGGAGGACCCGACCTTCACAACGACACGTTTCGCGCCCGCTACGTTGTCTCTGGCTAAGCCACTCACTTCTGAACTTCTTTCGTTGTGTCGCCGCCAACTTCGGTTTCGGTATCGGTTTCGAGTTCGGCGTCGGCTTCTGCTCCGGTGTCGGTCGGCGCGGTGTCGGTCGGCGCGGTGTCGGTCGGCGCGGTGTCGGTCGGCGCGGTGTCGGCGACTCCCCCATCGGCGGTCAGCTCCACATCGGCAAGACGCACATCTTCGTTGTATTCCTCTTCGCCGGTCTGCCACATGCCCGCTTCGCGCTCACGAATGAGTTCGGCTCGGGCCGACGACTTGGCGTCCATCCGGCCAAAGTACTCTTCGCGACGTTCGTTGCTGGTGCGGCGCTTGGGCTCGTCGAGGCGAGCGTCGGTGCCGCGGGGAGCGGTGATGAGCTCGGCGGTCGACGTGAGAGTGGGCTCCCAGTCGAACACGACACCGTGGCCCGGGCCGATGATGACGGTCGAACCCGCGACGGCACCGGATTTGTACAGCTCGTTCTCGATACCGAGCTTGGCGAGTCGGTCCGCGAGGAAGCCGACGGCCTCGTCGTTGGTGAAGTCGGTCTGCTGAATCCAGCGCTCCGGCTTCGTGCCCAGAATGCGGTAAATGTTGCCGAAGGTGCCACCCTCGACCTTGATGACGAAGCCACCCTCGTCGACGGCCTTGGGACGGATGATGATGCGCGGCTTCTTCGCTTCGGCTGCGGCAGCCTCGGCGCGGCCCTGCTCAACGACCTCGGCGAGGGCGTAGTTGAGTTGCTTGAGCCCTTCGTGGGTGACGCTGGAGATCTCGAACACGCGGTACCCGCGGGCTTCGAGGTCGGCCTTGACGAAAGCGGCCAGTTCGCGGCCTTCGGGAACATCGATCTTGTTCAGGGCGATGAGCTGGGAGCGCTGCAGCAGCGGCTTCTGGCCCTCGGGTACCGGGTAGGCGTCGAGTTCACCGAGAATGACGTCGAGGTCACTGATCGGGTCGCGGCCGGGCTCGAGCGTGGCGCAGTCCAGAACGTGCAGCAGGGCCGTGCAGCGTTCCACATGTCGCAAAAATTCAAGGCCGAGGCCTTTACCCTCGCTCGCGCCCTCGATCAGGCCGGGCACGTCGGCGATAGTGTAGCGCGACTCACCCGACTCGACAACGCCGAGGTTGGGGTGCAGGGTGGTGAAGGGGTAGTCGGCGATCTTAGGCCGAGCGGCGCTCATTGCGGCGATCAGGCTCGACTTGCCGGCGGACGGGTACCCGACGAGAGCAACGTCCGCGACGGTCTTGAGTTCGAGGTAGACGTCGCCTTCCCAGCCGAGCGTGCCGAGCAGGGCGAAGCCGGGAGCCTTGCGCTTGGTCGAGGCGAGGGCGGCGTTGCCGAGCCCGCCCTGGCCACCGGGCGCGACGATGAGGCGCAGCCCGGGTTCGTTCATGTCGAGGAGCTGGTTGCCCTCCACGTCCTTGACCACGGTGCCGATGGGAACCATGAGTTCACGCATCTCACCGTTGTGGCCGTTGCGGTGATCGCCCATTCCGGGGCCGCCATTGTCGGAGCTGCGGTGTGGCGAACGGTGGTAGCCGAGCAGGGTGGTCGTGCTCGGGTCGGCGACGAGAACCAGGTCTCCGCCGCCGCCGCCGTTACCACCGTCGGGGCCGGCGAGGGGTTTGAACTTCTCACGTTTGACCGAAACGCATCCGTTTCCTCCATTGCCCGCTCGTAAATGCAGCGTCACGTGGTCAACGAATGTGGCCATGGAGTGCCCCTTTCAGGTGGCGCAAGAAATGCTTCAAAACAGAGGTGCTATGAAACGAATGCGGTGAAACTACAAGATCGTGCAGAAAATCGTTCGACGGACAAACACGTCAGGGCGGACCGAAGCCCGCCCTGACGATCAAATTATGCGAACCTACTCGGCCGCCACCACGATGTTGATGACCTTGCGGCCACCCTTGGCACCGAACTGCACGGAGCCGGCTTCGAGGGCGAAGAGCGTGTCGTCGCCGCCACGGCCAACGTTGACGCCGGGGTGGAAGTGCGTGCCGCGCTGACGAACGATGATCTCGCCCGCGCCGACAACCTGACCGCCGAAGCGCTTTACGCCGAGACGCTGGGCGTTCGAGTCACGACCGTTGCGAGTGGAACTCGCACCTTTTTTATGTGCCATCTGTCTATCTCCTCAGGCCTAGATAATGCCGGTAACCTGAACGCGAGTGAGCTCCTGACGGTGCCCCTGACGCTTCTTGTACCCGGTCTTGTTCTTGAACTTCTGGATGACGATCTTCGGGCCGCGAAGGTTGTTCAAAACCTCGGCGGTGACCTTGATCTTGGCCAGCGACGTAGAGTCAGAGGTGATCTTGTCGCCGTCGACGAGAAGCACGGCGGCCAGCTCGACGTTGCCGTCCTTGTCAGCCTTGATGCGGTCCATCGTCACGATGGTACCGACCTCTACCTTCTCCTGCCGCCCTCCGGCGCGCACAACTGCGTAAACCACTTTACGTACCAATCTCTGGGGAGCCCGAGGATTTCCGATTCTGGAATCTCACTGCTCTGACTTGTCTGCTGTATTCACTGCAGTACACGGACCGGCTGGCCCAGCGCACTCAGAAAACCCTGGTCTTTGCGTTTATTTTTCTAACGCACACCAAGGGTTGACTTTACCTGATCCGCTACCCATGGTCAAACCAACGGCACGGCGTGTCTGAACCACGGATGAAACACAGTGCGGCTCGTAGACTTCGATCATGGCAATACTTATCGACCAGCCTAGCTGGCCGGCGCACGGTACGGTGTGGGCGCACCTTGTGAGCGACTCACATCTCGAGGAACTGCACGCTTTCGCGGTCGCCGCCGAGATTCCCCGGCGTGGTTTCGATCTGGACCACTATGACGTGCCCGAAGCGCGCTACGCCGATCTGGTCGCGGCCGGGGCGCTGCCGGTGACCTTTCGCGAGATGATCGTGCGGTTGCGCTCCAGCGGTCTGCGGGTGAGCGCTCGGGAACGGCGCGAGCGCCAGGGCGCCCCGCCGCCTTAGTGCCAGCTGGTATCGAACCCGAGCACGCTGCGGCGAATCTCACCGGTGGCGACGTTCACGAACAGGGTGGTCGCATCCGCTGCCTGGGAATTGACGGGATAACCGTCGGAGACTTCGGTGTTTCGGTTCGGCACAATCTGCACGGCCAGAAACTGGTCGTTTGGAGAGAGTTCGAAACCGACGATCGTTTCCGAAGCGGATGCCGGCGCATAGACCGTGCGCGCCTCACCGTTCTGCACGAGGGAGAGGTACTGGCGCACGGCACCGGTGGCCGGGTCGAACTCGGCGACCCGCTGCACGTAGCCGTTGGGATCTGTACCGTCTGCTCCCCCGGCGAGAAACCGGAGTTCGGCGGTATACCGCGTGGTGCCCACGACGCTCTGCGGCACAATGATGGACTCGGTGCCCTGCGACAGGTCGAGCATATACTGACCGTCACGGTCGGAGACGGCGACGCGCACACCGTCGGGTGCGAACGCGGTGAGGTTGGCGAATTGCCCGAGCGGAACCGGTGGGTCGAGTTCCGGCTCGTTTTCCAGGGGGTTGCCACCGGACTGATCGAGCGGATTGATCAGCATCATGGTGGAGTCGTACTGCTGGGCGACGATGTCGGCGCGACCGGCCATGAAGCCCCAGGTCGTGACGCTGAGCGGATCGCCGTCGACGTCGAGAACCGCCGTGGCCGCATTGGTGCGCAGGTCCAGCACGAACAGCACGTTGTCGTAGTGCGGGCCGGGGGCATCCGCTGCACTATCGAATCGAAAGCCGAGCAGCGACTGGCCAGGCGCGGCCTGCAGGTCGTGCACGAGGCCGGCGCCGGGCAGGTTGAGGGCTTCGGCTGCGCCGTCGGCGTCGACACGGTAGAGCGCATTCGTGAAGTCAGAACCACCGTGCTCGGAACTGCCCTGCTCGGAGTTGACCGTGACCACGGCGAGTTCGCTGCCGATCGGGACGAATTCCTGAATGTTCGGGGAAGCAAAGGCCACGTCGGTGTCTGCTGAACCGGTCGTGGTGCGCAGAATGCGGTCGGCGGCGCGGGCACCGGCATCCGCTGACGGGGCCGCGCGACTGAGATAGTACAGCGAGGGTTCACTCGTGCTGAATTTTGCGGTGAGGGTTGAGTCCCGATTGACTGCCGTACCGGTGACCCCGCGCACGGCGACCGCGTAGTCGGTGTTGTAAGCCAGCGGCTGGGAAAAGGAGATGACGACCGAGTTTGCGCTCGTCGTCACCTGGAACGTCGTGGCGGGCTCGATGCTGATCTGTTCAGGGGTGACCTCCTCGAGTTGTCGGTTCGTCGCAAGCACCAGGCGTGCGTTGGCGGACGACACGACGGCGGCCCTGTCGATGTCGACGGCGGTGAGGCGGGGGCCGCTGACCAGGTTGACGGCGATGAGCGCGGCGCAGGCGGCGACGAGGCCACCGACCAGTATCCAGAGGGAGCGGCGGAACGGGCGCATCGATCGGGGCGGACTGGGTTGCCCGGTCAGCAGATCAACCCTGGGCTCAGTAGACATAGGCGCAGTAGACATAGGGGTCAGTAGACATACGGGTCATTCGGCTGGTCGACGACAAGGATTTCGACCGGGGTGATCGCGAGCGGGTCGCTCGCCGCCGCGCTCACGCTCAGGTCGAACCGGCCGGTGACCTGCACCCAGTCGTCGACCTCGTATTCGGCCTGCCAGCCCGGCAGGTAGACCGGAACGCCGATCGGCTGGGCGTCGACGGCGCAGCAGGTCACGACGAACCGGGCGACGTAGAACACGTTCTCGGGGTCCTGGGCGTCGGGTGTCACGAATCCGATCACTTGAGCGGTCTTGTCGGAGTAGAAGGCGGGATCGGATGACTGGGCCAGCAGGGACACCCATTCCCGCACGCTGAGCTGTTCGAAGTCGCCGGTGCCGATGAGCGTCGCAGCCTGCTCGGCGTCATCATCGGTGCCCAGCCCGCCGGAATTCACCTCTCGCTGGGTCGCGGTCGCGCTGCTCAGGGTGGTCGGCGGAACGATGACCATGGCGACCCCCATGACCAGGAGCAGCACGACTCCCACCCCGGTCAGGGTCGTCTCGACCGGTCCGGTGCGCTCGACCTCGAAGGTGCGGCGCCGGGCGAATCCAGCGGCCACAAGCACGAGCCCGATGACTGCCATGGCCATCGTGAACACGAAGTAACGGGGGTGGATGTAGAGGCCGAGCTGGCCGCTCAGGCCCAGCCAGAGGGTCGCCACGACGACCACGAGGCTGAGCAGCACGCCCTGCCAGCGCTCCGCCCAATAACGCAGGGCAGCGTTCGTCTTGCGGTCAGGCAACATAGTTCACCAGCAATCCGAGCGCCGCACTCATCAGGCCCACCACGACGGTGATCTGCAGCAGGGTGCGACTCGTGAAGGTCGTGCGCATGAGGGCGAGCATCTTGACGTCGATCAGGGCGCCGAACACCAAAAACGCCACGATGCCGCCGGGCAGAAAGGTGCTGCCGAAGGACAGCACGAAGAAGGCGTCGACGTTGGAGCAGACCGCCACGATGAAGGCCAGGGCCATCATGGCCAAAACCGACCACACCGGGTTGCTGCCGAGAGCGAGCAGCACCGACCGCGGAACGAACACCTGGGTGAGGGCGGCAACGGCGGAACCAATGAACAGGGCCGGCATGATCACCGAGGTCTCGCGAATGAAAATCTCGGTGGTGCGGCTGAACCGGCTCTCCCGGTTGTGCGCATGATCGTGCCCGCTGGTGGAACCGAGCATGCAGGCCGCCGCGAACCGGCTGGTCAGCAGGCTTTGCGGGTTGGGGTGTTTGCTGAACAGCCAGCCGACCACGTTGGCGATGAGGAATCCGCCGAGCAGGCGGGCCACCAGGATATGGCCGTCCCAGCCGAAGGCCTGGTGCGTGGTGATTATGGTGATCGGGTTCAGAATGGGCGCGGCGAGCAGAAAAGTGATCGATTCGGAGACGGTGAACCCGCCGACCATGAATCCGCGGGCGAGCGGGACGTTGCCGCACTCGCAGACCGGAAAGAACATGCCGAGCAGCGAGATCGACGCGCGACGCAGAATCGGGTTGCGCGGCAAGTGCCGGGCCAGTACTCCGTGCGGCAGCCAGACCTGCACGACCGCCGAGAGCAGGATGCCCAGAAAAACGAACGGCACCGACTCGATGATGACGCTGATCGCGAGGGTCAGGGTGTCCTGCACCCGGTCCGGCAGCGAGAAATCGCTCAGTTGTTCGTCGACGAAGGCCGGTGACATTGCCCGCACGACGAAAACGGCGAGCACCACCAGCACCCCCGCGGTGAGGCCGAGAGGCCATCGCCGCAGGAGAGGGAGTTGCCCGCCGATTGCGTTACCGTCTGACTTTATCGACGGTTAGGCGCCGTGCGGCGGCTGGCCGGGCGCCGATGTGGCGGTCGTCGTACCCGTCGCGGTCAACATGGCCTGGCCGGTGGAACCGCCGGCGGTCGTGACGCGGCGGCTGCGCGCGCGTCCCTGCCCGGGCAGTTTCGGTTCGGGCAGCGAGTCCAGCACCGAATCCAACAGCTGGTCGGTGACCTGCTTACTGGGGCGCCGGGCGGTGCGCGTTGACTTCTTCACCGGAATGTCGAGGATGTCGACGGACTCGGATTGTTCCGCCGCGGGCGCCTGAACCGCCGGACTGGCTACTGTCGGGGCGCCGGCTGCCAGGGTGCTGCGGCCGCCGCGGGTGCGGGGTGCTGCATCCGCTGCCGGGGTGGAAACGGTGTCGACGCTGAACGGCTCGCTGCTTCGCTCACTGACAGGGGCAGCGGATGCCGCTGGCTCAGTCTGCTGCGTGCTGGCTTGCTCGCTGGCCTGACGGGCGCGGGCCTGTTCGGAGCGCGACTGCTGACCGCGCCCGTTCTGACCACGCGAACGCGACTGGCGGCCACGCGAACGCTCGGTGCCGGTCTCGACGGTGTTGGCCTGCTCAGCCACGACCTGCTCGGTGACTCCCGGCTCGGTGTTGCCCTGTTCGGTGTCGGCCGGCTCGGTGTTGGCCGGCTCGGTGTTGCCCTGTTCGGTGCCGACCGGAGAGAGAGCCGGTGCGTCGGCATCCGCTGCCCGGGTTTCGGCCGGAACGATGGCAATGGAACCGGTGCGGGTGATGGTGCGGGCGGCGATCAGGGCGAGGGCGTGCTTGGCGTCCTCGGTGATGCCGTGGGTGCCCTGGCCGCTCTTCGGCGCGTCGGAAACGCCGGTGCCGCCGAAGTGGGCGTCACGGTTGCCTCCATCACGCTGCCCCGAGCTGTCCCGGTTGCTCGAGCCGTTAGTGGCACCAGGGGTGCTGCCCGACCCGTTGCTGCCCGAACCGGTGCTGCCGGCCGTGCTGCCAATCTTGGTGCGCGGGCGGCGTTCCTGCGGCGGCTGCGCGGTCTGGCGGTGCTTCACGACCGGATCGTGGTGCACGATGATGCCGCGGCCTGCGCAGGCCTCGCAGTTCTCGCTGAACGATTCCAGCAGGCCCAGGCCAAGCTTCTTGCGGGTCATCTGCACGAGTCCGAGCGAGGTGACCTCGGCCACCTGGTGCTTGGTGCGGTCACGGCTGAGGCACTCGATGAGGCGACGGGACACGAGGTCGCGGTTCGACTCGAGCACCATGTCGATGAAGTCGACGACGATGATGCCGCCGATGTCTCGCAGGCGCAGCTGGCGCACGATTTCTTCGGCCGCTTCGAGGTTGTTCTTGGTGACGGTCTCTTCGAGGTTTCCGCCGCTGCCAACGAACTTGCCGGTGTTGACGTCGACGACGGTCATGGCCTCGGTGCGGTCGATCACGAGGGATCCGCCGGACGGCAGCCACACCTTGCGGTCGAGGGCCTTTTCGATCTGCTCCGAGATGCGGAACTCGTCGAACGCGTCGACCTCGCCCTCATAGGTTTCAACCCTTTCGAGGAGGTCGGGGGCGACCTGGCTGAGATAGGTCTCGATCGTGGAGCGCACGTCGGGGCCGGCCACGACCATGCGCTGAAAGTCTTCGTTGAAGACGTCGCGCACGATCTTGACCAGCAAGTCGGGTTCGCTGTGCAGTTCGGCGGGGGCCTGGGCCGATTCGACCTGTTCGGCGATGTTCGCCCACTGCAGGCGCAGTCGGTTGACGTCGACGGTGAGCTGTTCGTCGGTCGCACCCTCGGCGGCGGTGCGTACGATGACGCCCACGTTGTCGGGCAGAACCTCCTTGAGGATCTTCTTCAGGCGCGCACGTTCGGTGTCGGGGAGCTTGCGGCTGATGCCGTTCATCGAGCCGTTGGGCACGTAGACGAGGTAACGGCCGGGCAGGGAAACCTGGCTGGTCAGGCGGGCGCCCTTGTGACCGATCGGGTCCTTGGTCACCTGCACGAGTACCTTGTCGCCGGGCTTGAGGGCAAGCTCGATGCGGCGGGCCTGGTTGCTGGTGCCGGAATTCTCGGCAGCGGCGTCCCAGTCGACCTCACCGGAGTACAGCACGGCATTGCGGCCGCGGCCGATGTCAACGAAGGCGGCCTCCATGCTCGGGAGCACGTTCTGCACCCGGCCGAGGTAGACGTTGCCGATGAGCGAGGCGTCCTGGTTCTTGGCGACGTAGTGCTCGACCAGCACGCCGTCTTCGAGCACACCGATCTGAATCTTGTTGTGCTTGGCGCGCACGACCATGAGGCGGTCGACGGACTCACGGCGGGCGAGGAACTCGGCCTCTGTGATGACCGGGCGACGACGACCGGCGTCACGGCCGTCGCGGCGGCGCTGCTTCTTTGCTTCGAGCCGTGTGGACCCCTTGATGCGCTGGGGTTCGGTTATGAGTTCGGGTTCACGGGGTGCGCGCACCTTGACGACCGTGTTGGCGGGGTCGTCGGTTCCGGACCGGTTCTCATCGCCGGTGCGACGACGGGCCCGGCGGCGAACCGTCGGGGCCTCCACGTCGTCGTCGTCGTCAAGTTCGTGGTGTTCCTGGTGGGACTGCTGCTGTGACGAGCGGATGCCGGTACGAGCCGGCATCGGCAGAATCTCCGGCGCCTGGAAGAGCAGGGAGAAGGACGAGCGCACCGGGGCCGCGACCTGGTCGTCGGCCGTGGCGTCTGCCGGGGTGGTTGGCGTAGCGTCGATCATCTGCTGGGCTCCGGTGACGTTGTTGTACTCGGCGATGGTCACCTTCGCGGGGGCGTCGGCCACTGGCACGATGGGCGCCTCGATTGCCGGCACGGTCGGTACTGAGACCAGCGCCTTCCGTGTTGATTTGCGAGTGCCGAACAGGCTCTTGCGTTTTTTGTTTTCGTTGTCTTCCACCATCACTGGTGCGCTCCTTGACCGCTGTGGGTGACCGCGCCACCCACCGGTTACTCTCTCGTGCGAGCCGGTCACCTTCGTGACCACCTCGCGAATGTTTTACTACGGCAACCGGCTTTGCTCCCTGTTGCTGCTCGGGGGCGGTGCTCTGGCTGCTAAAACTTCGGGTCGTGGGACCCTAATTCCGGGCGACTGTTGCCCGGGCAAGCTCTGTACTCATTAAGCTCTGTCTTCATTAAGCACTGTCTTCATTAAGCACTGTGGCGTCTGCTTGAGCGCGGCTCAACGACTATCAACGATTATCGCATGTAATCGCACAAAGCCACGCCGTGCGCGTGGCATAATCGCAAGAGTGCCACAGACAGAGCGTTCACAGCGTCCAACCGGCCTGGCTTTTTTCCTGATCATCGCCGGAATCATCGCGTTTGCAGCGGCCTTCGCCCTCACGCTCGACAAGATCCACTTGCTCGAGGATCCGAACGCTCAGCTGAGCTGCAGTTTCAGTGTCCTCATCGGTTGCGCGACCAATCTCTCCTCGCCGCAGGGAGCCGTGTTCGGCTTTCCGAACTCGCTGATCGGACTCGCCGCCTGGAGTGTGATCATCACGATCGGCATGGCGATACTGGCCGGGGCGCGGTTTGCCCGCTGGTTCTGGGTGGGACTCAACGTCGGCATGCTCGCCGCGATCACCCTCGTGATCTGGTTCATCGGCCAGAGCATCTTCGTGCTCGACGTGCTCTGCCCTTGGTGCATGGTGACCTGGGCGGTGACCATTCCGGTTTTTCTCACCGTGACCCTCTATAACGTGAAGGTCGGCAACCTGCCGGGTGGGGCATCCGTTCGCCGCGTGGCTGCCGGAGCCTATTCGTGGATTTTCGTCATCACGATCGTCTGCTATATCGTGTTTTTCATCGTTGCGCAGGTCAACATGGACGTGCTGAACCGACTGTAATCTGAACCGAAAATTGCCCCCGCTCAGAATTGAGACGAGGGCAATTGGCGTGGTGCTGGCTAGTCGAACCAGAGGGCGAGCTCGCGCGCGGCGGACTCGGCTGAGTCCGAGCCGTGCACGAGGTTCTGCTGAACCTTCACGCCCCAGTCGCGACCGAGGTCACCGCGGATGGTGCCGGGCGCGGCGGTCGTGGGGTCGGTGGTGCCGGCGAGGGCACGGAAGCCCTCGATGACCCGGTTGCCGGCGATGCGGAACGCAACGATGGGGCCGCTCTCCATGAATTCCACGAGGGGCTCGTAGAACGGCTTGCCCTCGTGCTCGGCGTAGTGCGCGGCGAGCAGCGAGCGGTCAGGTTCGACGAGCTTCACGTCGACGAGGGAATACCCCTTGGCTTCGATGCGGCGCAAAATTTCGCCGGTCAGGTTGCGGGCAACGCCGTCGGGCTTGACCAGGACGAGGGTTTCTTCGATCGGGGTGTTCATACAGTCTCCTTGGATTGGT
Source organism: Cryobacterium sp. TMT1-3 (assembly GCF_004402315.1). Taxonomy (NCBI): domain Bacteria; kingdom Bacillati; phylum Actinomycetota; class Actinomycetes; order Micrococcales; family Microbacteriaceae; genus Cryobacterium; species Cryobacterium sp. TMT1-3. The sequence goes on from NZ_SOFW01000006.1 coordinate 366,649, forward strand.
CGGGATTTGAGTGGTCGATGCGGGAACCGGTGATCATGCAGTAGGTCCACATGGCGGCAAACAGGGCGCCGACGAAGAACATGGCCGGCGTGACGAACCCGGTGGCGATGATGACCGCCTGCAGCAGCCAGCCGATCGCGTACGACCAGCGATAGCGCAGGAGTCCGATCAGCGCGACCATAGCGAGGACGAGTAGCACACCGCCGATGATGACGGCGAGCGGGGAGACCGGGCCGGGTTCGGCCTGGACCGACACCAGGCCAAGCGTGACGACGGCGCCCAGGAAGACGACGATGGTCTCGAAGCCGAGGAGGATCGTGGCGAGCGAGCGTGTGACCGACCGCGGCCCCCTCATTTCTCCATCCATTCGCCGGCGGCGGCGAGGGTGATCGCTTCGCCGACGAGCACGATGGATCCGGTGACCAGCACGGCCCGCTTGGGCGCCTCGGCGGCCCACTCGCGAGCGCTGTCGAGGGCACCGGCCAGGTCGTCGAAGCGGAACGTGACCTGCTCGCTGGTCCACTCGGCGATATTGTCGGCGAGGTCGTCCATGCGCACGGCACGTTCGGAGTGCGGCTCGGTGACGTAGAACCGGTCGACCTGGGGGGCGAGGGCCGCGATGATGCCTCCAGCGTCCTTGTCGGCGAGGATTCCGACCACGACGGCGATCTCGTCGAAGTCGAAGTACGCCTCGAGGGCCGCCGCGAGGGCCGTGGCACCGTGCGGGTTGTGCGCGGCGTCCACGAGCACGGTCGGTTCGATACCGACCAGTTGCAGGCGTCCGGGTGAGGTCGCGCTGCCGAGTCCCTCAGCGAGCAGATCCCCGACCAGGGCCTGGCTGCCCGCGCCGAGGAACGATTCGACGGCGGCGATGGCGAGTGCCGCGTTTTGGGCCTGGTGGGTGCCGTAGAGCGGCAGGAACAACTCGTTGTAGGTGCCGGCGAGGCCGCGCACCGAGATGACCTGGCCGCCGACCGCGACGGTGCTCGAGAGCAGTTCGAACCCCTCGTTCTCGCGGGCGAGGGTCGACTCGCTCAGTTCGACTGCACGGTCGAGTTCGGCCTGAACTTCCGGGCTCTGGGCTGCAGAAACCACGGCTGCCGCCGGCTTGATGATGCCGCTCTTGGTGCGGGCGATCTCGGCGACGGTGTTGCCGAGGCGCAGGGTGTGATCGAGGGCGATCGGGGTGAACACGGCCACCTGGCCGTCGGCGACATTGGTGGAATCCCATTCGCCGCCCATGCCGACCTCGATCACGGCGACGTCCACCGGTGCGTCGGCGAAGCAGGCGAAGGCGAGCACGGTGAGCGCCTCGAAGAAGGTCAGGGGTACCTCGCCGGCCGCTTCGAGCTCCTGGTCGACGAGCCCCAGATAGGGCTGGATGTCGGCCCAGTTCGCGGCGAGAATCTGGTCGCTGATCGGTTCGCCGTCAATGACGATGCGTTCGTTCAGCCGCACCAGGTGTGGGCTGGTCAGCAGGCCGGTGCGCAGGCCATAGGCGCGCACAATGCTCTCGACCAGACGGCTCGTGCTGGTCTTTCCGTTGGTGCCGGCCACGTGAATGATCGGGTACGAACTCTGCGGATCACCGAGAAAGTCCAGTGCGCGCCGGGTGGGCGCGAGGCGCGGCTGCGGCTGCGCCTCCCCCACCCGCAACAGCAGCTCGGCGAAGACGGCGTCTCCCGCTTCGCGGAAGGCGTCGAGGGGCGCCGGCTGGTTCATCGGCTCCTCATCGTCGCCGCGCCCGGTGATGTTCTTCCAGTCGGCGCTGTCGTCGGCGGGGATACCGTCGGTCGGGGTGTTATCAGACAAGGATGGCTCCGTTCACGCGTGCGACGGCTACGATGACGGCGCCCAGATTGACATAGTGGTCGGCTGCGAACCGTACGTAGTGCTCGACCGGCGCGCCGACGCGCGCTTCGAGCCACTCGGACGGCAGGTCAGCGGGAAAGTCGCCGGTGGACGGGCGGTGGGTGCTGAAACTCGTTGCGAGGGTCTCGGCCGCAACATCGACTCCCCGAGCGAGGTCGAAGGAATCGGCATCCGCTTCGCTTTGAAAGACGAGATCCAAACGGATGCGGTCGCTCACCTGGAAGCCCGCCGACTTGCGGGTGTCCTGCACGGCGCGAATGAGGTCGCGGGCGAAGCCCTCGGCCTCGAGCTCGGGGGTGGTGGTGGTCGCGAGCAGCGCGAAACCGCCGCCGGGCAGCAGCGCGAGGGCGGCGGCACCGTCGCCGGCGTCGCTGTTCGCTTCAAGGGTCAGCTCGTACTCACTCGGCTCCAGGGCGATGCCGCCGGCCGTGACGACGCCGTCGGTCTCGCTCCAGTCGCCGGCGCGGGCGGCCTTGATGACCAGCTGCACCTGCTTGCCGAGGCGGGGACCGGCGGCGCGGGCGTTGACGACGAGCTTGCTCGTGACACCGTAGGCTGGGGCGCTGTCGTCTTCGAGTTCGATCAGCGTGACCGTCTTCAGGTTGAGCTCGTCGCGGAGAATGGCGACGAAAGAGGCCAGCGCCTGCGTGTTGCCGGTGACGACGGTGAGGTTGGTCAGCGGCAGGCGCACCCGCAGGCCGGCCTGTTTGCGCAGCGACAGCACGGTGCTGCTGATCAGGCGCACCTGGTCCATCGTCGTGACGAGCTCATCGTCGGCGGGGAACAGGGTGGCGTCGGGCCAGTCTTCGAGGTGCACGCTGCGGCCGCCGGTGAGCCCCTGCCAGATGCGCTCGGTGACGAGGGGCAGCAGCGGCGCGGTGACCCGGCAAACGGTTTCCAACACGGTGTACAGGGTGTCGAAGGCTTCGTGGGCGGTGGCCCCTTCGGCGGCGCCGCCCCAGAACCGGTCGCGCGACCGACGCACGTACCAGTTGGTGAGCACGTCGGCGAAGTCACGCAGCCGTGCGGCGGCGACGGTGCTGTCGAGGGCTTCGAGGTCGCTCGTGACGCCGACGATAAGGTCGCGGGTCTTGGCGAGCAGGTATCGATCGAGCACGTCGGTCGAATCGGTGCGCCAGGTGGCTTCATAGCCGCTGGCACCGTTGGCGGAAGATTTAGTGGACGACGACGCATTCGCATAGAGGGTGAAGAAGTAGTACGTGCTCCACAGCGGCAGCATGACCTGGCGGGCACCTTCGCGAATGCCCTCCTCGGTGACGACAAGGTTGCCGCCGCGCAGCACCGGGGAGCTCATCAGGAACCAGCGCATGGCGTCGGCACCGTCACGGTCGAAAACTTCGTTCACGTCGGGGTAGTTGCGCAGCGACTTGCTCATCTTCTGGCCGTCGTTGCCGAGTACGATGCCGTGGCTGACCACGTTCTTGAAGGCCGGTCGGTCGAACAGGGCGGTGGAGAGCACGTGCAGCAGGTAGAACCAGCCGCGGGTCTGCCCGATGTACTCCACGATGAAGTCGGCGGGGTTGTGGGCTTCGAACCATTCCCGATTCTCGAACGGGTAGTGCACCTGCGCGAACGGCATCGAGCCGGAGTCGAACCAGACGTCGAGCACATCGGTGATGCGCCGCATCGTGGACTGCCCGGTAGGGTCGTCGGGGTTCGGTCGGGTCAGCTGATCGATGTACGGGCGGTGCAGGTCGGTCGGGCGCACCCCGAAGTCGGCGGCCAACTCGTCGAGCGAGCCGTAGACATCCGTTCGGGGGTATTCGGGGTTGTCGCTCTTCCAGACCGGGATGGGTGAACCCCAGTAGCGGTTGCGGCTGATCGACCAGTCGCGGGCGTTGCCGATCCACTTGCCGAACTGGCCGTCCTTGACGTTTTCCGGAACCCAGTTCACCTGTTGATTGAGCTCGACCATGCGCGGACGAAAGTCGGTGACGCGCACGAACCAGCTCGACACCGCCTTGTAGATGAGCGGGTTGCGGCAGCGCCAGCAGTGCGGGTATGAGTGCTCGTAGCTGGCCTGGCGAATGAGCCGGCCGTTGGCCTTGAGCAGCGCGGTGAGCGGCTTGTTGGCGTCGCTCCAGAGCTGGCCGGCCACTTCGGGAACGTCGCTGAGAAACTTTCCGCCGTCGTCGAGCGAGAGGATCACCGGGATGCCGGCGGCCTCACAGACCTTCTGGTCTTCCTCGCCGTAGGCGGGAGCCTGGTGCACGATGCCGGTACCGTCGCTCGTGGTGACGTAGTCGGCCACGAGGATGCGCCAGGCGTTCTGGGTGCCCCAGACCGCTTCGTCGGCATAGTAATCGAACAGGCGGTCGTAGCTGACACCCTCGAGCTCGAGCCCGGTCACCGTGCGCGAAACGGATGCGACGGCCTCAGCCGCCGACTCATAGCCGAGGTCCTTGGCGTAGTTGCCGACCAGGTCGATCGCGATGAGGTATTCGGCGCCGAGCACCGTGGCATCGGCTGATCCTTCGCGCAGCACCTCGGCATCGGGTGTGCCGTTCGGGCCGGCCGGCACGACGGCGTAGACGATTTCGGGGCCCACGGCGAGCGCGAAGTTCGTCGGGAGGGTCCACGGGGTCGTGGTCCAGGCCAGCGCACGCACGGCGGTGAGGCCGAGCACTTCGGCCTTGGCGCCGATCAGCGGAAAGGTGACCGTGACCGTCTGGTCCTGACGCATCTTGTAGACGTCGTCGTCCATGCGCAGTTCGTGGTTGGAGAGCGGGGTCTGGTCGCGCCAGCAATAGGGCAGCACCCGGTAGCCCTCGTAGGCCAGCCCCTTGGTGTGCAGCTGCTTGAATGCCCAGATCACCGACTCCATGAAGGTGATGTCGAGGGTCTTGTAGTCGTTCTCGAAGTCGACCCAGCGAGCCTGGCGGGTGACGTACTCTTCCCAGTCCTTGGTGTATTCGAGCACCGACTCGCGGGCCACCGCGTTGAACGCCGCAAGACCCATCTCTTCGATCTGACTCTTATCGGTGATGCCGAGCTTGCGTTCGGCTTCGAGTTCGGCGGGCAGGCCGTGGGTGTCCCAGCCGAACCGGCGGTGCACCTGCTTGCCGCGCATGGTCTGAAACCGGGGGAACAGGTCTTTGGCGTAGCCGGTGAGCAGGTGGCCGTAGTGCGGCAGACCGTTGGCGAACGGCGGGCCGTCGTAGAAGGTCCACTCCTCGGCACCGTCGCGCTGGTCGATCGAGGCCTGAAAGGTGTCGTCGTTCTTCCAGAATTCGAGCACCTCGTTTTCAAGGGCCGGAAAGTTCGGCGAGGGAACGATGGCCTCGGCAGGCGTGCCGTGGGGGGGCGTAGTACTGCTCTTGGGGTACAAAATGCTTCTCCTACCGGGACGGGTCACTGGGGCCCTGCTCCACGAGGACGAACGATTCTGTAGAAATCGCCGCGGTACCACCTCGCTTGCCGCCCGAAACCGCTGGGCGACCGCTTGTTCAAAGGCTGTGACGGGCCCGACCCGTTCGGTTCTACTGAGCTGCCAACCCGAGGGCGGGCATCCGTTCTTCCAAAGACTCCCCGGTGATAGCCGGGTCACTGTCATTGACCACAATCGTACCGGATGAACGACCGCCGTAGCCTAACGTTGAGGGGTGAAGAATCAAATGCGGCGCCCAGCCCGTCCCCGTCGTCTGCTCGCCGCCACGACCGGCATCGTCGCCCTCGGGCTGCTGTTGGCCGGCTGCACGCCGGCCGGCCCGAACGAACCGGCCGGCGAGCCCCGAAGCGGCGGCACGCTCACCTACGCCTCCGGCGACGCCGAGCCGAGCTGCCTCGACCCGCACGTCGGCGGAAACTTTCCCCAGGCGCTGGTCAGCGCCCAGTACCTCGAATCGCTCGTCTCCCGTAACGACGCCGGCCAGATCATTCCCTGGCTGGCCGAGTCCTGGACCCCGAGCGACGACGGCCTGACCTGGGACTTCACCCTGCGCGCCGATGTGACCTTCACCGACGGCACCGCATTCGACGCCGCAGCCGTGCAGGCCAACATCGCGCACCTGCAGAACCCGACGACACTCTCCTCGACCGGATACCTGGCCCTCGGCAAGGTGAAGACCGTTGCGGCGGTCTCCCCCACCGTCGTGCGCTTCACCCTGACAGAACCGGACAGCGCCCTGCTCGAGTCACTGTCCCAGCCCTGGCTCGCCATGGAATCGCCGGCCGCCCTCGAACGCAGCCAGGACGAGAACTGTGCCAGCCCGGTCGGCACCGGCCCGTTCATCGTGCAGAGCTGGGTGAAGCAGAACGCCATCACCCTCGTGCGCAACGACGATTACGTCTCCCCTCCAGCGGATGCCGCCCACGCCGGCCCCGCCTACCTCGAGGAGGTCATCTGGCGGTTCATCCCCGACTCGGCATCGCGCTACGCGGCCCTGCAGTCCGGCGAGGTCGACGTGATCGACAACGCCCAGCCGGACACGATCGTGCAGGCGAAGCAGAGCGATTCAATCGAGCAGCTCGACTCGCCCCGGCCCGGCGCCGCCAACCGCATCGAACTGAACTCGGGTCAGGCCCCCTTCAACGATGTGCGGGTGCGGGAGGCGTTCATCCGCTCGGCCAACGTGGACGATGCCGTGTCGAGCCTGTTCCAGGGCACGGCCACCCGCTCGTACTCGGCGCTGTCGAGCGTTGAGGGCACCGCCATCTCGAACGCCGCCCTGTTCGACTACGACCCGGCCGCCGCCGCCGAACTGCTCGATGCGGCCGGCTGGAACGAAACGGATGCCGACGGCTACCGGGCCAAAGACGGTGTGCGGCTGTCGGTGGAGTTTCCGGTGAGCACCAACCAGTCCATTCCGGCCGAGCAGAGCGTGTTCGAGCAGATTCAGGCGACCGCGAAGGAGACCGGCTTCGAGGTGAACCTCGCTCCGATGGATCTCTCCAGCTGGTACGCCGCCCTCGCCTCCAACGACTACGACGCGGTGAGCGCGCCGTACACCAAGGTCGGCCCCGACGTGCTGCGCATTCTGTACCACTCCGACAGCATCGTGCCGGCGCCAAGCGGGTACTTCGCCAACCTCGCCCAGGTGAACGACCCCGAGATCGATGCGCTGCTCACGACGGCGGCGCGCACCACGGATACCGACGAGCGCAGCTCCCTCTACGCCGACGCCCAGAACCGCATTCTGGAAGGCTTCTACCTTCTGCCGCTCTACGACCAGCAGAATCACTTTCTGCTGCGCGGCGATGTGCAGGGCCTTCGCACCCTGCCGACCGTGGCCGTGCCCACCCTGTACGACACGTGGCTGAACCGGTAAGCCCACGCCGGGCCGCGCTGCGAGTGTTCGCCCCCGTGGCAGCCCGCCTCGGCGGAGCGATCTTCGTACTCTGGGCGGTGGCCTCGATCACCTTTTTCGCGGTGCGCCTCATCCCGGGCGACCCGGCCCAGGCGGTGCTCGGCGGCCCCGGATCGCAGGCGTCCCCCGAAGCTCTCGCCGCGGTGCGCACCGAATACGGGTTCGACAAACCCGTTTTGGTGCAGTATCTGGCCCAGCTCGGCCGCCTCGCCACCGGTGATCTCGGCCGGTCGTACGCCCTCAATCAGGATGTCGGGCCGCTCGTGCTCGATCAGCTCGGCGGCACCGTGCTGCTGGCCGTTCTGGCCCTGGCTCTGGCCTGGCTGCTTGCCCTCGCGCTGGCCGCCTGGTCGACGCGCGGCGGCACGGTCGCCGCCCGGGTGGGGTCCGGCCTCGAGATCGTCGCGGCGGCGCTGCCGCATTTCTGGCTGGCGACCTCGCTGATCGTGGTGTTCAGCATTTGGCTCGGCGTGCTGCCGCCGATCAGTACCGTTGGCGCCGCCGGACTGGTGCTTCCGGTGCTCACCCTCGCGATTCCGCTGGCCGGTTTTCTCGGCCAGATTCTGCGCGAATCGCTGCTCGCGGCGTTGGAGAGCCCCTTCGTGCTCTCGGCCCGCGCCCGCGGCGAGAGTGAGCGCGGAGTGCTCTGGACCCATGCGCTGCGGCACGCCTCCCTGCCCGCAATCAGCCTCTCCGGCTGGGCGTTCGGTTCACTGATCAGCGGCGCGGTGGTCGTTGAAACCATTTTCGCTCGCCCCGGGCTCGGTCGCACCCTGCTGACCGCCGTCACCCTGCGAGACGTTCCCGTGGTGATCGGCGTGGTCATGATCGTCGCGGTCGCCTACATTCTGATGACGCTGCTGACGGATGCCGCCACTCGCCTGGTCGATCCCCGATTGCGCAGCGAATGAGCGATCTCGAGGTGCAGGCCGAGCTAGCCACCCAGGCTGCCCGCTCGGGTCAACCGCGCCGCCTCGGCCTGGCCGAGGCGACAGCCGGACTGCTGGCCGTCTTTCTGCTGGTCGCTGCTGTGACGCCGCAGCTGTTGGCCCCCGGCGACCCTCTCGGCATTGACCCGCTCTCGGCGTTCATGCCGCCGACGGGAGCGCACGTCTTCGGCACCGATGAGTCGGGCCGGGACATCTTCACCCGGGTGGTGCACGGCACCCAGTACTCGCTTGTGATCGGTGCCGCCGCCACGGCGATCGGGTTGGGGCTCGGCATCGTGCTCGGCACCCTGGCCGGGATGCTCGGCCGAGTGGTGGACTTCACCGTGAATCGGTTTCTTGAGGTGCTGTTCGCGTTTCCCGGCTTGCTCCTGGCCCTGCTGTTCATCGTCATCTTCGGCCCGGGAGTGGCGACCGCCACCATCGCCGTCGGGCTGTCCACAGCGCCCGGGTATGCCCGGATCGTTCGCGCGCAGCTGATCACGGTGCGCTCGGCGGCGTTCGTCGAGGCGGCGACCGTTCTTGGTCGCACCCGCTGGCAGATTCTGCTGCGTCACATTCTGCCGAACACCCTCGCACCGCTGTTGGTGCTCGCAACCCTCGGCATCGGGCAGGCCATCGTCTGGGCGGCGACGCTGAGCTACCTCGGCCTCGGTGCCGAACCGCCGACGGCCGAGTGGGGCGCCATGCTCTCGGCCGGGCGCACCTACATCACATCGGCCTGGTGGATGAGCTTCTTTCCCGGCCTGTTCATCGTGCTGACCGCCGTGACGGCCACGGTGCTCGGCCGCAGCATCGACCGAAGAATGAGGCACGCATGAACCCGAGGCACGAATGACCATGACCGAACCGGCGGCGGCACTGACCGTTCACAATTTGCGGGTGGGCTTCGGCGCCGACCCGGTCGTTCGCGGTGTCTCGTTCGAGATCGCCCGGGGCGAGTGCCTCGCCATCGTCGGCGAATCAGGCTCGGGCAAGAGCGTGACCGCGCGCAGCCTGCTCGGTCTCGCCGGGGCGAACGCCCGGGTCGGCGCTGACCGGCTCGAACTCGGCGGGCAGACCGTGCTCGGCCTCACCGACCGTGCCTGGCGGGCCCGCCGGGGCAAGGACGTGGGCCTGGTGCTGCAGGATGCCCTGGTCTCGCTCGACCCGCTGCGGCCGATCGGCCGGGAAATTGCCGACTCGCTGCGCCTGCACACCATCCTCGGCGCCGCCGCCCGGGCACGCCGGGTGCTGGAACTGCTCGACGCGGTCGGCCTGCCCGAGCCGGCGACTCAGGTGCAGAAGCTCTCCGGGCAGCTCTCCGGCGGGGAACGTCAGCGCGCCCTGATCGCCGCCGCGATCGCCCTGGACCCGCCGCTGCTCATCGCCGACGAGCCGACCACGGCGCTCGACGTAACCGTGCAGGCGCAGATTCTGGCCCTGCTCGAGCACATCACGCGGGCCGGCACCGCCGTGCTGCTGATCAGTCATGACCTCGCCGTGGTGAGCCGCATCGCGCACCGGGTCGCGGTGATGCACGACGGCCGCATGATCGAGACCGGCCGCACCGAACAGGTTCTGGGCGCCCCCCGGCACGAGCAGACCCAACGTATGGTCGCGGCGATCCCGGCCGACAAACCGCGCGGCACTCGGCTCTCCCTCAGCACTCGCCCAAGGGATGCCGCGAGCCCGGTTTCAGCAGACAGCACCGTTTTGGCAAACAGTACGGTTTTGGACGACAGCACGGTTTCGGCAGCCAGCACGGTCGTGCTCGAAGCCATCGGACTGTCCAAGTCTTTTCGACGACCGGACGGCAGCCGGCACCTCGCCGTCGACGACGTCTCCTTCGCGCTGAAGCGCGGCAGCACCCTCGGAATCGTCGGCGAGTCCGGCTCGGGCAAGACCACGACCGCCCGACTGCTGCTCGCTCTGCTGCCGCCGGATCGGGGTGCGGTGCGGGTGTTCGGCGAGCCGTGGAGCGCGGCGAGCGAGAAGACCCGGCGCGGGCTGCGCCCCGGCGTCGGCGCTATCTACCAGGATGCCCTCGGCTCGTTCGACCCGCGCTGGAACGTCGCCGAGATCCTCACCGACGCACTGGGCCTTTCGCCGGGCCTCCGTCAGCGACGCCGCGCACCGCAGACGACGGCTCGGCTTTTGACCCTGCTCGACGAGGTCGGCCTCGCCGCCGCGGTGCTGACCCGCCGCCCGCTCGAACTCTCGGGCGGTCAGCGTCAGCGGGTCGGCATTGCCAGGGCCCTGGCCGGTCGACCGGCGATACTCATCTGCGACGAACCGGTCTCGTCGCTCGATGTGAGCGTGCAGGCCCAGGTGCTCGACCTGCTCGACGACCTGCAGCGGGAGCGCGGCCTCAGCCTGATTTTCATCTCGCACGACCTCGGTGTGGTGCAGCACGTCAGCGACGAGATCGCGGTCATGCGAGCTGGTCGCGTCGTGGAGAGCGGGCCGGCGGCGCGCGTGTTCGCCGCGCCGCAGCATCCGTATTCGGTGCAGCTGCTCGCCGCCGTACCCCGGCTGCCGGCTTGAACGATCTGCCGGATTGACCCCCGTTCGGGGAAAAAGGGCCGATCGGGTAGATTAGACGGGCACACTCAGGCACCTCACCATCGACACGGTGCCGAATATACCGAACCGGAGAATGATGACCCACGCTGACCGCGTTCCTGAAAAGCCTGCCCTCGAAGGGCTCGAAGCCAAATGGGAGACCCGCTGGGAGAGCGACGGCACCTACCGGTTCGCTCGTGAGAACGCCACCCGCGACACGATTTATTCGATCGACACGCCCCCGCCGACCGCGTCGGGCTCACTGCACATCGGCCACGTGTTCTCGTACACCCATACCGACGTCGTCGCCCGGTTTCAGCGGATGCGCGGCAAGAACGTGTTCTACCCGATGGGTTGGGACGACAACGGCCTGCCCACCGAACGGCGCGTGCAGAACTATTACGGCGTGCGCTGCGACCCGTCGCTTCGCTACACCGACAACTTCGTTCCCCCGTTCGAAGGCGGCGACGGCAAGAGTTCCAAGGCCGCCGACCAGCTGCCGATCAGCCGCCGCAACTTCATCGAACTGTGCGAAACCCTCACCAAAGAAGATGAGAAGCAGTTCGAAGCGCTCTGGCGCACCCTCGGCCTCTCCGTCGACTGGACCCAGACCTACCGCACCATCGGCCAGGAAGCCCTGTTCACCTCGCAGCTTGCCTTTCTCGGCAACGTCGAACGCGGTGAGGCCTACCAGGCCATGGCCCCCACCCTGTGGGACGTCACCTTCCGCACCGCCGTCGCCCAGGCCGAGCTCGAAGACAAGGACATGCCCGCCGCGTACCACCGGGTGGCGTTCGCCAAGCCTGACGGTTCCACCATCGAGATCGAGACCACCCGACCTGAACTGCTCCCGGCCTGCGTTGCCCTCGTCGCGCATCCCGACGACGAACGCTACAAGCACCTGTTCGGCACCACGGTGACGACCCCGGTGTTCGGCGTCGAAGTTCCCGTGCTCGCCCACCACCTGGCCCAGAAAGACAAGGGCTCAGGAATCGCCATGATCTGCACCTTCGGCGACGTGACCGACGTGGTGTGGTGGCGTGAACTCGACCTGCCCAACCGCGCCATCATGGGTTTCGACGGCCGCATCATCGCCGAGGTTCCGGAAGCCATCGTTTCCGAAGCCGGCCGCGCTGCCTACGCCCAACTCGCCGGCAAGACCGTGTTCTCGGCCAAACAGGCCGTCGTGGAGCTGCTCAAGGCCAGCGGCGACCTGATCGGCGATCCGAAGCCGATCGTGCACGCGGTGAAGTTCTTCGAAAAGGGCGACAAGCCGCTCGAAATCGTCTCCACCCGGCAGTGGTACATCCGCAACGGCGCCCGCGACGAGAAGCTGCGCGCCCGCCTGCTCGAGCACGGCTCCGAGCTTGCCTGGCACCCCGAATTCATGAAGGTGCGCTACGAGAACTGGGTGAACGGCCTCACCGGCGACTGGCTCGTCTCCCGCCAGCGCTTCTTCGGCGTGCCACTGCCGGTCTGGTACCCGCTCGACTCCAACACGAACCCGGTCTTCGACCAGCCGATCGTGGCCACCCGCGACCTGCTGCCGGTCGATCCCTCCTCGGATGCCGCGCCCGGCTACACCGAAAGCCAGCGCGGCCAGGCCGGCGGTTTCGTCGGCGAGGTCGACGTCATGGACACCTGGGCCACCTCCTCACTCACCCCGCAGCTCGCCGGCGGCTGGGAACGCGACCCGGAACTGTTCAACCTGGTCTTCCCCTACTCGCTGCGTCCGCAGGGCCAGGACATCATTCGCACCTGGTTGTTCTCCACCCTGCTGCGCGCCGAGCAGCAGCACGGTATCTCGCCGTGGCAGCATGCCGCCCTCAGCGGCTTCATCGTGGACCCCGACCGCAAGAAGATGAGCAAGTCGAAGGGCAACGTGGTCACCCCGGCCGACATGCTCGAGCTGCACGGCTCCGACGCGGTGCGCTACTGGGCGGCATCGTCTCGGCTCGGGACCGATGCCGCTTTCGACCCGAAGAACCCGACGCAGATCAAGATCGGCCGTCGTCTCGCCATCAAGATCCTCAACGCGAGCAAGTTCGTCGCCATGTCGCAGGGCAGCCGAACGGCCCCGATCACCGAACCGGTCGACCAGAGCATGCTGGCGGGCCTCACCGCTGTCGTCGCCCAGGCCACGACAGCGTTCGAGAACTACGACCACGCTCGGGCGCTGGAAACCACCGAGAGCTTCTTCTGGACCTTCTGCGACGACTACCTCGAGCTCGTCAAAGAACGCGCCTACGGCGAGCCGGGCCCGGAGCAGGCCTCGGCCGTTGCCGCCCTGCGCACGGCGCTCGCCACCCTGCTGCGCCTGTTCGCGCCGTTCGTTCCATTCGCCACCGAAGAGGCCTGGTCCTGGTCGAACGAGGGCTCGGTGCACACCTCTCCGTGGCCGGTCGCGGCCGATCTGCTCGGCAGCGACGCGGTCGCCACCGGCAACATCGCCCTGCTCGACCTGGCCAGCCGCGCGCTGACCGGCATCCGTCGGGCTAAAACGGATGCGAAGGCGTCGCAGAAATCTGAGGTGGAATCTGCAGTAATATGCGGTGCACCCGCCGAGATCGCACTACTCACCCTGGCCGCCGCGGATCTTAAGGCGGTCGGTCGGATTCACGAATTGACCTTTATCGACGGCAGCGAACTCGCTGTGACCGACATCGTGTTCGCCACGGTGTTGGAAAGTTAGGAGACCCGATGTCAGTAACCGTGCGCCCGCTGGGCGACAAAGACTTTTTCCCCTGGCTGGGCCTGTTCGAGGGCTACAGCGCGTTCTATGAGAGCGAACTGACCGATCAGAAGGCCCTTCAGGTCTGGAGCTGGATCATCGACCCGAACAACTCGCTTGACGGTGCCGTCGCGGTTGACGACCGGGGCGATTTCGTCGGCCTCGCGCACTACCGCACCGTGCCGCGCACCCTCAGCGGCGACCTCGCCCTGTTCCTCGACGACCTCTACGTTGCCGAGGACGCCCGCGGCAAGGGTGTCGGCACACTGCTGATGGACTTCACCAAGGCGTACGCGCGCGAGCGAAAGCTGGCCCAGGTGCAGCTGGTGACCGCGGCCGACAACGCTACCGCGCAGGTGCTCTACGACCAGGTCGGTACCCGTACCGACTGGGTCACCTACGAAATCGACGTCTAGACCGTGCAGCTGGGCACGCGTTGGACTCTCGGGGGAACCCTGCCCACCGGGCTTCCCCACGTCGTTGAAATCGCCGTCAAGGCCGTCGAAGACGACCTCACGGCGCTCGCCGTCGATACCAGTACGTGGCGTTGGACGCTGACCTGGCTGGAGTCCAAGCCGGTGATCGAACTCGACGACGGCACGGTCATCCGCTTCAACCCGGTCGACGACAGCGCGACCATCACGCAGCCGTCGACGAGCACGGATGATGACGACGAGGACTGGATCTGATCCGGAGCGGCAGCCGCGCGGCCTGACCGCACCGGGTTTCAGGCCCGAGCGTCAGGCGCGGGCCAGAATTTCGCCGTGCGGCATACCGAACCAGCCGTCGGGGTCACGCACCCACTCTCGCCAGGCCGCGGCCATCCGCTTGAGGTCGGCGAGATCGGCCACCCCCGATTCGATGGCGTGGGCCGCGAAGCTGGATTCGGTCACCCGCACCGCCCACGATTCCCCCCACCACTCACGCTCGGCGTCGGACGCGAAGCACCAGACGGATGCGCTGCTGGTCACGGTGGTGAAGCCGGCCCGCCTGGCCCAGGTTTTGAGGGACCGGCCAGCGTCGGGGTCGCCGCCGTTCCAGTAGTGCACCTCGCGGTAGACCCGCATCCAGTCGACCAGCCCGTCTATCGGCGGCGCAATCATGACTCCCCCATAGTCCACGTCGCGGGCGGCGAACACGCCGCCGGGCCGCAACACCCGGCGGATCTCGGTCATCGCCGCGACCGGGTTGGCGAGGTGCTGCATCACCTGGTGGGCGTGCACGATGTCAAAGGTGTCGTCGGCGAAATCGAGCGCGTAGACGTCGCCGACCTGAAAGCTCGCGTTGTGCACCCCCTCGTCGGCGGAGAGACCGGTCGCACGCGCGACGATGTCAGGCGACGCGTCTATGCCGACAACTCGTCCGGGAGCGAGACGCCGGGCCAGATCGACCGTGATAGTGCCGGGGCCGCAGCCGACATCGAGCAGCACACCTCCGGTGCACAGCTCCGGAATGAGGTAGGCCGCCGAGTTCGCGACCGTGCGCCAGGTGTGCGAACGCAGCACGCTCTCGTGGTGACCGTGAATATATTCGTCACGGGGGGCGGACTCAGAATTGCCGGTCAGGTCGGTCATGGTCAGATCCTACGCGCCGCCCGAGCGGCCGCGATGGTTAGGGTGGAGGCATGGCCTCGACAGCGAACAACCCGTTTTTCACCTGCAGCACCCTGCCCTACCAGCTGCCGCCGTTCGCCGCCATCACCGACCTGCACTACCGGCCCGCATTTCGCCACGGCATGACCGAGCAGCTCGCCGAGGTCGACGCTATCACCGCCACAGCGGATGCCCCCACCTTCGAGAACACCCTCGTCGCCCTCGAGCGCAGCGGGCAGACGCTGGCGCGCGTCGCCGAGGTGTTCTTCAACCAGAGTTCCTCCGACTCGAGTGACTTCACCACCGACCTGGAAGAAGAACTCGCGCCGCTGCTCGCCGCCCACGCCGACGCGATTCGGCTCGATCCCCTGCTCTACGAGCGCATCGCCGCCCTGCACGCCGAGCGGTCGCGACTCGGCCTCGATGCCGAGTCGCTCTACCTGGTCGAGCGGTATTTCACCGAGTTCACGCTCGCCGGGGCCGGCCTGAACGACGACGACAAGCAATCCCTGCGTGAATTCAACGCGCGACTGTCGACCCTCACCACCCGGTTCGAAAAGAACCTGCTGTGTGACACCAACGCCCTCGCGCTCGTGCTCGACGACGTGGCCGAGCTCGACGGCCTGACCGAAGGCGAGATATCCGCGGCGGCCGAAGCAGCCAGGGAACGGGGCCTCACCGGGCAATACGTGATCAGTCTCGTCCTTCCCACATCGCACCCCTATCTCGCGAGCCTGACCAACCGGGGGGTGCGCGAACGGTTGCTCGCGGCGAGTCGCGCGCGCGGCATCCGTTCTGATGCGGCGGGCGCCGACACCGACAACCGGCCCCTCGTGATCGAGATCACCCATTTGCGCGCCGAACGGGCCCGGCTGCTCGGGTTCGACAACCATGCCGCCTACGTGACCGCCGATCAAACCGCGAAAACGCCCGCTGCCGTCTGGAACCTGCTGGCCCGCCTGGCTCCCGCCGCCGCCCGCAACGCCTTGCTCGAGCAGGCCGACCTGCAGGCCGTGATCGATGCGGACGGCGGCGGTTTCGAACTGGCCGCGTGGGACTGGGCGTTCTACACCGAGAAGGTGCGCCGAGCCAAATATGACGTCGACACCGCCGCCATGCGTCCCTATTTCGAGCTTGAGAGCGTTCTCGCCAACGGCGTGTTCTTTGCGGCCAACCGGCTGTACGGGCTCACCTTCACCGCGCGGCCCGATCTGGTGGGCTGGCACCCCGATTCGCGCGTCTTCGAGGTCACCGCCGAAGACGGCTCTGCCGTCGGGCTGTACATCGGCGACTTCTACACCCGGGATTCCAAGCGCGGCGGGGCCTGGATGAACGCCCTGGTCTCACAGTCCTCGCTGCTCGGCACCGACACGTCTGTGGTCTGCAACAACCTCAACGTCTCCAAGCCGGCCGCCGGCCAGCCCACCCTGCTCACCTACGACCAGGTCACCACCCTGTTCCACGAATTCGGCCACGCCCTGCACGGGCTGCTGGCGCGCGCCACTTATCCCAAGTTCTCCGGCACCAACGTGTACCGCGACTTTGTGGAATTTCCCAGCCAGGTCAACGAGATGTGGATGCTCTGGCCCGACGTGCTCGCCAACTATGCCCGCCACTTCGAGACCAACGAGCAGATGCCGCAGCAACTAGTCGACCGCATTCAGGCGTCGTCGGCGTTCAACGAGGGTTTCCTGACCAGCGAATACCTCGCCGCCGCGCTGCTCGACCAGGCCTGGCACCGCATGGATGCCGACACGATCGTCACCGACGTGGCCCGGTTTGAAGCGGATGCCCTCGCCTCCGTCGGTCTCGACAATCCCGCCATTCCCACCCGCTACGCCAGCACCTACTTCGCGCACACGTTCTCCGGCGGCTACGACGCCGGCTACTACTCGTACATCTGGAGCGAGGTACTCGACGCCGACACCGTCGAATGGTTCAAGGAGAATGGCGGCCTGACCCGCGCGAACGGCGATCGTTTTCGTAATCGGCTGCTCGGGGTGGGCGGCACCAAAGATCCGCTCGAGGCCTACCGCCATTGGCGCGGTCGGCCCGCCGACCTGCAGCCGCTGCTCGACCGACGCGGCCTCAACTAGCCGTTCGCTCGCACCCTCAGTATTGAGGATGCGCGGGACGATCCGCGGCCGTAGGCTACGTGGCCATGGACGTTCCGACGGGTCTCATTCAGGGCAGGGGGCGGCGGCGGTTTCTCCGGATCGCCGCCATCGTTCTTGCCGTCATGTTGCTGAGCGGGCTCGTCTCACACTACTTGCGCGAGAACATCGCCATCAGCACTCCGGGCTGGCGTGGCCTCAGCGCGCTAGCGGGTCTGGTCTACGCTGACGGCGAAGCGAATCTGTGGGCCTGGGCGTCCGGACTCCTCCTCGCCGGTATCGCCCTGTGCCTGGCCACCGTCGGCTTCGCTGCACGAAATGAGCGAGATCTGGGCGCACCCTACTTCGTGCTCGCCGCCGTCGCCGTCGAATTGTCGGCCGATGAGATCGCCCAGTTGCACGAAAAACTCGCCCGCTTTGACCTCGACAGCCGCTTCACCTTCGCTTGGCTCACTGTCGGTGTGCCGTTGGCCGTTGTCGCGTGCCTGCTTCTGCTCTGGATCGCCCGCAAGATCGACCGACTTCTTCGCCGCCGTCTCATCGTCGCAGGCGCTATCTACCTTCTCGGTGCCGTTGGCTTTGAGGCCATTGGCGGCATCGCGGTGGGAGGCCGCCTCGACGAGTTATCGCGCGCCAGCCTGACCTACCATGCGCTTGTCGGTATGGAAGAGGGACTTGAAGTGACCGGTGCGCTCATCGCGCTGGGTGCCGTGCTGTCCGCGCTGGTCGTTGAACGCATGGAAACCGGAATACTGCTGCGAACTCGTTTCGGTCGCGCAGGTGAACACCCCCTCAAGAGTGCACCGGCGACTCAGTGAGGCCAGACCAGATCAGAACCAACCTCCGTGGCACTCGATAGCCGGACGTCGAATGCACCGCGAAGCGACCGCTACAGCACCAGCCACTCCAACATCATGGCCACCGCCAACATGAGTTGTTCGATCCCCAGCAATCCCAGCAAATACCCGCCGGGGTACGCCCGAACTAGGCCGACTTCACCTGGCGAGTCTTGTGCACCACCATTTCGGCTGGCGCATTGTGCAGCACCGTGTCGCGGGTAATGATGACCCGCTCCACGTCGGTCGTGGACGGCACCTCAAACATGACCGGGCCGAGCACTTCTTCGAGGATGGCCCGCAGCCCGCGGGCGCCGGTCTTGCGCAGCACGGCGAGGTCGGCGATGGCTTCCAATGCCGGCTGTTCGAATTCGAGTTCAACCCCGTCGAGCTCGAACATACGCTGGTATTGACGCACGAGTGCATTCTTGGGCACGGTGAGAATCTGCATCAGGGCCACCTGGTCGAGTTGGGTGACCGTGGTGACCACGGGAAGACGACCGATGAACTCGGGAATCAGCCCGAACTTGTGCAGGTCCTCGGGCAGCACCTCGCTGAACAGGTTGATGTCGTCGCCCTTGATGTGCAGCGGAGCCCCGAAGCCGATGCCCTTCTTACCGGCGCGGGACGAGATGATGTCTTCGAGCCCGGCGAAAGCACCAGCCACGATGAACAGCACGTTTGTGGTGTCGATCTGAATGAATTCCTGATGCGGATGCTTGCGCCCACCCTGCGGGGGAACCGAGGCGATCGTGCCCTCAAGAATCTTCAGCAGCGCCTGCTGCACGCCCTCGCCCGACACATCGCGGGTGATCGAGGGGTTCTCGGCCTTGCGGGCGATCTTGTCGATCTCATCAATGTAGATGATGCCGGTCTCAGCCCGCTTGACGTCATAGTCGGCAGCCTGAATGAGCTTGAGCAGAATATTCTCGACGTCTTCGCCGACGTAACCGGCTTCGGTGAGGGCCGTCGCATCCGCTACGGCAAAGGGAACGTTGAGGCGCTTCGCGAGGGTCTGGGCCAGGTAGGTCTTGCCGCAGCCGGTCGGGCCGATCAACAGAATGTTGGACTTGGCGATCTCGACGTCGTCGTGAATGGCTTCGGCTGCGGTGAGCGTTGCCCGAGACCGCACACGCTTGTAATGGTTGTACACGGCGACGGCGAGGGCACGCTTGGCGGGTTCTTGGCCAATGACGTATTCCTCGAGAAAGCCGAAGATTTCTTTGGGCTTGGGGAGGTCGAATTCACCGGCGGCGGCCTCAGAGCCGGCTTCGGCCAGACGCTCTTCGATGATTTCATTGCACAGCTCGACGCATTCGTCGCAGATATAAACGCCGGGGCCGGCGATGAGCTGTTGTACCTGCTTCTGGCTCTTTCCGCAGAAGGAACACTTGAGCAGGTCGGCACTTTCACCGATTCGGGCCATGTCAGCCTCCTCCATTGGTCTCGCTGCAATTGAGCCTAGCCTGTGCGTGTGACAGTTACGTGCAGCACGCCACAAACCGAAACGGCGCGCCGCCCGAAGGCGACGCGCCAGCCGGCCGGTTCAGGTCTTTAGGCTATTTAACGAGCATAGGAAGGTTCTTACGGCTGGTCAGAACCTGGTCGATGAGCCCGTACTCGAGAGCATCGGCGGCGCTCATGATCTTGTCGCGGTCGATGTCCTTATTGACCTGCTCCACGCTCCGGTTGGAGTGGTGTGCGAGGGTCTCTTCGAGCCAGACCCGCATGCGTAGAATCTCGGCCGCCTGAATCTCGATGTCCGAGGCCTGGCCACCGCCCTGGCCGCCAACCGAGGGCTGGTGGATCAGGATGCGCGCGTTCGGTAGGGCGAGACGCTTGCCCGCTGTACCGCCGGCGAGCAGCACGGCCGCAGCGGATGCCGCCTGGCCGAGGCAGACCGTCATCACGTGCGGGCGGATGTACTGCATCGTGTCGTAGATCGCCGTCATTGCGGTGAACGATCCGCCCGGCGAGTTGATGTACATCGTGATGTCGCGGTCAGGGTCCTGGCTCTCGAGTACGAGAAGCTGGGCCATGACGTCATCGGCCGAGGCGTCGTCAACCTGCACGCCAAGAAAGATGATGCGGTCTTCGAACAGCTTGGCGTAGGGGTCCTGGCGCTTGTAGCCGTAGGCGGTGCGCTCTTCGAAGGTGGGGAGGATGTAGCGCGACTCGGGAGCGTTCTTAGTAGAGCCGCCCATCGAGCTGTAGGCCGTTCCACCGAATGTGGGGATAGTCATGATTTCTTCCTGTTCAGTTTCGGTGGGCTACTTGGACACGTCGGCGTCGGGGTCAGTGCCGCCACCGCCGATAACGTCCGAAGCGGATGCGCGCAGGTGATCGACGAAACCGTATTCGAGGGCTTCCTGGGCGCTGAACCAGTTGTCACGGTCACCGTCGGCGTTAATTTGTTCCGGGGTCTTTCCGGTCTGCGCGGCCGTGATCTCGGAGAGGCGCTGCTTCATGTCGAGAATGAGGCGGGCCTGGGTCTGGATGTCGGCGGCCGTGCCACCGAAGCCGCCGGACGGCTGGTGCAACAGTACCCGCGCGTTCGGGGTGATGTAGCGCTTGCCCTTGGTGCCGCTCGTGAGCAGGAACTGGCCCATCGAGGCCGCCATGCCGATACCGACGGTGACGATGTCGTTGGGTACGAACTGCATCGTGTCGTAAATCGCCATGCCGGCGGTGATCGATCCACCGGGAGAGTTGATGTAGAGGTAGATGTCGCGTTTGGAATCTTCCGCTGCCAGCAGGAGGATCTTCGCGCAGATCTCGTTCGCGTTTTCGTCACGGACCTCTGAGCCGAGCCAGATGATGCGGTCCTTCAGCAGTCGGTCAAATACACCGTTGGTGGGTGTCGGGTCGGCCATGTCGTGCTCCGTTTCAGTTGTCGCTTCTCAATGAATCTATCGGAGCGCGCGAGCGAAAACGGCTCTGTTCGCCCTCGGCAGATAACCGGATGCCGCGCACGGCTCCTGCAGCATGCAGAAGGCCGACTGGAGTGAATCCAGTCGGCCCGTGCCCGCCATCAGGCGGTACTGCTGCAAACGCTACTTCTTGGCAGCGGCCTTCTTCTTCTTGGGCTTCTCTTCAACCTCGGCGTCAGCGTCAGCGACCGGAGCTGCCTCGGCGTCGCCGGCAGCGGCATCCGCTTCAACAACCGGCTCGGCGTCGGTGACGTCGTCGACCGGGCCGGTGAACGCGCTCAGGTCGACCGGCTTGCCGTTGGAGTCAACGACCTCGGCCTTGCCCAGGGCGATGGCGAGGGCCTTGTTGCGGGCGACTTCGGCCACCATCGACGGGATCTGGCCGTTGGTGTTGAGGGTCTGCACGAATTCGCTCGGGTCCATGCCGTACTGGCTGGCGCCCTGGATGAGGTACTGGGTGAGCTCGTCCTGGCTGACCTTGACCTGCTCGGCTTCGGCGATCGTGTCGAGCAGAATCTGCTGACGGAAGGTCTTCTCGCTGGCTTCGGTGACCTCGGCGCGGTGGGTGTCGTCTTCGAGGCGGCTTTCGCCCTCGAGGTGGCGGTTGACCTCGTCGAGGATGATCGCGGCGGGGATCGGAACCTCGACCGAGCCGAGGAGCGTCTCAATGAGACGCTCGCGGGCCTGGCTGCCCTGGCCGAAGGCCTTGTTCTGTTCCACCTGAACCTTGAGGCTCTCGGTGAGCTCGGCGATGGTGTCGAACTCGCTCGAGATCTGAGCGAAGTCGTCGTCAGCGGCGGGAAGTTCGCGTTCCTTGACGGCGATGACCGTGATCGTGATCTCGGCCGTCTCACCCTCGTGGTCTCCGCCCATGAGGTCGGAGTTGAAGGTGGTGGTCTCGCCGGCGCTGAGCGAGTCGAGGGCCTCGTCGATGCCGTCGATGAGGTCGCCGGAGCCGACCTCGTAGGAGATGCCGCTCGCGGTGTCGACCTCTTCGCCGTCGATCGCGGCGTTCAGGTCGATCTGGGCGAAGTCACCGGTCTTGGCGGGGCGGTCAACCGTGATGAGCGTGCCGAAGCGGCTGCGCAGCTTGTCGAGTTCCTCGGCAACTTCGTCGTCGGACACCTCGACGGCGTCGACAGTGAGCTTGAGGCCGGCGTAGTCGGGCAGGTCGATCTCGGGGCGCACGTCAACCTCGATGGCGAGGAGCAGGTCACCGGAGAAGTCGGTGTTGCTCGGCCATTCGACGATGTCGGCCTCTGGACGGCCCAGCGGGCGCAGCTTGTTCTCTTCGACGGCCGCGCGGTAGAAACCGTCGAGACCCTCGTTGACGGCGTGTTCCAGAACGGCAGCCTTGCCGACGCGCTGGTCGATGATGGCCGGCGGGATTTTTCCCTTACGGAAACCCGGGATGTTGATGTCTTCGGCGATGTGGCCGTAGGCGTGGGTGATGGCTGGCTTCAGCTCTGCTGGGCTCACCGTGATGGTGAGCTTGGCGCGCGTGGGGCTCAGTTTTTCGACCGTGGACTTCACTCGAGACTCTCCTGTGTATTGAAACGGTGTGCTGCGGGTAATGTCGGGGCGACAGGAGTTGAACCTGCGACTTCTCGCCCCCAAAACGAGCGCTCTACCAAGCTGAGCTACGCCCCGGATCTTTCAATCCGCTGGTACTGATAACTGGGGAGCCAACCTGCTGGCGCGTGAGAACGCTCGCGACAGGCGGATTGACCTCAACCAGTCTAATGCACGCCATTCGAGCGGATGCGCGCCCGCTGGCATCCGGCACCCGGTTTCTTGTACTAGGCTATCCCAGTGCCCGAATGTTGGGCGTGGGGTCGTAGCTCAATGGTAGAGCCTGAGTTTTCCAAACTTATGACGCGGGTTCGATTCCCGTCGACCCCTCTGTATCGACCGTAAGGACAACGTCGAATCGCGAAAGCCGCCAGCTTCTGCTGACGGCTTTCGCTGTTTAATCCGCTAGTGCCCGTGGGCCGGCGACAGCACGCGCGGCCCGCTGCCGACGGCCAGGTTCGATTGAGGCACCCTCGCGTCGTGAGCGGTCGGCGGGGTGCCGGCCTGTTCGCCCGGCTTGACGACGACGAACTGGCCCATCATGCCGGCGTCTTCGTGCGCCAGCATGTGGCAGTGGAACATGTACGGAAAGTCGGGATCGGTGTACTCAGCGAACTGCATGATCAGTTCGTAGCGCACCCCCGGCTCGAGGTAGATCGTGTCTTTCCAGCCCGAGAGTTCGGCCGGCGGTGGCTCGGTACCTACCCGCAGCACCTGAAACTGCACGGCGTGCACGTGAAAGTTGTGCGGCAACGGCATGGCGTTGTCGACGGTCCACACCTCGGTGGCGCCGGCCTCGACGGTCTCATCGATGCGCGTCATGTCCATCAGCTTGTTGTTGATGGTGTAGCCGTTGAGGGTGAAGGAGCGGTCGGCGGAGGCATCCGCTTTCCGCAACGGTTCCATGGCGGCGAGGGTGGTCGAGGGGGCGCCGATGCTGCTGAGCGTGGCGGCGGCGCGCAGCTCCAGCACGTCGAGCGTGTCGTCGCCGGCGTTGCGGGTGGCGGCACTGGCCGAGGTGCCGAGGTCGGGCGGGGTGGACTGTAGATTTACCGTCTCGCCCGGGGTGACCTGCACGAGAATCTCGGCACGCTCCCCCGGTGACAAACGGATGCCGTCCATCGGCGCCGCCTCCGCGAGCAGTCCCCCGTCGGTCGCGATCAGGTCGAAGGACCGGCCGTCGCTGAGCCCGAAGTCATACATTCGCGACGTGGATCCATTGACCAGGCGAAGCCGCACCACCTCGGACGTGACATCGAGGTAGGGCGCAAGGGTTCCGTTGACCAGCAGCTGGTCGCCGATCGGCCCGATGTAGCCGCGCACGTCGGTGACGAATTGACCGTCGTCATCGAAACGGCGGTCCTGCACGACCACGGGAATGTCGTCGACACCGTAGGTGCGGGGCAGGGTGAGCGCTGCTTCCTCGTCGTCCTGCACCAGGAAGAGACCGGCCAGGCCCATTTCGACCTGGTGTTCCGTCTTTCCGTCGGGGTGCGGGTGGTACCACAGGGTCGCTGCGGGCTGGTCGATGGTGAAGTTCGGGCTCCAGGTGGCGCCCGGTTCGACCATCTGGTGCGGGCCACCGTCCATCTCGGCGGGCAGGCTCATGCCATGCCAGTGCACGGTGGTGGCCTCCCTCAGATCGTTCGCGACATTGATGCGCACGTCCTCCCCCCGGGCGGCGACGAGTGTGGGGCCGAGGTAGCTGCCGTTGTAGCCCCAGGTGTCGGTGTCAACGCCCGACGTGAACTCGGTTGTCCCCGATTCGGCCGTGAGGTCGAAGACTCGCTCTCCGTCAGCGTTGACGGTCGATTCAGCCAGCGGCGGGATGGCGAGCGGGTTCACAAAGTCGATCGTGCCGACGGTGTCGATCACGCCGGCGCCAGTGTCGGTCGAGCAGGCGGTCAAGCCCACGGCCAGCACGACCGCGCCGATCAGACCACCACTGATCAGGGTGGCAACACGACGGCGGGGGCGCACAAAGCGAGACGGGAGCATGACTCTATTTTCGCAGCCCGCCTGATGCGCTCACACCACGCCGGTTCGCAGCGAGTGCTTCAGGCCTGGCACCGCGGGCACCAGTACAGCTTGCGGGCGGCCATCTCTTCGAGCACGATGTGCGTTCCGCAGACCCGGCAGGGCAGGCCTTCCCGCTTGTACACCCAGTGCCGGTCGGCGCGATTCTTCATGGCGAGCCGATAGGTATCGCCCTCGAGCTTGTCCATGGTCATCATCTGCCCGGTCGCAACGCCGATGTGCAGCAGGTGGGCCCAGTCCTGCCAGAGCGCGCGCACAACCTCGTCGCTCAAAGACTTGCCGGGAGCGTGCGGGTTGAGGCCGGCCCGAAAGAGCATCTCGGCCCGGTAGACGTTTCCGATGCCGCTGACCACGGTCTGATCCATCAGCAGGCGGCCGATCGGCGCCGGCTTCCTGCGCACAACACTCACGAACCGCGCTTCGGCTTCCGGACTGTTGTCCAGTTCCGGGTCGGGTCCGAGTTTGGCGATGACGGCCTCGACCTGGGCCGGGTCAAGCACCTCGCACGCAGTCGGTCCGCGCAGGTCGGCGCAGACCGTGTCGCTGAGCAGGCGCACCCGCACCTGGCCGACCGGCTCGGGCGGAAAGGTGTCGGCGAGGTCGATCTCCTTTTCCTGCTCCGACATGCGCACCCGGGTGCGGCGCGGCGCCCCGATACTGAAGATCGAGTTCTCGCCGTTCTGGTCGAAGGTTGGGGCATCCGCTGAAAGACCGGTGCCGTGCTGGTTGGTCTGGCCGATCCGGCCGTTGGCCGCGGCCATCGTGGCATCCATGAGGATGTCTCCGCTGAAATCCCAGGCGCCGTACATTCCCAAGTGGATGCGCAACCACAGTCCGTGGTCGAACTCCAGGAACATCTGCTTGCCGACGGCGCGGGCATCCGTCACCGTGTGCCCGGTCAGTTGAGCGGCACCGGTCACGAACCGGCCCTGCGGCGAACTGACCGTGACCCGGTGGCCGACGAAATTGCGTTGGAACTGTCGGGTGATGCGGTGAACGGAATGACCCTCTGGCACCTCAGATCACTTTTCGTCGACGTTCTTGCCGACGATGGTTCCGCTGGTTTCATACTCCGCCAGCTGACGGATGCGACGCACGTGCCGCTCCTCCTCGCTGAACGGCTCGGCAATGAAGGCGTCGATGAAGCCGGTGGCCTCCCCGATGGTGTGCTCGCGGGCGCCGATCGAGATGATGTTGGCGTCGTTGTGTTCCCGGGCCAGCCGGGCGGTGGAGAGGTTCCAGACCAGGGCGGCGCGGGCGCCGGACACCTTGTTGGCGGCCATCTGCTCACCATTGCCCGAGCCGCCGAATACGATGCCGAGCGCTTCGATGCCGCTCTCCCGGTCGTCGACGGTGACCTGCGCGGCGTTGATGCAGAAGGCCGGGTAGTCGTCGAGGGCGTCGTACGTCTGCGGCCCGTGGTCGATGACCTCGTGGCCGGCTGCACGCAGGTGCGTGATCAGGTGGTTGCTGAGGTCGAGTCCGGCATGGTCCGTGGCGATATGGATGCGCATAAGAGCAGTCTATTTAGTGCCGACGACCTCCGCGAAAATCGGCTCCCGGATGCGACTGCGCTTGAGCTCGAAGAATCCGTCGTAATTGGCGAGGGCCACGACGCCGTCCCAGAGCGCGAGGGCCGCATCGCCCATCGGTGCCGGGGAGATGACGGGGCCGAAGAAGGCCACGCCGTTGACGGCGATCACCGGGGTTCCGACGTCCTGGCCGACGCGGTTGATGCCGTCGAAGTGACTCGCCCGCATCTCCCGGTCGTACTCATCGCTGTCGGCGAAGGCGGCGAAGTCAGCGGGCAGGCCGACCTCGGCGAGCGCGGCCAGGATGACCTCGTCAGCATCAACGCTGCCCCCGGGGTGAATGAGGACGCCGAGGGCGTCATAGAGTGCCTTGACCATCTTTTGGCCGTGCAGCTCACCAGCGGCGGCCACGAGGCGGGTGTACTTCAGCGCCCGCGGAAAGAACGCCGCGTATTCCGCGCTCACGTCCTGATCTTCATTGAGGACGGCAAGGCTCATCACGTGCCAGGTCACCTCGAAATCGCGCAGTCGGGCGACCTCGTCGACCCAACGCGAAGTCATCCAGGCCCAGGGGCACGACGGGTCAAACCAGAAGTCAACGGAATCAGTCATGCGACCAGCCTAAGCGGGGCCAGCGGGGCTCCCGCATCCCCATTCCTGAGAATGCCGTTTGGGCAATGTCCCCCATAAGGGGGTATTGTGGCTGGGTTGAAAAAAATCTGCACCACGCAGTACAGCTTTGTCTTCGCAGCACAATATCTCCCCGGGAGAAATTCACATGCCCACTGACCGAAGCACGTCCAACCTGAATTCCGGCGCCACTAGCGCCGGGGCAGCACGGGGCAAGCCCACAAGGACCCTCCGCCGCCGCCGCATCGCGGTCTCCGACGTCAACGTCGTCGACAAGCCCATCATGAAGCGCGCCCTCGGCGGCACCATCGTGGGAAACACCATGGAATGGTATGACGTAGGTATCTTCGGGTACCTCATCACCACCATGGGTCCGGTCTTCCTGCCGGAGGCGGACGCATCCGTTCAAACCCTGTTTCTGCTCGGCACCTTCGCCGCGACCTTCTTCGCCCGCCCGCTCGGCGGGGTGTTCTTCGGCTGGCTCGGCGACCGAATCGGCCGCCAGAAGGTGCTCGCCACCACCCTGATCCTGATGGCCGCCTCGACCTTCGCCGTCGGGCTGCTGCCCGGCTACGCTCAGGTCGGCGTCTGGGCCGCGGTCTTGCTGGTGTTCGTCAAACTCGTCCAGGGCTTCTCAACCGGCGGCGAGTACGCCGGCGCAACGACCTTCGTCAGCGAGCACGCCCCCGACACGCAGCGCGGCTACTTCGCGAGCTTCCTCGACATGGGCAGCTATCTCGGGTTCGCCATCGGAGCCTCACTGGTCTCGGTGCTGCAGCTCACCCTCGGGCAGGACATCATGGAGGCGTGGGGCTGGCGTATCCCGTTCCTCATCGCCGGTCCGCTCGGCCTTATCGCCATCTACTTCCGCATGAAGATCGACGAGTCGCCGGCCTTCCAGGCCACCCTCGACGCGCAGGAGGAAGCCCAGAAGAACCCGGTCGGCGCGACAGCCGACACTCCCAAGGGCCCGATTGCCATTTTCAAGGCGTACTGGCGCAACATCATCATCGCGATGATCCTGGTGGCCGCGGCGAACACTGTTGGCTACGCCCTCACCTCGTACATGCCCACCTATCTCACCGAGAACAAGGGGTACGACGAGTTGCACGGTACAGCGCTGACCATTCCGATTCTCGTGGTCATGGCCCTATGCATCCCGCTGGCCGGCCGGCTGTCCGACCGCATCGGGCGTCGCCCGGTGCTGTGGATCGGTGCGATCAGCACCGTCGTGCTGTCGTACCCGGCATTCCTGCTGATCGGCATCGGTGAGATCTGGTCGACCCTGCTCGGCCTGGCGCTCATCGCGTTCCCGGTCACCTTCTACGTCTCCAACCTGGCTTCAGCCCTGCCGGCGCTGTTCCCGACGGCGAGCCGTTACGGCGCGATGGGCATCTCCTACAACTTCGCCGTGGCCATTTTCGGTGGAACCACGCCGTTCATCATCGCGGCGCTCATCGTGGGCACCGGCAACGACCTGATGCCGGCCTTCTACCTGATGGGCACCTCGCTGATCGGGGCGATCGCCATCTACTTTCTCAAGGAATCGGCCAACCGCCCACTCCCGGGTTCGATGCCGAGCGTCAACAC
This sequence comes from Cryobacterium sp. TMT1-3, assembly GCF_004402315.1. Taxonomy (NCBI): domain Bacteria; kingdom Bacillati; phylum Actinomycetota; class Actinomycetes; order Micrococcales; family Microbacteriaceae; genus Cryobacterium; species Cryobacterium sp. TMT1-3. The sequence goes on from NZ_SOFW01000006.1 coordinate 394,903, forward strand.
CCACGAGGAAGCGCACGAACTGGTCAAGACGCAGGACGACAACCCCCTGCTCGACACCGACGAGATGCCGTTCGACCATACCTTCGAGCCGCCGACCAACGCCCTACCCATTCAGGAACCGGCCAGGCTCTAGTTCAGTAATTGCCTGCGGGCGTGCGCGGCTTCGGTCGCGCGCGCCCGTTTGTCGTTGTTCGAAACGGATGCTCCCAGTCGGCCCGCGTAGAATTTGCGGATGACCTCCGCGCCCCCCACCACTGCGCCCTCCACCGCGGCCGAAACGAGCGCAGCCGAACCCGGCACCGAGTTTGCCGGAATCGACCCGCACGACCTCGAAGTGACCCTGCGGGTACTCGCCTCGCTCAGCGACGTGGATCCGGACAGCACCGACTTCGTCACCGTGCGCCAGGCTACCGCCAAGATGTTCAAGTCGGTCAAGATGTCGCGGCGCCTCGAGAAGCGCGCCATCATCGCGGACGCCGACCGCAGTGTGATCGCCGCCACGGCCACCGGCGCCCCCACTCGCATCGACGACGAGACCCGCGGCGCCCAGCTCTCGCTCGGCACGAGCGCGGCCACGGCCGGCGAACTGCTCGTTCCCCGCGCCTGCTACATCTGCAAGCAGAAGTACACCGTCGTCGACGCCTTCTACCACCAGCTCTGCCCGAGCTGCGCGCTCATGAGCCACGCCAAACGCGATGCCCGCACCGACCTCACCGGCAAGCGCGCCCTGCTCACCGGTGGCCGCGCCAAGATCGGCATGTACATCGCCCTGCGCCTGCTGCGCGACGGCGCCCACACCACCGTCACCACCCGGTTTCCGCGCGATGCCGTTCGCCGGTTCGCTGCGATGGACGATTCCAACGACTGGCTGCACCGCCTGCGCATCGTCGGCATCGACCTGCGCGACCCGGCCCAGGTGATTGCCCTCGCCGATTCGGTTGCAGCCCAGGGCCCCCTCGACATTCTCATCAACAACGCCGCGCAGACCGTGCGGCGCTCGCGCGGCTCGTACTCCCCCCTGGTTGAAGCCGAGGATTCCCCGCTGCCCGACGGCCCGCTGCCCGAGATCGTCTCGTTCGGGCACACGAATGATGCGCATCCGCTGGCCCTCGCCGCGTCGGTCTCCGGGCATCCGCTGCTCGCCGGTGCCTCTGGCGCCGGTGCACTCACCGCGGATGACCTCACCCGCCTCGCCCTCGCGGCCGGCTCGTCATCGCTCGAACGCCTCGCCGCCGGCACCGCGATCGACGCCGGCGGGCTCGTGCCCGATCTGCACGAGGTGAACAGCTGGACCGCAAACGTCGAAGACGTCGATCCGCTCGAGATGCTCGAAGTGCAGCTGTGCAATACGACGGCACCATTTTTGCTGGTGAGCCGCCTGCGGGCGTCGCTGACAGCATCCGCTGCCCGCCGCACCTATATCGTGAACGTCTCGGCGATGGAGGGTGTGTTCGGCCGCGGTTACAAGGGCCCCGGTCACCCGCACACCAACATGGCCAAGGCCGCGCTCAATATGCTCACCCGCACGAGTGCGAAGGAGATGCTCGTCGACGGCATTCTCATGACGAGCGTCGACACCGGCTGGATCACCGACGAACGACCGCATCCCACCAAGGTGCGCCTGGCCGAGGAGGGTTTTCATGCCCCGCTCGACCTGGTCGACGGCGCCGCCCGGGTGTACGACCCGATCGTGCGCGGCGAGGCCGGTGAAGACCTCTACGGCGTCTTTCTCAAGGATTACCAGCCCGGCGCCTGGTAACCCTCAGTCGAGGTCGAACGCCGTGTGAATGGCGGCGCTGAGCTGTGGCTCCTGGCGCGGCAGTAGAAATCCGATTTGGCGGCCGAGGCTGGCCACCGGGATGGTCACGATGTTATCGCAGCTCACGACGCAGTTCTGGTCGAGGCCGTTCGCCGGGCCGACCGAAACTTCGGTGGACAGTCCGCGCACGGTGCTGGTGATGGGGGCGACCGTCACCCGCGTGAGGTGCGGGCGCACGAGCTCACGGGTGAGCACGAGAACCGGCCGTGCCTTGTCGAGGTGCGCAATGTGAATCGCGCGCATCATCACGCGAGGTCCGACGGAATGATCGCGCCGTAGCGTGCGAGGTCGTCCAGGTCGTCACGGATTGTCGGCTGCTCGGACAGAATGCGCACATCACGCAGTGCAATCTCGCGGCGACGTTCTCGTTCGAGGGCCCGGATGATCACAGCGGCGCGGCTGCTGTCGCGGCCCTCGGTCACCGCTCGGTCCAGGTAGTCCACGATGTCGTCGGGCAGGCGTACCGCGATCTGTCGGCTCATGCGCGTCAGCATACCACTTTGGGATTCATTACGGTATGGCGATGCAAAAGCCCGTAATCTGTCGAGGAAAGCACAGGTCACGAGCGAAAAGTCGCCACTGCCAGGCTGACCGCAGGCTACGCCTCAGCCGGCAGACCGCCAGCACAGGATGATCACAATTTCCGCAGCAGCGAGAGGGGTCGAACGGCCCTGCTGGTGAGCATTGATTGGCGTGAGAATGGGTAGCAAGACCTCGGCCCGAATACCCAAGGTCGCAGGTCCCTGGAGGAGAAGGAATGACTGCTGATTCGCTGCCGACTACGGCTCACCGCACCGACACAAGCGCTCGGCTGACCCCGTCACATCGCTCGCTGTGGCTCTCGATTGCCGCTGCCCTGCTCGCTTGGGGCGGCAGCATCCTGACCCTCGCCAACAGCGCTGTCTACGACCAGCTCACTCCGGTGTTTCTGCCGCAGGCTCTCGCCCAGGACGCGGCGAATCTCATCGTCGCTGCCCCGATGCTCGCCGTCAGTGCGGTATTGGCGCTCCGCGGGTCTGTCCGCGCTCACCTGATCTGGCTTGGTGTGCTGGCCTTTACTGTCTACAACTACGTAATCTACGCGTTCTCCGTTCCGTTCGGGCCGCTCTATCCGCTCTGGACGGCGGTTCTGGGCTTGAGCCTGTTCGCACTCATCGGCGGCGTGCGCACCCTTACCGATGCTACGAGCACCGCCCGGTTTCGCAGCCATCGGGCGACCAGCGTCGCCGCGTGGGTGTTGCTGATCGTGGCCGGATTGTTCGCGCTGATCTGGCTCAGGGAGGATCTGCCCGCCTTACTCGGCCGAACGACCCAGCAGAGCTCAACCGACATGAACCTGCCCACCAATCCGGTCCACACACTCGACTACATCTTCTTCCTGCCGTCGGCGTTCTACGTGGGGATCGGGCTGCTGCGAGAAAACCCGTTCGCCGCGCGCGCGACCGCTCCGTTCCTCATCTTCATGGTCCTCACCTGCGTGCCAATTGTCCTGACTCCCGTTGCGCAGGCCGTCAGCGGGCAGTCGCCGGTATGGAGCATTCTCGCCCCGATTGGTGTCATCGCGGCAGTCGTGCTCAGCAGCGTCACCTGGCTCCTGATAACCGTCCGACAGGCGCCAGCGGGTCTCTGACCGCGTTGGTGCGCCCTACGATTGGCACCATCCGGTGCAGATCATCGGGCACCAGGGAGGAACGCACCATGATCGAGGACACTTTCGACCGCGACGTCGTGCGCTCGTTCAAGAAGTTCATAGAGCGCGTCGTGGCGACAGCGGATGCCCAGAACCCGTCCGGACTGTCTCCCCTCGGCGACGCGATCAGCGAGTTTCTGGGAGCGAACGCGTCGACGTTGCCGGTCGTGTCTGAGACGCTCGCCGATAATCGCCTGGTCGACGCCGACGTGGCCCTGACCACCCTGGGCGGTCTCGATCAAAGCAACGTCCGCGGTGTCTCCGGTGGACAACAGCGTTTTCACTCGAGCTTGTCGGAGCTCGTGGCCAGCCCGTTCCAGGGCTTCGGACTCGGGCCGGTGGACTACTCGGCCCGGGCCACCGGACCGACGTCGACCCGCCAGGTGGTCTCCTTCGGCCTCAGGCTCATCCGCTTCGAGGGCCAGCCGATCGCGGTGCTGCAACGCGCCGCCAACCCGCAATTCGGCCGCAACACGGCCGAACTCGAGATTATGGCCGAGTCGCCCGAAACCGTCACGGCATTTCTCGAGCGCCTCCGCGGCCTCATGATCGAGCACAGCGTGCTGCGCGGGCAGGTGCTCTCGTTCGTGCAGACCGAGTATGGGGCCGGAGCCGGAATCACCTTTCTGGAACGCCCCGTGGTTTCAGCCGCCGCCATTGTGCTGCCGGAGAGCATCCTCAGCACCATCACCGACCACGTCATCGGAATCGGTGAGCAGCGCCAGGTTTTACTCGCTGCCGGGCAACATTTGAAGCGCGGGGTGCTGCTCTACGGGCCTCCCGGCACCGGCAAGACCCTCACCGTGCGCCACCTGCTGAGCGAAACTCCGGGCATCACCGCCGTGTTGCTCACCGGGTCCAGCATTGTGCACATCGCTGCGGCCGCCGAGATCGCACGCACCTTCGCGCCGTCGATGGTCGTGCTGGAAGACATCGACCTGGTCGCGATGCAACGCAACGCCACGCCCCAGCCGCTTTTATTCGAGGTGCTCGACGCCCTCGACGGGCTCGACGGTGACGCTGACGTGGCGTTCGTCATGACCACGAACCGGGTCGAGGTGCTCGAGCGCGCCCTCGCCGAACGACCCGGCCGCGTCGATCTGGCCGTGGAGGTGCCCCTACCCGCCCTGGCCGAACGCGAGCGGCTGTTCCGCCGCTACGCGCAGAACCTGCCGTTCAGCCCGGCCGCCCTCGACGCCGCGGCCGGCCGCGCGGAGGGCGTGACCGGGTCGTTTGCGAAGGAGCTCATTCGCCGGGCAGTACTCCGCGCCGCCCTGCGCGAAGGCACGGTCGACGACACCGACCTGCAGGCGTCCCTCGACGACCTGTTGTCGGCCGGTGAATCCCTCACCCGACGCCTCCTCGGCACCAGCAGTGGCGACACCCCGCGCTGGCAGCCCGATGAGGAGCCGAGCGATGGGCCGAACGAAGGCAGCTACGTTCCACGGCACGGTATGGTGATGACGAGCGAAGCCTCGTTCGGCTGGGTCACCGCAAGCGCAGCGCAATTGTCGGCGGCGCCGCCGCCGGCGCCGGCGCACGACGCGACGCGGGAACCTCCTCACGAGCCCCCCGCAAACCCGGCCGAGCCGGTGCAGTGACCGCTGGGGCGCTGGGTCAGGGCGATCGGCTCACCGGCCAGCGCCAGTATGAGACGGATGCCCCGGTACCGGTTACGGCAACACCTCGAAGATACCGCGGGCGCCCTTCTCGGCGTCCGACATGACGTGGCTGACGAAGGGGTAGTGGCCCGGCTGGGTGAAGCTGAGTTCGACGAACCCACCCTGGGCAACAGCGAGATCGAGCACCTGGGAGCCGCCGGTACCGGTGCGGCCGCCGTCCTTCAGCAGGTAGTCGCCCTCCTTGTAGACGGTGGAGAATTGACCGCCCACCACGTGGAAGGCGCTGCCCACGTTGGGCCCCGCGGCCAGCACCCAGACGCGCACGGTCTCTCCCGCCTTCGCCTTCAACGGTCGGGCGGCGTATTGGTTGGCGTACCCGTTGAAGACCACGACGTCGGGGAACTGCGTCGCCACCTTCGCGGCATCCACTTCACCGCCCTGAGCGCCGAGGTACAGTTCGGACTGCACGAGGAGGTACTCGCGGTCCACTGCCGCCAGGCCGGGCGGGTCGATGATCACCGAACCGAACATGCCGTTCGCGATGTGCACCGACATAGGCATGGTGGAGCAGTGGTAGAGCCAGATGCCCGACCGGGTGGCGGTGAAGGTGTAGACCAGTGACTCTCCCGGCGCGATGGTGCGCATCACGGAGTCGGGCGCGATGTCGCCGGCGTGGAAGTCGATCGAGTGCCCGAGCGTGCCCTCGTTCACGAGTGTGATCTCGAAGACGTCGCCGACGGTGCCGCGCAGGGTGGGCCCGGGCGCGGTGCCGTTGAATGTCCAGAGCATCTGGGTGACACCGGGCGCCACCTCGGTCTCCACGTTCCGTACGACGAGGGTACGCCGATGCGTTGTGGCGAGGGGGGCTGGTTCCAGTGTGGCGTCCCGCGCACGGAAGGCAGCGTCGGGTTCAGCCAGTGCATCGAGATCATCGGCGGCTGATGCCCCGGTCGTGGCGGAGCCGTGGCCGGAATGGGCGGCGCTATCGGCGCCTGCGCTATCGGCGCCCACGGCGACGATGCTGATTTCCATGCCCAGCAGCCGATGCCCGGCGATCGAACACCAGCCGGCCACGCTCGCGCCGATCACGCCAACGTGCACGGTCTCGGCGGCGCCCGGGTCGAGTGACCCCGACACCAGACCGGATTCCAGGACCAGGTTGTGCACCATGTCGTCGCCATTGGTGAGGGTGATCACCAGCTCATCGCCGACCGGCACCTCGATGCGGTCGGGCACGAAGCGGGTGCCCACCATGTCGACGGCCACCGTCGTGGTCTGCCCGGTGATGGCCAGGGCGCCCACGGCTGAGGATCCGGCGGCCTGGGTCGACACCGTCGACAGGCCCACCGAGGCCGGGTCGATCACAATGCCGACGGTCACCGTGAGCAGCAGTGCGCTCGCCGCCGCGAGCATCCGCCCGGTACTGCGCGGCCGATCGCCCGGCACCGGCCGTTCGCCCGGCGCCACGCGCACGAGCGGCAGGGCGCGCACCCGCCGGTTGACCCGCAGCGCACGGGTGAACAACACCAGGAAACTGGCCAGGGTGACCACGATCAGCATCGACAAGGCCACCGTGAGAGTGCTGGAGACGGGCAGCAACGACAGCGCGAGGGCGCCATTGACGACCGCGACCCGAAAGAGTCCGCCCCGGTCGAGCTCTGCCGCGGTGGCTTTGAGGGCGGCAGGACCGCCCCCGAGCACGACGGGCACCAGGTAGCTGAGGGCACCGAGTAGAATCTGGGCGGCGAAGCCGATCGCGAAGTAGGGCACGAGGGTTTCGACGCCGGCGGCCGCGGCCGTCCAGCTGGGGGCGAGAGCCACTTGTAGCCCGAAACCGAGGGTGCAGAGCGCAAACCAGATCTGCGCGACACCGAGGCTCCAGGCGGCGAAGGTGACGGCGGGCGCTTTGCGCAGGTGTCCGAGGCCCTCTCCGAGCACTCGACCCAGAGCTACCAGGTACACAAGAACGCCGAACGCCACAACCAGGCGCAGGTCGGCCAGGCAGCCGACGAGTTGCAGCCCGAGCCCACCGACCAGCACCGTCAGGGTGCGGCCAGCCGCCACTGTGGCACCCTCGACGCGGGTGTGCAGCACCGTGGGCCAGAGCAGCGCGACGGTTCCGATCACGGTGAGGCCAACCCAGCCGAGCAGGTTGAGAGCCAGGTGGCCGATGAACAGGCGTTCGTAGGCCTCACCGCCGCCGTCGAGCCGGGCCATCAGGATGCCGAGGGTCACGCCGCCGGCGAGCATCACGGCGCTAACCACGTAGTAGCGCACGAGTGGGGCGAACCGGCCGGGCATCGCACCATGGGTCTGGCCCACGATCACGGCGGCGTGGGCGAGCGCGTTCAGGCCCACCAGGATGCCGCCGACCAGTACGAGGGGGTACCAGCCGATGACCATGCCCGTCATCAGGGCGATAGCGCCAACGGTGTGCATGCTCAGCCGCAGCCCGAGCGAAAAGTGGTGGCCGAGGGCTTTGCGCCGCAGCAGGGTGTCGGCGAAGTGCTGACTCCAGATGAGAATCGCCGTGCTGACCCCGCCGAGCAGCAGCAGGTGCACGAGCAGCCAGCCCGACGACGGCACCTGGCGGTGCAGCAGGGTGAGAATCACCGCGGCAGCGAGCCAGGCGGGCACCAGGCTGCCGGAGACGATGTGCCAGAGCTTGTCTTTCATAGCAGTGAACCCCGAAGGGCTGCGCTCGACGGTACGGTGGTGCCGCGCGGCGCGGCGAGCAGTCCGGTTCCGTTCGGAAGCAGCACCGAGAGCACGGCAATCAGCACGAACAGCAGCACCGCGACGATGTTGAACACACCGCCCCACTGCACCAGCACCGGCCAACCGTAGGTGTCGCCGAGCAGCACCCGGGCCAGCAGCGACACGTGCAGCAGCACCGCCGGCAGGTACATGACCGGCCGGTAGGGCAGCGGCCGGCGCAGCACGGCGGGGAGGATGGTGGGCGCGTGCGCCATGATCATCGACATCACGAAGCCCAGGAACACGGCGTGCATCAGGGCGTCGTACGCGGGGCCGGAATAGACCGGGCCCTGCAGCAACCAGATACCGCCGACGACAAGCAGCCAGCCATAGCCGGCCAGCAGGCAGCCGGCCATGTAGCGGGGCAGCCCGGTGGACCGCACCAGGCGTGTGGCCACGTCGTGCCGGATCAGCCAGCCCACCAGGGCCAGCATCCCGGCACCGAGCAGGGGGTAGCCGGCGACCGGCCAGACCAGGGCCACGACCGAGCCGAAGCTGAGGTTCAGGCTGATGCCGAGCATCCACCCTTCGGCCCGGCGGTTGACGGTGGGCGAAATACGGGACAGCTCGAGGCGCTCACCGGCGATCGTGAGCACCAGGTAGAGAATGAGCAGTGGCGCGAGCTGCGGGATACCGATGCCGCGCAGCCAGAAGATGGTGGCCATCAGTCCCGCGAGGGCGCCGAGCACCTGCACCGCGGTGGATACCGCGCCCTGCTTGCGCCAGATCTCGGCATAGATGGCCAGCAGCAGGGCGCTGCCGGCGACCAGGGCGGTCTGGCCCACGATGACGGGCAGCGGTGAGATGAGGGCGATGCCCCCGCCGCCGAACAGGCCGGGGGCGAAGTAGGCCCAGCCGCGGCGCACCGCCACGGCTCGTTCGAGCGCGACAACGGTGCCCACGAAACCGAACACCATCAGCGGGCCGTGCACCGCGCTGAGCCGCACGGCGTCGATCGGCGCGGCAAGGCCGAGCAACAATAGGGCGCCGTCGAGTCCGGCCAGCAGGGCGATGCCGCCGAGGAGAAGAAAGCCCAGCCGGCCGGTGACATTGGGTCGTGCCGGCGAACCGGGGCCACGTGCGCTGCCGGTTCGTCGAAGAGAGCCCGGCGTGGTCGTCGGCGGCGTAGTCATCGGCGGCATGGTCAGGTCAGGCTGGCGGCGGGGTCAGTTGGCGCGGGTCAGGCGCACGGTCCAGGTTTCGGGTCCGCTTTCGAGGTAGGAAACGGCGAAATCGCCGGGGCGGGCGGCTTCGAGCTGTCCGAGGAGCGGCAGCGGGTTGTGCGAGGCCACCAGGTCGAGGGTGAAGCCGGGCTGGATGGCTCCGAGTGCGCCGAAGATCGTGGCATGGCGGATGGCGTGCGGGATCGGGCGACTGTCGAGAACGATGGTCTCGGCGTCGTCGTGGCCGCAGGCGCACGCGTGTGCGGCGGGAGCGTTGGCGGGTGCGGCGTCGGGCCCGGCACCGGGTCGGCTGACAGACAGGTTGATCGTTTCGGCAGTCATGGACTTTTCTCCTTCGCCGGGTCGAGTGACCCTAATCGCCAGTTTAGAGGATTTTATTCCTTTCAATTGACCGGGCGTGTTTGCCCCGTGCAGCCGAGCCGCACTGAACATCAGGTTCGGTTGTCACTTCACCGGCGGCAGCCGATCGATCAGCTTCGCGTTCTCGGGGTCGTTGCCACGCCGGCGGCCCACCCCTCGTAGCAGGCGCTCATTCCGCGGGCTTCACGCTCGGCGAAGGCCCGGTAGCGGGCGCTCGTGGCAACCGTTGGATCAGTGTTCTCTCTCATGGGCACATCGTAATCATGGTTAGGCTTGCGGGGTGCGATGGCGCCACGAGTGCCAAAGCCTCACAATCGTGAATCGAATTGGAGAACTAAGTTGCCTGGAGAAAACCTCACCCGCATCGAAGCGACCGAGCGCGCCGCGCTGGTCACCGTAGCGAGCTACAACGTTGTGCTCGATCTCACCACCGGTCCCACGACGTTCGGCAGCACGACCACGGTGCGCTTTAGTGCCACCGCAGGCGCCTCCACCTTCATTGACGCCATCACCGCGCGGGTTTACTCGGTGACCCTCAACGGCGCCGCGCTCGATGCGGCCGCGGTGAGTGACGGCATCCGCATTCAGCTGCACGACCTGCAGGCCGAGAACGAGCTCGTCGTCGTCGCTGACGCGCTTTATACCAACACCGGTGAGGGCCTGCACCGCTTCGTCGACCCGGTCGACGACGAGGTCTACCTGTACAGCCAGTTCGAGGTGCCCGACTCCCGCCGGGTGTTCGCGGTGTTCGAGCAACCCGACCTGAAGGCTAAATTCTCCTTCACCGTCACGGCGCCGCGGGAGTGGCAGGTCGTCTCCAACTCCACCACGCCCACGCCGATCGACGCCGGCAACGGTGCCAGCACCTGGGCGTTCGAACCGACCCACGTGATCTCGAGCTACATCACCGCGCTCATCGCCGGCCCCTACGCCGTCGTACGCAGCGAACTCACGTCGAGCGACGGACGCACCATTCCGCTCGGCGTGTTCAGCCGCAAGAGCCTTAGCGAATACCTCGACGCCGACTACATCCTCGCGAAGACCCGCCAGGGCTTCGCCTACTACGAGGAGAAATTCGGCTACGCCTACCCGTTCGACAAGTACGACCAGCTGTTCGTGCCGGAGTTCAACGCCGGCGCCATGGAAAACGCCGGCGCGGTCACCTTCACCGAAACCTACATCTTTCGCTCCAAGGTGACCGACGCCATCAAGGAACGCCGCGTCGTGACGATTCTGCACGAGCTCGCCCACATGTGGTTCGGCGACCTCGTCACCATGACCTGGTGGAACGACCTCTGGCTCAACGAGAGCTTCGCCGAGTGGGCGTCGACCATCGCCACCGCCGAAGCCACCGAGTGGCACGAAGCCTGGACCACCTTCGCCGTGATGGAGAAGAGCTGGGCCTACAAGCAGGACCAGCTGCCCTCGACCCACCCCGTCGTCGCCACCATCCGCGACCTCGACGACGTTCTGGTCAACTTCGACGGCATCACCTACGCCAAGGGCGGCTCCGTGCTCAAGCAACTCGCCGCCTGGGTGGGCATCGATGCCTTCTTCACCGGCGTCGGCTCCTACTTTCAGAAGCACCAGTGGGGCAACACCGAGCTGCGCGACCTGCTGGTCGAGCTCGAACTGGCCAGCGGCCGCGACCTCGGCGAATGGGCCGCGCTGTGGCTGGAAACCGCCGGCGTCAACACCCTGCGCCCCGAGATCACCGTCGACGCGGCCGGCCGGATCACCGGCTTCGCCGTACTGCAGAGCGCCGCCGCCGAGTACCCCACCCTTCGCCCGCACCGCCTCGCGATCGGCTTCTATACCTTCAACGATGCCCACCAGCTGGTGCGCACCCACCGGGTCGAGCTCGACGTCGACGGCCCCCGAACGGATGTCCCCGCTCTCGTCGGCCGCGACCGCGCCGACCTGATCCTGCTCAACGACGACGACCTGAGCTACGCCAAGGTGCGCCTCGACCCGGCCTCGCAGGCCGTCGCCCTCGAACACCTCGCCGAAATTTCGAGCCCACTCGCCCGCGCCCTGGTCTGGGGTTCGATCTGGGACGCCACCCGCGACGCCGAAACCACGGCCCGCGACTTCGTGCGCCTGGTGCTGAACAACGTCGCCACCGAAACCGAGTCGACCACCCTGCGCACCGTGCTCGGCCAGGTTGTGCTCACCGCGAGCTACTATGTGGCGCAGCCGCATCGCGACGCCGTGACCACCGAGGTGGCCGACGCCCTCTGGACGCTCGCGCTGGGCGCGGCAGCCGGCAGCGACGCTCAATTCCAGTTCGTGAAGTTCTTCGCCGCCGTCGCGGCCACCCCCGCGCAGCTCGACCAGGTGGCCGCTTTGCGCTCGGGCGAGACCCTGCTCGAGGGACTCACGGTCGACACCGACCTGGCCTGGGAGCTGCTCACCGCCCTCGTGGCCGGTGGGCGTGCCGACGCCACCGAGATCGATGCCGCGCTCGACGCCGACAACACGGCCACCGGAGCTCAGTCGGCTGCCCTGGCCCGGGCTGCCCTGCCCACCGCGGAGGGCAAGCAGGCAGCCTGGTCATCGCTCATCGACGTGGACACGGCCGCGACAACGATCGTGCGCACGACGGCCGCTGGATTCCTGCGGGTCAACGATGCGAAGCTGCTCGAGCCGTTCGTCACGACCTACTTCGACATGCTGCAGGCGGTGTGGGAGGCGCGGAGCTTCTCGATCGGCGAGAAGCTCGTCATCGGCCTCTACCCGGCACCGCTGAACAACCAGGCCCTCGCCGACGCGACGCAAGCCTGGCTCGACGCCAACCCGGAGCCGGCCGCGCTGCGCCGCCTGGTGGTGGAGAACCTCGCCGGGGTCGAGCGGTCGCTTCGGGTGCAGGCGCGCGACGCCGAGTAGCTCACCACGGCAGGCAACCCCGCGATCGGCCCCGGCCGGTCGCGGGGTTTCGTGCATCGCGCCGTTCACAGCAAACTCCACGCAAACCGGGCGGATGCCACTGGCTGCGTTGCAGGCACCGGGTCACGCCGGCCGCACGGCCGGGTCTGCAGCCCCGGCCGAAGCCACTTCACGGGTGACGCCAAAGCCCCTCGGTAGACTGGCTCTGATATGAACTGGGAAACATTCTGGGCCGACCTCGGCACCTACTTCGCTCAAATTACGTGGACCGTCTACCTGGAGAAGATCTTCGCCGTCGCGATGATCGTCATCATCGCCTTCGCCGTGCGCTGGGCCCTGCAATATGTCATTCGGCGGGTCGTGCAGCAGATTGTCTCGGGCGTCAAGAAAAACCAGAAGGTCGACGACACCCAGGCGCTGAACGTGTCGCCGCTGGCCGCGGTGCGGGTCGTGCAGCGCTCCCGCACGCTCGGCGCGGTGCTGGCGAACATCGTCAACGTGTTCATTCTGATCACGGCGCTGCTGCTCATCGTCACCACCCTGAACAAGGACATTCTCGGCTCATTCGCCCTGCTCACGGCAGCGATCGGTGCCGGCCTCGGTTTCGGTGCGCAGAACATCGTCAAGGACATTCTGAACGGCCTGTTCATGGTCGTCGAGGATCAGATCGGCGTGGGCGACATCGTCGACGTGGGCTTCGCATCCGGTGTCGTCGAAACGGTCGGAATTCGCATCACACAGGTGCGCGACGTCGACGGCACCCTCTGGTTCGTGCGCAACGGCGAGATTCTGCGCGTCGGTAACATGTCACAAGGCTGGGCCCGCGTCATCATCGACCTTGCCATCCCCTACAGCTCCGAAGTCGAAGCCGTGCAGGACGAACTGTTGCGCGTGGCCAGCGCCCTCGCCTCGAGCCGCAAGTGGCGTGCGTTCATCCTCGAAAAACCTGAGATCTGGGGCCTTGAGTCGATCAGCGCCGAAGCCCTCGTCACCCGCCTCGTTGTCAAGACCCGGGTATCGGCCAAGTGGGACTTCGCCCGCGACCTGCGCCTGCACATGAAAAAGGCCCTCGACGGCATGGGAGTGCCGCTCACCCCGCTCAACAGTGTGGTCATGACCACCGGCGACGGCACCATTGACGGCTCTGCCGTTGAACCCGCCGAGGGTGCTCTGGACGCTGCCGAAGAGGCCGCAGCCGCCGTGCCCGATGTCATGGCCGGCGTACGTACCGGCCCCGTGTCGGTGCGTAAGCCCCGCGGGCCGCGCAAGGCCAAGCCGAAGAATGTTCCGGCTCCAATGAAACCGCCGGACCCGGAAACTCGTGGCGACGGCATTGACTAGCCTGAAGTAACCACGCATCACGCCTCGAGCAGAAAGCCGCACCACGTGACAACTGAACGACACCCGACCGACCAGCCGACCGCCCCTGCCGGCGTGCACCTGCGCGAAGGAGAGAACGGTGCGGTCGTGGTGCCGACATTCTTCGACGAGGTCGGCGGGACGCCGTTCTTCGAGAAGCTCGTGCACGACTTCTACGTGGGAGTGGCCACCGACCCTGTTTTGAAGCCGATGTATCCCGAGGACGACCTCGGACCGGCCGAACACCGCCTGGTCATGTTCCTCGAACAGTTCTGGGGCGGTCCGGGCACCTACAGCGAGCAACGCGGCCACCCGCGCCTGCGCCAGCGGCACGTGCCGTTCAAGGTCAATCCGGATGCCCGCGACCGCTGGCTCGCCCACATGAAAGTTGCCGTGGAAGCAGCCAATCTGCCGCCGCTGCAGCAGGGCATCCTCTGGGACTATCTGGAACGCGCCGCCTTCGCGATGGTGAACAGCTTCGAGGAGTAGGCCGCGCCCATGCTTGAACCCGGCCGGCTCTCGGTAGGCTCACTGTAGAAATACGGGTCGACGGATTCCCACCGCAACCCCTGACCCGGGGAGTTGGCATGCAGGAGAGCACCGCAGCACACGGCGACAACGCCTCGCCGCCGAGCACCGACCAGGTCGTTGCGGCGATCGCAGCCGGTGACGCCTATCGTGACACCGAACCTGACGTGCTGGCGCGATTCGAGACGCGCCGCACCGGGCTGACCGATGCCGAGGTGGCCCGGCACCGCGCACTGTTCGGCGACAACGTGATCGTGCAGGTGCAGCAGGAATCGATGCTGCTGCGCTATCTCCACCAGTTCAAGGACTGGATGATCGTTCTGCTGCTCGCGTGCGCGGCGATCACCGGCTACCTCGGCGACACGCTGACCTCCGCCGTGCTCGTACTGCTGGTGCTGTTGAACACCTCCATCGGGTTCGTGCAGGAATACCGCGCCGGCAAGACCATGGATGCCCTGCAACACCTCGCACAATCGCTCACCCAGGTGTTGCGGGAGAACGTGTTCGGCCAGGTGGACTCCGCCGAGCTCGTCGTGGGCGATGTCGTGCGGCTGGAGGAGGGCGCGGCGGTGCCGGCGGACATCCGCTTGATCGAAGCGACCGCGTTCTCGACCAATGAATTCGCCCTCACCGGCGAGAGCGACCCCACCCGCAAATATACCCACGCCATCATGACCGAGGTCGCGGTCGCCGAGCGGCACAACACCGCGCACGCCGGTACGACGGTGGCCACCGGTGAGGCGATCGGCGTCGTCGTGGCCACCGGCACCCACACCGAGCTCGGGCGCATCGCCCGCCTCACCCAGTCGGCGCCGCGCACGGTGAGCCCATTACAGCGCGAGATGGGCTACCTCGCCCGCAATATCACCTATGTCGCGGTGGCCCTGGCCCTGGTGTTGCTTGTCGTCGCGGTGCAGGCTGACCTGCCGTTCCATGAGGCGCTGTTGTTCGCTGTCGGTTTTGCGAGCGCGGTCATTCCGCAGGGGCTGCCGGCCGAGGTGAACACGGCCCTCGCCCAGGCGGCCGGGGCGCTCGCACAGCGGCAGGCCCTGGTCAAGCGGCTCAGCGCGGTAGAAACGCTCGGCGCCACCGAGGTGATCTGCACCGACAAGACCGGCACGCTCACCAAGAACGAGATGACGGTGACCGAACTAGTCGTGGCCGGCCGCGACTATGTCGTGACCGGCATCGGCTATGCGCCGGAGGGCAGTATCGAGCCGGCGGGCGCGGCATCCGCTGATCGGGTGCGGCTCACCGCTTTTCTGCGCACCGGGTTGCTCGCGAGCAACGCCCGGCTGCTCGCCCCCGACGACAGCCATGCCGGCTGGCATATCCTCGGCGACCCCACCGAAGGCGCCCTCGTCACGGTCGCCGCGAAGGCCGGAGTGGACCTCGCCGCGACCGATCGTGAGGTGCGGGAGTTTCCGTTCGACTCGGCCCGAAAACTCATGACCTCCATTCGGGAGAGCCCCGAGGGCTCCCTCGTCGCCCACGTGAAAGGAGCGCCGGAGAGCATCGTGCAGCGCTGCTCGCACATCGACGACGGCGGCACCCCGCGGCCGATCACCGACGCCGATCGCGAGGCCTTTCTCGACCGGCACGCCGAGAAGTCCGATCGTTGCCTGCGCAACCTCGCCTTCGCCACCCGCACCGTCACCCCAGCGGATGCCGCGGCGGTCGACCCGCAGGCCGTCGAACGGGATCTCGTGCTGCTCGGCCTCGTGTCGATGGTCGACCCGATTCGCGAGTCGGTGCCGGGCGCCATGCGGACCGCCCTGGACGCGCGGATTCGGGTGAACATCATCACGGGAGACTTCTCCCGCACCGCCGAGGCCATCGCCCGTCAGGCCGGCCTCGACAGCACGGACCAACTGACCGTCGTCACGGCCGACGCATTGCGCTCAATGCCCGACGATCAGGTACTCGCCCACGCGCTCAAGGGCTATACCGTGTTCAGCCGGGTCGATCCCGAAGACAAGACCCGCATCGTCGACCTCGTGAAGAAGTCGGGCCACGTCGTGGCCGTCACCGGTGACGGCATCAACGATGCCCCGGCGCTGCGTCATGCCAGCATCGGAGTCGCGATGGGTGCCTCCGGAACGGATGTCGCCAAGGAAGCCGCCGAGGTCGTACTACTCGACGATAGCTTCTCCACCCTGGTCGGCGCCATTGAGAAGGGCCGGGTGATCTACGCAAACATCGCCAAGGGTGTGCTCGCCTGTCTCACGTCGAACGTCGCCGAGCTCGTGGTCAATATTGTGAGCCTGCTGCTCGCCACGATCGCCGGCGTTCCGCTCGCACTGAACGTGCTGCAGATTCTCGCGATCGACCTGCTCGGCGAGTTGTTGCCGATCGCTGCGCTCGGCAAAGATCCGGAATCGGGCCGGATCATGACGCGTGGGCCGCGCGATCCGAAGGCGCACATCGTCAACCGGCGCAGCATCCTCGATGTGGTCTATGCCGGCTCGCTCATCGGCCTGCTGGCAATCGGCAACTACCTGCTGTTCTACTCGCGGGCCGGTGTGAACCCGTTCGACGGCCCGCTCGCCGCCGCAATCGTCGCGCAGGCCACCACCATGACCTACGTGACGATTCTGGTCTGCCAGCTGGTCAACATCGTGCAGCGCCGCAGCGAGCTGGGCGCGTTCAGCCGCTACCAGTTCTCGAACCCCACCTTCTGGCTCGCCTGCGCCTTCGGCGTGGCGGTGATGCTTGCGATCGTCTACGTACCGTTCGTCAACGTGCTGTTCTCGACCGGCCCGCTCGGCTTCACGGACTGGGGCTTCGTGCTGCTCTCCGCCCTGATCTACCTCACCGTACGCGAGGCCGGACGGCTGCTTCGCAGCAGGCGCCACCAGGTCGCCTAGGTGACGCGGTTTGCTGCCGACGGCGTCGATACTGGAGACATGACGATCCGCGACCTGACCGCGTCCGACATCGACGCAGCGGCTGCCCTCTGGCATCAGGCTGGGCTGACCCGACCGTGGAACTCACCCGAGCTTGACGCGCAGCGCGCCCTCGACGGCGACACGTCGACGGTGCTTGGCGCCTTCGACGACGAGCGGCTGGTCGGCGCCGTCATGGTCGGCCACGATGGGCACCGCGGATGGGTGTATTACCTCGCGGTTGATGAGAGCCAACGCGGAACCGGGTTGGGAATGCGGATGACGGTTGCCGCAGAAGACTGGCTGCGCACCAACGGTGTCGCGAAGGTTCAGCTCATGGTGCGTTCGGGCAACGACGCCGTTCTGGGGTTCTACGAGCATCTGGGCTACGAGGACGCCAACGTGCAGGTTCGGTCCAAATGGCTGTTCCAGCCTGCGTCCTGAAAGTGGCCGGCATCTAGTGTCGATCAGAGGGCTGTGCGAGGCTGACTTCATGGACCGCATCGATCCCCAGCCCGCCGCGAACGAGCGCACCACGCTGCTGAAATTTCTCGACTACCACCGGGCGACACTGCTGATCAAGGTCGACGGACTGGGCGCCGCCGACATGAACCAGCCGATTGCCACGTCAACGCTGACGCTCTCCGGCCTGCTGAAACACCTGGCGCTCGTGGAAGACGACTGGATCCAGGTGCGCTTTCTAGGACTTGCGGAGGAGGAACCGTGGGCCAGCGCTCCGTGGGACGACGACCGTGACTGGGAATTCAACAGCGCGCAGTTCGACGATCCGAACGCTCTCCGAAGCCTTTACCAGGCTGCGTGCGAACGCACGCGGAGCGCACTCGTCGACACCGACCTCGAGACACTCTCTGTCGGAACGGACCGTGACGGTCAGCAATGGAACCTGCGCTGGATCCTCACCCACCTGATCGAGGAGACGGCCAGGCACAACGGCCACGCCGACCTGCTCCGCGAGGCCATCGACGGAATCGTCGGCGAATAGTCGGCAGCTGAGAGCCGCCACTCGCGCAGCGGTCAACGCCCCTCGTATGCTGGACTCGTGGGGAACATTCAAGGACGTGCGGTAATAGCGGGAGCAACAGGATTCATCGGGCGGCGGCTCGTTCGCGAGCTCCGCGACCAGGGTTATGACGTTGTCTGCATCGGCCGGAACGGGCCGGACGCGCGGTGGGACAACGCATCCGCTGTACGGGCGTTGGTTGATGGTTCCGAGCTCGTGGTCAACCTCGCCGGCAAGAGCGTCAATTGTCGATACACCGACCGGAATCGCGACGAGATTCTGCGTTCTCGCATCGACAGCACTCGACAGCTCGGCGAGGCCATTGAAAGCAGCGCGGCACCCCCACGAGTCTGGCTGAACGCGAGCACCGCGACCATTTACCGCTATTCCCTCGACCGACCAATGACCGAGGCGACCGGGGACATCGGCACGGGGTTTTCTGTCGACATCGCGCAAGCGTGGGAAGCGGAATTCTATTCCCGCGAACTGGCCACCACCCGCCGCGTCGCGCTGCGAATGGCGATCGTGCTGGGTGACGGCCCCGCAACTGCGACCTTGGTCCGGCTCGCGCGCATCGGGCTCGGCGGTCCTCAGGTCGACGGCTGGTGGTTCCCGCATCGGCGGTATCGCGGGATCGGCGCGAACCCGACAGGGAGTAGGACTCGAACACACCATTCCCGCGGACGCCAGAAGTTCAGCTGGATTCACATCGACGATGTCGTCAAAGCGGTCAAGTTCATCGTCGAGAACGACGCGCTTGACGGGCCGGTCAACCTGTCGGCACCGCGAATCAGTGACAACCGCACCCTCATGGCGACGCTTCGGCGGCGAGTCGGAGCCGCCGTCGGGCTGCCAGCATTCAGGTGGATGCTCGAGCCGGCCATGTTGATACTGCGCACCGAACCAGAATTGGTACTGAAAAGCCGCTGGGTCACGCCGGAACGTCTGCTTCAGGCTGGATACACATTCACCTGGCCCGATCTCGGACCTGCGATCAACGATGTTGTGAAGCGATAATCTGCCTTTCTACGTTGGAACACCGCTGGCCCGACTTCAGGGCGCGGTGAAAGTCCCGACCGCCTCGCAGGGGCTGGCCGTTGGATCCGCTCGGTGCACGCTCGTGGCCAGCATCCCCAGGAGACCCTCGAGCTGGTGGCCGGCATCCGTTGAAATGCCAGAGAGGATGCCGGCTTCCACGTCGGCCACGCGCCGCTCGTAGCGGGCGAGAACGCTCACTCCCTCTGGTGTGGCTCGAATCTTTCGGGCCCGGCGATCACTCGGATCGGGAATGCGTTCCACGAGCTTGGCATCCACCATGCCGTCGAGCAGGTAGGTGAGCACGGTGCGATCGATGGCCAGGTGCGCACCGATGGCCTGCTGCGACGGCAGGTCTCGGTGAATGACGGTGGACAGTACCTGGTAACAGCGCACTCCCCC
Organism: Cryobacterium sp. TMT1-3; assembly: GCF_004402315.1. Lineage (NCBI taxonomy): Bacteria > Bacillati > Actinomycetota > Actinomycetes > Micrococcales > Microbacteriaceae > Cryobacterium > Cryobacterium sp. TMT1-3. Next base: position 414,451 of record NZ_SOFW01000006.1, read on the forward strand.
GGGCAACCCCTCAACGGCGGTCTCGAGCTGTCGTTGATATCCGCGCAGAACCATTGCGAGGTTCCATCCGAGGTCTCCCGGCACCGTGGCCGGCAGCATCGATTCGGTTGTCATGACAGCCATCGTACCGCAAACCATGCAGTTGCATAGATATTCTCCTGGGCATATGATCTGTAGAGCATCATATTTTGACGGGAGTAGCGCCATGAGCAGTCCGCACGCCACCACAATCGGCATTTTGGGAGCCGGCCGGGTCGGCACCGCACTCGCCCGGCAAGCCATGAAAGCCGGCTATCGAGTGCGCATCGCGACAACCCAATCGGCGGCGGACAATGCTCTTCTCGTTGAGATCGTGACGCCGGGGGCGGTGGCCGTGCAGGCGAGCGAGGCCGCAGCATCCGATCTCGTCGTGTTGGCCATTCCACTGCACAAGTACCGCACACTCAACCCCCTCGATCTCACGGGCCGAATCGTCATCGACGCGATGAACTATTGGGCGCCGGTTGACGGGGTCTTCGATGATTTCGAAAGCGACTCGCGCACCACGAGCGAGGTCGTCGAATCATTCCTGACCGGCGCTCGTGTGGTGAAGTCGCTCAACCACATCGGTTATCACGAGCTCGAAGAAGACGACAAGCCCGCTGGGGATGCCTCGCGCCGCGCCCTCGCGCTCGCCGGTGACGACGCCGCAGCCAAATCCTTCGTCTCGCATTTCATTGACCGCCTCGGTTACGACGCCGTTGATGCGGGACCCCTCGCCGCCGGCCGGTCCTTTCAGCCGGCCACCGAGATCTTCACCGGCAGCCACACCGCGAACCAGCTCGTCGCCCTCATTCAGAAGGACCGTCCGCTCGCGGACGCCGCCTAAGCCCACACACGCAAATGGAGAACACCTTGGAAATCGGCGCCTACAGCTTCGGCGATACGCAACTCAATCTCGACGGGAGTTCGCGCTCCACCGCGGAGGCGATTCGGAACCTGTTCGACGCCATCGTGCTGGCCGACAAGGCCGGGCTCGACTACTTCGGCATCGGCGAGCACCACACCGTGTCGATGCCCGCCTCTTCGCCCGGTGCGATCATCGCCGCCGCCGCGGCCGCGACGACCCGCATCAAACTGGGCAGCGCGGCGAGCATCATCGGAACGGATGACCCGGTGCGGGTCTTCCAGCAGTTCGCCACCGCCGATGCGATCTCGGGCGGCGGCCGCATCGAAATCACCGCCGGCCGCGGCTCCTCGGTCGAGACTTTTCCTCTGTTCGGCTATGAGCTCGACGACTACGACGAGCTCTACGCGCAGAAGCTCGACCTGCTGCTCACGCTCAACACCAGCGCCACCGAGAACGTGACCTGGTCGGGCAGCGCGCGTCCGTCGATCCCCCAGCTCGACGTCGTGCCGCGCCCGGTACAGGGCTCCATGCCGATCTGGATCGCGACCGGCGGCAGCGCGCCGTCATCAGCCCGCGCCGGACGCCTCGGTCTGCCCCTCGCCTACGCCATCATCGGCGGGCAGCCGCACCGGTTTGCGCCCCTCGCCGACCTCTACCGGCAGTCAGCCAAACAGGCCGGTCACACCGATGACAACATCAAGGTCTCCGTCGCGACCTTCGGCCTGGTAGCCCCGACCAAGAAGGAAGCCGTCGAGCGGATGTATCCGGGCTGGGTCAACCTCAACGTGGAGATGGGTCGGCTGCGCGGCTGGCCGGCGCCGCAGCGCAGTTCCTATCTGGCCCAGGTCGATGCCCCCAGCGCCTACTTCGTCGGCGACCCCGACGACGTCGCGGAACGCATCGTCGCCCTGCACGGGCACCTCGGCCACATGCGCCACTTTCTGCAGGGCGACCACGGCGGGCTCCCCCAGGAGCACCTGCTCGAGTCCATCACCCTGCTCGCGACCGAGGTCAAGCCTCGCGTGGAGCGCCTCCTCGCCGCGAAGTGACGGTCTCGCGTGCCGAGGCGGCCGGTTAGCGGCGATTGTCGGGGGCATCCGCTGCTGCAGAGCGGGGTCGGCCATCAGAATCCTTGCTAATTCGGCTTATCAATTTGCCAGCAGTCTATCGCTGCGCAAAAATCAGCTAGAGCGCCAACAGATCGAAGTCTGTCGCCGGCTTCGCCCCCGAGAACGCTTTAAAACGTGCTCCCCACCAAACGAAGGTTGCCCCGTGAATGAGCCAGCACCCACCCCGGCCGAGTATTGGGAGAACCGGTACCGCGAGAACGGCAAATCCTGGAGCGGGAATGTCAACGCCGCGCTCGAACGTGAAGTCGCAGGAGTCGCCCCGGGGACAGCACTCGACATCGGCAGCGGTGAGGGCGGGGACGCACTGTGGCTGGCACACAACGGCTGGGTCGTGACCGCAGTCGATATCGCCCCAACAGCCTTGGCCATCGGCGCTGCGGCCCAGGGCCCAGACGATGTCGTGACCTGGGTAGCTGCGGACCTCGCCGATTGGACGCCACCGGGCAGCTACGACCTGGTCACCTCCTGTTTTCTGCACTCTTTTGTCGAGCTTCCGCGCGAGGCGATCCTGCGGAGGGCCGCTGCCGCGGTCGCACCCGAAGGGCTGCTGCTCGTCGTCGGTCACTCGGGCGCCCCGCACTGGCTGACCGCGCACGATGACGACGAACCTCACGCCGACGAGCACCACCAGAACCCAGGCGAGCACCGGCACGATGACGCTGACCTGCCCACAGCAGACGACGTTCTTGCTGCACTGTTTTTCGACAATGAGCGTCTCGATCGTGCCGAGTGGACCGTGCTCACCAACGGGCTGGTCGAACGCCCGATCACCGCTCCCGACGGGTCAGTGATCAGCATCGTCGACAGCGTACTGAAACTGCGACGCACAGCGGCCTGACGGAGACTTCGGCGGAGGATATCCTCAACGTCATGACCCGCTACGTGATCGACGCGCCGACGACGACGCCCGGCCTAGTCAGCCGGGCCGTAGGGCGAGCGAACGACCTCGTCGGCAGAACTGAGGTGCACGCGCCGCGCTCGATCAGCCAGCACGATCGCGACCACTCCGAGCAGCACCGTGCCGCCAATGCGCACCAGGGCGTCGACACTCATCAACACCACGGCCTCCAGCCCGAAACCCTGGCGGCTGTTCACCGTCACGACTGCCGAAAGCAACCACGAAACGGATGCTGCCCCCACGACTCCCGCCGGCACCCAGTTCCACGGCGCCGCCACGACGCCCGCGCGAGCGATCTGCATGACCGCGACCAGCGCCAACGCAAACGTCACGAAAGAGTCGACGTAACCAAACGCGAACAGCCCGTCCGACAGGGGGTCGTTCGAAAAGCTGGACGCGATGACATCCTGCAGCACCGACCCGAGCAGAAGCCAAGCGGCCAGCGCCGTCAGGGCGATGGTCCCCAGCGGACGCCGAGCCGTCACGCTTCCAGCCCCGCGGATACCGAATGCGAAGACCAGCAGGGCTGCGGAGAAGAGTACCGGCCTGATACTCCCGCCGAGTGGGATCAGGGCCAGCGCGGGCTGTGCGACGCCGATGACCACCGTGGCGAGCAACAATGCTCCACCGATCAACCACGCGCGCGATGCATCAGACTCTGAGCGATGTGACTTCAATGCCTCAACCATGGTCCCCATGGTACTCAGCGAGCTCGCAGACAGTTCTCGAGCACGACGGACCCAGGTGGTAGCGCCACCTACTGCTCCACACCGGGCTGGAAAATCCTCATCCGAGGCGACCAATACTGGCCGCAACCCGCCGCTGAGATCGACCCGGCACAGACGCTGATCGCCCTGCCCAGCAAGAACCCGTTCCTACAGCAGCCGCTCCCGCTCGAAGTCCCGAGCCAACGGTTCGATGTCGGGCTGTGACCCGGGGCTGTGAAACTCAACCGTCAGTGGCTGCACGTGACGGGCGCGGCATCCGCTCTCGACAAGCGGACGCCGCATCCCACGCAACATTCTCGACTATTCCTCGTGCTCGCCGTAGCGCGGCGCGGCCAGGCTGAGCGTCTCGCCGCGGAAGAAGGCCGGACGCACCCGGGACTGCACGAGCATGATGACGACGCCGATGAGCAGAATGGCCATGCCGAGCACGAAGACCAGACCCAGCCCGAAGATCTCGGAACCGCTGCCGTAGTTCGGATCCATGCTGTCGATGAGGGTCGTGCAAAACAGCACCGTCAGGATGATGCCGCCGACCAACGGAAACACGAAGGTGAAGAAGGCGTTCCGCACGGTGGCGAACCACTGCCGGCGAAAGTACCAGACGCAGGCGAACGCGGTCAGGCCGTAGTAAAAGCAGATCATCATGCCGAGGGTCGTGATGGTGTCCCAGAGCACGTCCTCACTGACGAATCGCATGATCGTATAGAACCCGGCGGCGACGATCGCCGAGGCGATGGTCGCATACCCGGGGGTGAAGAAGCGCGGGCTGACCTTGGCGTAGGCCGGCGGCAGGGCGCCGTAGTGGCCCATCGCGAGCAGGGTACGGGCCGGTGAGACGAAAGTGGACTGCAGCGACGCGGCCGAACTGGAGAGCACGGCGATCGACATGAGCACCGCGAACGGTCCGAGTGCCGGGCCGGCCAGGGCAAAGAACACGTTGCCCTGAATGTCGGGGTTGCCCAGGCCCACGCCCACGCCGCCGACGCCCGCGAAGGAGATGGCCGCGATCGCGACGAACAGGTAGAGCACCATGACGATGATCACGGTGAGGGTCGCGGCGCGACCGGGCGTCGAGCGCGAGCCCTTGGTCTCTTCCGACATGGTCAGCGTGACGTCCCAGCCCCAGAAGATGAAGATGGACAGGCTCAGTCCGGCCGCGAAAGCCGAGAACGAGGTGACGGCGAAGGGGTCGAACCACGAGAGCGAGACCGGCGTCGGGTCGAACGCCGAGCCGTTCGCAATATGCACGAAAGCCATGATGCCGAAGCCGACCAACACGATCAGTTGAAAACCGACCAGCCAGTACTGCACCTTCTGGGTGGTCTGCATGTCCCGATAACTGATCCAGGTGGCGATCAGAATGAACACGAGACAGGTTCCCACGTTGATGAACGGATTGCCGGCGAGCCCCGCAATCTCGGCGCTGTTGCCGAAGATCTGCGAGAGCATCAGGTAGAAGAAGTCGACCGCGATGCCGGCGAGGTTGCTCAGCACCACGACCGTGGCGGCGATGAGGCCCCAGCCGGCCATCCAGCCGATCCAGGGCCCGAAAGCCCGCGTCGCCCAGGTGAAGCTCGTGCCGCTGTCCGGCATGGCCTTGTTCAGTTCGCGGTAGCCGAGGGCCACGAGCAGCATGGGGATGAAGCCGGCCACGAAGATCGCCGGGAGTTGCAGACCGACCTCGGCCACGGTGGGGCCGAGGGCTCCGGTGAGCGTGTAAGCAGGGGCAATGCAGGAGATGCCGATGATGACGGCACCGACCAGTCCGACGGAGCCGGCGCTCAGGCCCTTCTTGGAGATGCCACCGTTCTGCTGGTCAACGGCTGCACTGGCGTTGAGTTCTTGAGTCATTGTCTCTTATTCCTTCACCGTCTCGATGAAATCTCGCGGCACCACGATAAGCGGTACCGGCAGTTCGCGCAGCATCTTGGCCGCAATCGAACCCAGAAAAAGTCGATTTGGTTGCGCCAGCCGGCTGGAGCCGACCAGGCAGACCTCGGCTGCATCCCAATGCAGGCCGCGAACGGCGTGCTCGATGCTGCCGCCGGAGGCGACGCTCGCCGTGACATCGAGCCCGTCCATCAAATGTTCGGTGGCGTAATCGAGCACCGACTGGGCGTGGTCGGCGGCCAGCTGAATGGCCTCGGCATCGGCGCCGGGGCGATCGATGGCGACGAGAGAAACCAGCCGCAGCGGGGCATCCACTGTGCGTGCCAGGCGGATGCCGGCCGTCAGCAGTCCGTCGGCTCCCGGTTTGGTGCCAACCGCGCAGGTGACCCGGCCGATCGGTTCGTCGGTGCCCATGACCCTGGTGCCTTCGGGCGCAAGCGCCACGGGCACCGGGGAGGAATGCAGCAGCCCGCCAGCGACGCTGCCGATCGCGAACCGGCCGAGCAGGCCGTGCGTGGCCGCGCCGACCACGATCAGATTTGCCTCCAGCCGCGCGGCAGCGGCGAGCAGCCCCTGGGTGAAGGAGTCGGCGTGTTCGAGGTGGGTGTGCACGGAGATGCCCGCAGGCACCAGGGCGCGCGCTTCGTCCAGCCAGCCCTCGGCCGTGTCGAGCAAGAGGCGGTCGTATCCGGGGTCGGCGGGGGTCAGCGTCGCGCGCTCGCCCCCGTTGAGCACGAGCACCACGTCGAGTACGGAGCCGGGCGCCCGGGCGAGGCGCACGCCGAGGGCCAGGGCATCCGCTCCCGCCGGGGTGGCGGTGTAACCGACCAGAAACCTCACGCGCTCGGCCCGGTCAGGGGCGCGGGGGCCGCGATGATCGCCGCCGCCGTTTCCTGCCCGACCCGAATGGCGCCGTCAACGTGCTGGTAGCCCTTACCGGCCATATCGCTGCAGGAGAAAGAGATGGGACCGACGGGGCTGCGCAGCTCGGCGCCGTACCGGGCCAGTCCGCCCATATCGAAGCTTGCCGCGTAGGCGCCGCGGGTCCATTCTTCGGAGCCCCAGTCGCTTTCGTAGTAGACGACCGGGTGCAGCGCCTGCTCTCCGTAGTAGTGCGACATCGACTCGAGGATGCGCTTCTTGCGTTCGTCGGCCGAAAGCGCGAAGACGCCGTCCGCTTCCTCATCGGAGACAAAACCCACCAGGGTACCGCGCGGGTCGTCGAAGTTGGTGTTGTCGTAGGCCTCGTGCACCAGCTCGTAGGGGCTGAAGGCGGTACCGGAGAGATTGTCGGCACGCCAGAACGGTGTCTCGTAAACGGCGTGCACCTTGATCACGAAGCCCATGGAGAGGTGCTGGTGCAGCTGCTGCTGCCGACGCGGCAGGGGAGGGTCGAAGCTGATCCGGCTGATCAGCGGCGGCGGAACGGCCACGATGGCGTGCCGGGCGGTCACCGTCATGCCGTCGGCGACAACCGTGACACCCGCCTCGTTCCAGGCGAGGCTGCGCACGGGCTGCCCGAGATAGACATCGCTGCCGAGCTTCTCGGCCAGCAGCAGCGGCACCTGCTGCAGCCCGCCGACCACGCGCTCGTCGAGAATGAAATCGGCGTCGACGAGGTTACTGAACGACCCGGCGCTGGCCGCCATGAGCAGCGCCTGCAAGGCCGAGAACGCGTGCGCCGGCTTGGTGAGCATGGCCCCGGCAATGAACATGCCGATGTTGTCGCGGGCTTCCTGGTCGTCGGTCTGCGTCTCCAGCCAGCGACTGAACGATATCTCGTCGAGTTCCTTGGCGAGCGGATGCTCCCAGGGACGATCCGGGTTGATCTCGGCCACGAGGGCGTCGAGCTTGTCAATCAAGCCCACGATCTGCGCCTCGGTACCGGCCGGAACGGGAAAGATCTCCCCGTCGAACCGGCTGACCACACCGGACCCGTTGATGTAAACGTTGCGGCCGGCCCGGTAGCGTGGATAGGTTTCCAGGCCCAGCTCGGCCAGCGTGCCCTTGAGGGCATGCTGGTCGGGCGAGACCCATTGGCCGCCGATCTCGAGCATGGCGCCCTCGATCTGGTCGGTCCACAGGCGCCCGCCGACGCGACCGCGGGCTTCGAGCACGACCACACTGAGGCCGGCTTTCTGCAGTGCGGTGGCGGCGGTGAGACCGGATGCCCCGGCGCCGATAATAACGACGTCACGATCAATCGTGGTCATGGTTGCTCCTGTGGTGACTGGCGGGTTAGACCGCGGGAATGAGGGTGTACTTGGTCGAGAGGTACTCGTGGATGCCTTCGAGGCCACCCTCACGACCCAGTCCGGACTGTTTGACACCGCCGAACGGTGCGGCGGCGTTGGAGACGAGGCCGGTATTCAGGCCCATCATTCCCGTGTCGATACTGTCGATCATACGGTGTCCACGTGCGATATCGGTGGTGAAAACATAACCAATCAGACCATATTCGGTGTCATTTGACATTTCAATGGCCTCTTCGTCTGTTTCGAAGGTTCTGATGCCAACGACAGGTCCGAAGATCTCCTCCCGCACCATGCGGCTGTCGGCGCTCACGTTGGCCAACACGGTCGGCGTGTAGAACGAGCCGGGGCCCTCGGGGCGCGTGCCGCCGGTGAGCAGGGTGGCACCGTGGGCGAGGGCGTCCTGCACCAGGGATTCAATGTTGTCGACGGCCGCGTCGGTCACGAGCGGACCGAAGTTCACCGTGGGGTCGATGCCGGGGCCCGGCACGAGCTCGTTCACTCGCGCGGTCAGTCGACGGCCGAATTCCTCGGCTACCGACGCGTGCACGATGAATCGGTTGGCAGCCGTGCAGGCCTGGCCGGTGTTGCGAAACTTCGCGATCATCGCTCCGGTGACTGCCTTCTCAAGGTCGGCGTCGGCGAACACGACGAAGGGAGCGTTGCCGCCGAGCTCCATCGAGGTGCGCAGCACATTCTGGGCGGCCTGGGCGATGAGCGCCCGCCCGACGACGGTCGACCCGGTGAAGCTGAGCTTGCGCAGCCGAGGGTCGGCGATGATCGGGGCCGATACCGCCTGCGACTGGTTCGTCGTGATGACGTTAACGACACCGGCCGGCACACCGGCATCTTCCAGCAGCTGCACGAACAGCAGGGTGGTCAGCGGTGTCAGCTCAGCCGGCTTGACCACCACGGTGCAGCCGGCGGCGAGTGCCGGCGCGATCTTGCGGGTGGCCATGGCGAGGGGAAAGTTCCACGGCGTGATCAGGTAGCAGGGCCCGACCGGTCGTTGGGTTACGACCATCGTGCCGGTCCCCTCCGGGGTGGGGCCGTAGCGGCCGCTGATGCGCACGGCTTCTTCGCTGAACCAGCGCAGAAACTCGCCGCCGTAGCTGACCTCGGAGTTGGCTTCGGCGATCGGCTTGCCCATTTCGAGCGTCATGAGGGTGGCGAAGTCGTCACGTCGCTCCTGCAGCAGGTCGAAGGCGCGCCGCAGAATCTCGGCGCGTATCCGGGCCGGGGTGGCCGCCCACGAGCTCGCTGCCCGAGCGGCCGCATCGAGCGCACGGGTGCCGTCGGCGACGGATGCGTTCTGAATCTGCTTGAGAACCCGCCCGGTAGCCGGGTCGGTCACCACGATCAGATCCCCCGTGCCGTTTACCCACTGGCCGTCGATGTACAGCTGGTCGGGTACCCGAGCCAACAGTTCGACCTCCGTCGACCGCACAGCGGCACTCTCGATCACGGCGCTCATGCTGCGGCCGAATCGGCAGCCAGCGCGTCGGCCAGAACCTGCAAGCCCTCGAGCAGCAGGTCGTCGGGAATGCTGAGCGGCGGCAGAAGGCGGATGACGTTGCCGTAGGTTCCGCAGCCGAGCAGGATCACACCCTGCGCGTGGCAGGCGGCGATGACGCGATTGGTCAGCCCAGCATCCGGCTCCCCGGTAGCGGGGTCGACGATTTCGATGGCCATCATGGCGCCGCGACCGCGCACCTCAATGATGCGCGAGTCGACCGCGGCGAGCGCGGTCAGGCGGTCACCCATGATCTGTCCGAGGGTGGCGGCGCGCTCCACCAGGTTGTCCGTCTCGTAGGTGTCGATGGTGGCGAGCGCGGCGGCACAGGCGAGCGGGTTGCCACCGTAGGTACCACCGAGGCCGCCGGCCTGCGGCGAGTCCATGATGTCGGCGCGGCCGGTGACGGCCGACAGCGGCAAGCCGCCGGCGATGCCCTTGGCGGTGCAGATCATGTCGGGCACGATGCCCTCGAATTCACAGGCGAACATGTGCCCCGTGCGGGCGAAGCCGGTCTGGATTTCGTCGGCGATGAAGACGACCTCGTTGGCGCGGCACCAGGCCAGCAGGGTGGCCAGAAAACCCGGAGCTGGAACGATGAAGCCGCCCTCGCCCTGGATGGGTTCGATGATGATCGCGGCGAGGTTGCTCGCGCCGACCTGCTTCTCGATCTGGGAGATGGCCCGATTGGCTGCAACGACGCCGTCTAGGCCGCCGTCGCGCAGCGGGTAGGACATCGGTGCGCGGTAGACCTCGGGAGCGAACGGACCGAAGCCGCTCTTGTACGGCTGGTTCTTGGCGGTCAGGCCCATGGTCAGGTTGGTGCGGCCGTGATAGGCATGGTCGAAGGCCACGATGGCCTGCTTGCCGGTGAAGTGCCGGGCGATTTTGACGGCGTTCTCGACCGCTTCAGCACCGGAGTTGAACAGCACGCTGCGCTTCTCGTGGTCACCGGGCGTGAGCCGGTTCAGGGCTTCGGCCACTTCGATGTAGGAGTCGTAGGGTGCCACGGTGAAGCAGGTGTGGGTGAACTGAGCCAGCTGGGCAGCGACGGCCTCGACGACGCGCGGAGCGCTGTTGCCGACGCCGGTGACGGCGATGCCCGATCCGAGGTCGATGAGTGAGTTGCCGTCGATGTCAACGAGAACGCCTCCGCCGGCGGCTGCGACGTAGACGGGCAGCGCGATGCCGACGCCGGCCGAGACCGCCCGGGCCTTACGTTCACTCAGCGCCTTCGACTTCGGCCCGGGGATGCTCGTGACCAGCTTGCGTTCCTGAGCCAGCGAGGGACCACCGAGCGGCGTGCCGGTGGGGCGAGCGGGAGCTACGAGTGTCATGAGGGTTCCGATCGATGCGAGGGCGGTATCGCGGCACGATGCCGCTGTGCCAGAGCAGCACGGGGCAATGTTAGACAGAAACAGGTCAGCCACCGCCATCCCGCCTGTATAGTGTGGGCATGTCAACTCGCCTATCTGTATAGGGACCGATGCTTCCCACCCTGCGCTTGCTCCTCGCTGAACCGAATCTCGGACTCACCCTGCTCGGAGACCCCGAACCAGCGGCCCGTGGGGCGATGCTCGAGCGAACCGTGGAGTGGGTGCACAGTTCCGATCTGATCGACCCGACCCCGTTCCTCTCCGCCGATCAGGTGCTGCTCACGACCGGCACCCAGTTCGGCGCCGACACGGCAGCGGATGTCGACTTCCTCCCCTACGTGCAGCGCCTGGCTGCCCGAGGCATCACCGCCCTCGGTTTCGGCACCGAGGTGATTCGGGACGGCACACCCGACGCGCTGCTCGCGGCCTGCCAGTCGCTGGGGGTGCCCCTGTTCGAGGTTCCCTATCGCACGCCGTTCATTGCCGTGGCCCGGGCAGCCGGCGATCTCGTGGCCGAGGATCGATTCGCGCGCGCCACCTGGGCCCTCAAAGCCCAGCGCGCCATCGCGCTCGCCGCGCTGCGCCCCGACGGTTTGAGCGCGACCCTCGCCGAACTGTCCACCCAGCTCGGCCACTGGGTGGCCCTGTTCGATGTCAGCGGCACCCTCGACCGGGTGTTTCCCCGCGAAACCTTCACCGTCACCCCCGACGCCCTCGCCACCGTGCAGCACGAGGCCCGGCGACTGCTGGCCCGCGGCCAGCGCTCCAGCAGCACCATCGACGCCGGCGGCGAAACCCTCACGCTGCAGACCCTCGGCGGCCACGACCACCTGCGCGGGGTGCTGGCCCTCGGCGGCCCTCGCGCCCTCGACCAGGCCAGCACCGAGGTCGTCACGAGCGTGATCGCACTCGCCGGCCTCGCCCTGGAGCAGAACAACGCCCTCGCCCGCGCCCAGGGACTGCTGCGCACCGGGCTGATGCACACCCTGCTTGGCGGGGACCAGAAACTGGTCGAGCAGATCTCCCGGCAGATGTGGGGTGCACTCCCCGTCGCACCGGTGCAGGTCGCCGTCGTCGACGCGCCGGCGCCGCGCCGCGACGCCATCACGGACTACCTCGAGCTGCGCGTTGAGGATTCCCCCGGGCAGGTGTTCTTCGCCCGCCAGGACGACACCATCGTGCTGTGTCTCGACCGCGCGGCGCACGGCATCCTGGTGAATTTGTGCACGCTGTTCGACCTGCACGCCGGTGTCTCGGAGCCGAGCAGCTATCGCCAGCTGCCCCGCGCCCTCGAACAGGCCGAGCAGGGACTGGCCAGGGCCAAAGAAGGCGCACCGGGCGTGACCGAGTTCGGCGTCGTCGCCCGGCAGGGCGTGCTAGCGCTCCTCGCGAGAACGGATGCCCGCGAGGTCGGCCTGGCCACGCTCGCGCCGGTGCTCGCGCACGACCGCGTGCACGCCACAGAGCTTCTAGGAACCGTGCGTGCCTGGCTGCTCTGCAACGGGCACTTCGGCGAAGCCGCAGCCCAGCTCGGCGTGCACCGCCACACGGTGCGCACCCGCATCCAGCAGGCGGAGCAGCTGCTCGCTCGCGACCTCGGGTCGTTTCCGGCCCGGGCGGATGTCTGGGCGGCGCTGCTCGCGACCGACAACGCCGTTCTGTAAAAGGTCAGGCCGTGAGGGTCCACGGCTTGCGCCGCACCAGCACGTGCCCGCGGCTCGTGCTGAGGCGGGTCCACAACCCCGACTCGAACAGTTGCACCGGTTCGTCGTCGGCGAGAAATCCCAGGCTGAACGCCGCAAAACCGGCTCCGGTGGGCACGAATTCGAGTCCGTCGACCTGGCGGCCCCAAACCTCCGAGCGCACACGCTCAACGATCAATTCGCCGGCGCCCTCGGGAACAGTCGCGGCAACCTCGTCGATCCCGGCCCGAGCGGCCACTTCGAGATTTGCCGCCGGAGTCTGACCGTGCGGTTCCCAGCCGCCCTTCGGCGGGGAGATGCCGGCCCAGGTCACCGTGTTGACCTCAAGGGGAACGGTCACCGTGACCGGCACGGTCGGGTCGCTCGTGGTGGATTCGAGGCGCTTGAGACGCTCCAGCAGGGACCGCACCGGCACGACCTTGTCGAGGTCCACCGGCTCGGTCAGGGCGAAGGTGCGCAAGCCCAGCACTGTCGGGCTCGCATCGAGCAGACCCCGCGGATAGAAGATGGCGGTGTAAACCGCGAGAACGCCCTCGGTGGCCATGAGGCGCACCGAACCATCGAGAACACGTCCGGAGCGTGACAGAAACACGATCAGGTCGCTGAGGGACTGGGAATCGGTAAGAGTGAATGACTGGCTCATCATCTCCTAAACTACCAAGATACGAAACATCCGCATGCCGCGGTCGCGAACTTGCCCGAGGAGACAGCATGCACAAGCCGATGGAAGGCCTCCTGGCTGTCCTCGATCTGACCGACACCGGTGCCCGCACCAGCGAAGACATCTTCACCGGTCCGTCCCAGTGGATGCCGCTCGGCCGCGTGTTCGGCGGACAGGTGCTGGCCCAGTCGCTCGTCGCCGCGATGCGCACGGTTCCCGACGAACGCCACGTGCACTCCATGCACGGGTATTTTCTGCGGCCCGGCGACGTCAATCAGCCGATCACCTTTTCGGTCGAGCGCATTCATGACGGTCGCTCGTTCTCCACCCGCCGCACGCAGTGCTATCAGGACGGCGTGCCGATCCTGTCGATGATCGCCTCGTTCCAGGACGCCGACGAGGGACTGGAACACCACGTCGAGATGCCCACCGACATCCCCGACCCGGAGAGCCTGCCGTCGGCATCCGATTCACTCTCCCACATCGACCATTCGGTGGCCCGCTACTGGGCGAGCGAGCGCCCGTTTGATATGCGGCATGTTCCCTCGCCGATCTATCTCAAGGTCAACGGTGAACACACCTCTCGCCAGGCCGTCTGGATGAAGACGTTCTCCCCGCTGCCCGACGACCCCGACCTGCACCGCGCGGCACTGGCCTACGCGAGCGATTATTCGATCATGGAGCCGATCATGCGCCGGCACGGCGTCGCCTGGTCCTCTCCGGGACTGAAAGTCGCGAGCCTGGACCACGCCATGTGGTGGCACCGGTTCGGTCGGGTCGACGAGTGGTTGCTCTATGTGCAGGATTCCCCGAGCGCGCAGGGGGGCCGCGGCCTCGCGACCGGCAGCATCTTCAACCGCGAGGGTGTGCTCCTGGCCACCGTCGCGCAGGAGGGCATGCTGCGCGTGCCCATCGTTCTCGAGTAGCTCGCCTACCAGGTCGGTTTGGATTCAAGCAACACCCGCTCGTCGGGCATCCACCGAATATCCACACTCGCGATGTCGTTCTCGGCGACGCTCGTGGTGCCGGCCGCGCTGATCGTCGTGCCGGGGCCCGAGATCCAGCTGGCGACGAGGGTCTCCTGGCCGTCCCGGTCGGTTACGAACAGGGCGTACGGCTGCGGCCCGAAATCGTTGCCGCTCTCGGCGTAGCTGCAGCTCGCATCGATGCGGGTACCCCAGTCTTCGCCGGTCAGGCTGAACGTAGCGGTGAGCGGGCTGGGAACGACCGCGGTCATCGCGACGGCCGGTTCGCTCACGCTGCGATTGGGTTGTGGGAGCCAGCCCGGCACGACCAGGGCAGCGGATGCCGCGATCGCGGCCGCCGCGACCACCGCGCCGGCGGCGAGCAGCCGGGCCCGCCGGGTTCGCGCCCTGGCTGCCTGCACCAGTCGGGGCAGCAGGATGGCGGAGGGGGCGGCATCCGTTCGGGGACCAAAGGCCTGGCCAAGCTGCAGGGCCTGGTCGAGCGGAACCTGTGCCAGCAGCCCGGGCAGGCCCACGAGGTGGGCGACCGCCTGGCTGCAGGCGACGCAGTCGTTGAGGTGGCGCTCATAGTCCCGTCGGTCACCCGGTGACAGGGCGCCGAGCACGTAGGCGCCATCCCAGTCGCTGTACTGATCTGCCGGGGTGTTCATCGTTCCGTCACTCCTCGCTCCTGCAGGGCAAGCCGCAGGGCGCGCAGGCCGTAGTGCAGCCGTGATTTGACGGTTCCTTCGGGAATGGCGAGGTCCCCGGCGGTCTCGGCCACGGACTGACCCCGGTAGTACGCGCAGACGATGACCGCCCGGTGGTCGGCCGAGAGGTCGTGCAGGGCATCCGCAACAAGCCAGGCGTCGAGCAACGCGTCGGTCTGGTCGTCAGTGGGAACCTCGGGCAGCTGGTCGGTCGGTATCTCGTGCCGGGCCCGTGCCGAGCGACGATCGTCAATCACCAGGTTGCGCGCCACCGTGAAGAGCCAGGCCCTGGCTGATACTTCAGTCTGGTCGAGCAGACGGGGGCGTCGCCAGGCGCGCAGCAGGGTCTCCTGAACGACGTCGTCAGCGAACGCGGGGTCGTGGGTCAAGCGCACGACATAACGCCACAACAGTGCCGCGTGTTCGTCGTGGAGGGCCTGCAAGAGTTCGGTACGCTCATCGGCCATGACCTACCTCCCCTGCTTAACACGATGATGTGGTCGTTGCGGTTCATGTCAAGGGCTGAAACACTGAACCGAACCGCTCCCGACCTCGTTTTCAGCTATAGCAGAGCCAACCTACCCGCGAACGCGTTCATCAAGGAGAATCATGACACCGGCACTCAACCTGTCCCGTCGCACCATGATGCTGGCCGGCGGAGGCGCTGCCGCAGCGGTGACCCTGGCCGCGTGCAGCAGCCCAACGGATGCCGCCACCGTCCCCCCGAGTTCGGCACCGACCGACTCGGGCAGTGCCGCCGCCGCGTCACCGACAGAAATCGCCAAACTCGCCGACATACCCGTCGGCGGCGGCCTGGCCGCAACCCTCGACGGCCAACCGATCCTGCTCGCGCAACCGACCAAGGGCACGGTCGTCGCTTTCAGCGCCATCTGCACGCACCAGGGCTGCAAGGTGAAGCCGGCGGCGACGGAGTTCGATTGCCCGTGCCACCAGTCCCGGTACGACCTCGCGACCGGCGAGGTTCTCGGCGGTCCGGCCCCGCGGGCGCTCGACAAGGTGACCGTCACGGTCGACGGCGACACGGTGCTGGCCGGGTGACGACCGATGATCAGGGACTAATCAGGGACTAATCAGGGACTGATCAGGGACTGCTCTGGGACTGCTCAGTCGCTTGATCAGCGGCGGGCGAACGCGATCGGTGCGTCAAGATAGGGCGTCCAGGCCGCGCGTTCGGTGTCGTTGATGCGCCGCGGTCGCTCGCTCGCTGCATCGACGAGCACAATGGTCGTGTTCGCTCGGGCATACAACAGCTCGGGAACCACGCCCTCCGGGCTGTACACCTCATAGCAGACATCGAGGCTGGCCCCGCCGAGTTTGCCGAGCCACAGTCGCACGTCCAGCGGCTGCCGCAGGTAGGGCACCGGCGCGAGATATTCGATCTCCTGCCGCGCGATGAGCGTCAGGGTCGCCGCTCCCGGGCGTCCGTCGAGCACGGCCGTGCTCGCGCCGATCGCCCCGTCGTCTTCGGTCACCCAGAAGGCCAGGATGCGCGCCTCCTCGAGCAGGCGCAGCATCTCGGCATTGTTGACGTGTCCGTAGGCGTCGAGGTCGGACCAACGCAGGCGGATCGGTACGTGCAGCTTCACCGGTTCGGCTCTCTAGTCGCGGGTGAGCTTGCGGTAGGCGGAACGGTGCGGCTTGGCCGCATCCGGGCCGAGACGTTCGATTTTGTTCTGCTCGTACGACTCGAAGTTACCCTCGAACCAGTACCAGTTGGCCGGGTTGTCGTCGGTGCCCTCATACGAGAGGATGTGCGTGGCCACCCGGTCGAGGAACCACCGATCGTGGGTGATCACCACGGCGCAACCCGGAAACTCAAGCAGCGCGTTCTCAAGCGACCCCAGGGTTTCAACGTCGAGGTCGTTGGTGGGCTCATCGAGCAGCAGCAGGTTGCCGCCCTGTTTCAGGGTGAGGGCCAGGTTCAGACGGTTGCGCTCACCACCGGAGAGCACACCGGCCTTCTTCTGCTGGTCGGGGCCTTTGAAACCGAAGGTCGACACGTAGGCGCGCGACGGAATCTCGGTCTTGCCGACCTGGATGTAGTCCTGACCGTCGGAGACGACCTCCCACAGCGTCTTGTTGGGGTCGATGCCGCCCCGGTCCTGGTCGACGTAGGAGATGTCAACCGTTTCACCGATCCGCAGCTCACCGCCGTCGAGCGGTTCCTTGCCGACGATGGTCTTGAACAGGGTGGTCTTTCCCACGCCGTTCGGGCCGATGATACCGACGATGCCGTTGCGCGGCAGGGTGAAGCTGAGGTTGTCGATGAGCATGCGCCCGTCGAAGCCCTTCTCCAGCTTGGTCGCGTCGATGACCTGGGCGCCGAGGCGCGGGCCGACCGGAATCACGATTTCTTCGAAGTCGAGTTTGCGGGTGCTCTCGGCCGCGGTGACCATCTCTTCGTAGCGAGCCAGTCGAGCCTTCGACTTCACCTGGCGGCCCTTGGCGTTGGAGCGAACCCACTCGAGCTCGTCGGCGAGACGACGCGACAGCTTGGCGTCCTTCTTGCCCTGCACGAGCAAACGTTCCTGCTTCTTCTCCAGGTAGGTCGAGTAGTTGCCCTCGTACGGGTACAGGTGTCCGCGGTCAATCTCGGCGATCCACTCGGCGACGTGGTCGAGGAAGTACCGGTCGTGGGTGACGGCGAGCACGGCGCCCGGGTACTTGGCGAGGTGCTGCTCGAGCCACAGCACGCTTTCGGCGTCGAGGTGGTTGGTGGGTTCGTCGAGCAACAGCAGGTCGGGCTTCTGCAGCAGCAACTTGGTCAGCGCAACGCGGCGTTTCTCACCACCGGAGAGGTTGGACACCTCGGAGTCGCCCGGCGGGGTGCGCAGGGCGTCCATGGCCTGTTCGAGCTGGGAGTCGAGGTCCCAGGCATCCGCTGCATCGATGGCTTCCTGCAGCACGCCCATTTCGGCGAGCAGGGTGTCGAAATCGGCGTCGGGTTCACCCAGGGCGAGGCTGATCTCGTTGAACCGGTCGACCTTGGCCTTGATCGGTCCGACGCCCTCCTGCACGTTCTCGAGCACGGTCTTGCTCTCGTCGAGCTGCGGCTCCTGCATGAGGATGCCGACCGTGTAACCCGGGGAGAGTCTCGCCTCGCCGTTGCTGGGCGTGTCCAGACCAGCCATGATCTTGAGGATGGTGGACTTTCCGGCACCGTTGGGGCCGACGACACCGATCTTGGCACCGGGAAAGAAGGACATGGTGACGTCGTCAAGGATCAGCTTTTCGCCGATCGCCTTGCGAGCGCGGACCATTGAGTAAATGAATTCGGCCATAGTGTTTACCAGTCTATTTGCCGGGTGGCCCCGACCAGACACAAACCGGTCGACAGAATGGGCGCGACCACGCTGTGGAAGCCATTGCTGGCCGGGCCGATCTGGCCGATCAGACATTCGCCGGCGAACCGCACCGAGAACTGCACCGCGTCGGCGGCGAGATCGGCCTGAGTACGGTCGAAGGTCACTTCCATGGCGGCCCGGTCGAACCCGCCGGCCGCGAGCGCGTCGATGTAGTCGCGTCCCCCGGCGGCCGGATTGGCTTTGATGACCCCTGCCGCCACAAAGTTGAAGTAAACGAGGTTCTCGGCGGCGGTTCCGGTGGGCAGCAGCCTCGGGCTGGAATCGGACGTCGCCGAAGGCTCCGGTTCCGGCTCGGCGGAGCCAGACGACGCCGGCGCGGTGGTGCCGGGCTCGGCCGGGCTGGCGGTGCAGGCCGTCAGGCCGACCGCGAGGAGCAGCACTGCGCCCACCACTCCCACGCCCCCCAATCCCCGGGTACGCCGCAACTGTCGGGTGCGCCGCCGCCCGGAACCCATCGTCATCTTCTGCTCCGCCGGTTCTGCCACGCTCACGAACTGCCTCCCCCAGTCCACACATGTGGACGATGCTACGAGTCTAAACGCGCATACGCATCCTGGTCAGCGTCGCTGTCGATTGGAACAAAGCCGTCTCCAGAACGGTCGATGCGACCGGGTTCGGCCTCGTACGCTGCGAAGGAGTCCGCGGATTCAACCGGTTCCGGCTCGGTCAGATCTGCACCAGCCTGATCGGTACCGCTCTGCTCGGCACCGTTCTGCTCGGCAACGCTCTGGTACGCACCAGCACGCGCTGGTGGCCCGCTGCGCACCGGTGTCGTGGTGTACCAGGCGAGGTCGTGTCCGACGGAGTCAGCAATGATCTCAACGGAAGTCCCGGATTTTTCGGCGTTGCTCCATTTGCGAACGACCAACCGCCCGGTGACGACGACGTGCTCGCCTTTGCTCAGCGACTTGCCCGCATTCGCGGCCAGCTGGCGAAACGTCGTGACGGAGTACCAGCAGCTCTCGTCAACGATCCATTCGTCTGTGGCCTTGTCACGGTGACTCTGGCGGGAGGCCAGCCGAAAGGTGGTGATCGGGGTGCCGTTCTTGCCGAAGATCACACGGGGGACGGAGCCGATGACTCCGGATATTGTGATTTGGTCGCTCATGGTTTCTCCCGGCACAGTGATTGCGTGAAAACGCAAGCGCACGGCGCCAAGCTTTCTGCCGGCGCACACGACCCGGGAACGACAACTCGTGCCAGTCTTCGTCGTTCCCAGGTCGCACACTGCGAGTGTGCCGCCCGCAGTAATCTCTTGGTGCGGGCGGCGGGGAATCGGTGGAGAATCCTCCCCGCTAGCGGCTGGGGAGGAGGAACTAGCCGACGAGGTATTCGGAGTACGACTTGCGAATCTTGTTGACCTTCGGCACCGCGACCGCCATGCAGTAGCCCTGACCGGGGTTCTTGTTGAAGAAGTCCTGGTGGTAGTCCTCGGCCTCGTGATAGTCGCCGAGCGGTTCGATCGTGGTCGTGATGCCGGAGCCCCACCATTCGCTCGCCCGATCACGAGCCGTTTCGAACAGTTGCTTCTGCTCATCGCCGGTGTAGAACATGGCCGACCGGTACTGGGTACCCACGTCATTGCCCTGGCGGTTGAGCTGAGTCGGATCGTGCAGCGTGAAGAACACGTCAAGAATGACGCTGGCCGGAATGACCTCGGGGTCGAAGGTCACGGCGACGGCTTCGGCATGGCCGGTGCGCCCGGTGCAGACCGCTTCGTAGCTCGGAGTGGCGGTGGTGCCGCCGGTATACCCGGACACCACGTCACTCACTCCGCGTAAGACCCGATAGACAGCATCGAGACACCAGAAACATCCACCCGCGACCACAAAAGTTTGCACCCGATCAGCCTAACTCGTCGGTCGCTCTGCACCCAGTTGGAACCGGTGTTCCCGCCGCCTGTTCGCCCAAAGCGGATGTCGGTGGTCCCCCATACGCTGAGTGAAAGACCCGCGGCCGGCCAGGTGACCAGTGATTCCCAACGAAGGAGCTCGAATGTCCACTCTCAGTGCACCGCGTACCGCTCGCGCAGGAGTTCCCGTGGTCCGTGGCCGCTCCTTTATCCTCGTTCGCGACGGGCTCTGGCGCATTGTCGACCCCGACGGCGCTGTCATCGGCTACATCGAATGTCACCCGGGGGGCGACGGCGATCGCTACAGCGCTCGCCGAGTGGTCTTCGCGACCCGCACCCGTGAGGTTGGTGTGTTCTGGCGCTTCGACGACGCGGTCGACTGTTTTCGCTAGCCGTCACCTATTTGATGCATTTGGGTGGGGGCACGCCGCGTCTGGTCCCCGAGAACGGGGTGCGGCGCGGATAAAATCCACCACATGGAATGGTGGAATAGCTTCGTAGCCTGGTTTGCCGCTGAAAGCACCCGACCGCTGGTTTTCACCGCGGTCGTGTTCGTCGGCGCGATCGTCATTGCCAGCGTGCTGGCCGCGTTGATCTCGCGCGGAGCCGTCAGACGCATCCTCACCCAGCGAGACCGCGAGATCAAGGTGGCAGCGATCGCTGCCCTGGTCGACGCTGCGACCGAGGCATCCGTCTGGAATTCGTTGACACCGCAGGAACAGGTCATGAGCGATCGCGCCGTCGGCCAGGCCGACATCCAGGTGCGGTTGTTGCCGATCCGCGGATCGGGAATCGCTGCGAACTGGGCCAACCACGAACTGTATGAACTCAAGCGCACCTCCGCCACCTTCGGCTACCAACTGGAGCCGGCCCTGGTGGAGTTTCGTGACCGCTTGGTCGAATGGCAGAACAAGCCGGCCCGCGCGCGCAAGATCTTTCAGGGCGACCTGGACCGGTGGAAGGCTCAGAACTCCTCGACCGAGAAGAGCCTGCTGGCCGAGCAGGACGCCTGGGTGGCCCAGCAGCATCACGACCAGTACACGGCGAGCGATTCCGCTCCGGTACCGGTGCGGGCTGCACCGATCACCCCCGCGGCGGTGAACCGTGGGGTGGCATCCGCTTCACCGGTATCGTCCGATGCCTCAACGGAAACGCAACGACTGCTCGACGACGTGAACAAACTCGAGGTGCGCAGCACCGACCCGCTGACCCGATCCTCGGCGGCACCGACGCTCTGAGCGTCGATAACATCGGCATCGAGCCGGTCGGCGCTTCTGCGCTGACCGGCTCGTTTTTTATGCCCGGTGGGGAGCTGCTTTCGCCACTCGTCGCTACTTCCACCACTCGTCGAAGAGGGAGGCCGGCACCCGCCGCTTGTGCTCGGTGTTGAGGTAGCGCGCTTCGATGGCGTCGGCCACTTCGTCTTCGACCGGCTGTCCCTCGAGAAAATCGTCGATGTGCTCGTACTGCAGCCCGAGGTTGGCCTCGTCGGTCTGGCCGGGTGTGTGGTCGAGCAGGTCGGCGGTGGGATCTTTCAGGTAGAGCTGCTCGGGCGCGCCCAGCTCCATCAGCAGGGCTCGGCCCTGGCGCTTGGTCAAGCCGGTCAGCGGCAGAATGTCTGTGCCGCCGTCGCCGTACTTGGTGAAGAATCCGGTCACCGCTTCGGCGGCATGGTCGGTGCCGACCACGAGCAGACCGAGCTGGCCGGCCAAAGCGTACTGGGCGATCATGCGCGAGCGGGCTTTGACGTTGCCCTTGGTGAAGTCGGTCATAGCCACATCGAGGCTCGCCAGAAATTCGCTCTCGAACCCGTCCACGGCCAGTTCGATGTTGAAGGTGGCTTGCGAGGGCGGGCGGATGAATTCCAACGCGAGTTGGGCATCCGCTTCGTCGCGCTGCACGGCGTAGGGCAGGCGCACGGCCACGAAGGTGGCCGGGTGCCCCTCGTCAACGAGTTCGTCGACCGCCATCGCACACAACCGGCCGGCGAGGGTCGAGTCCTGGCCTCCGCTGATGCCCAGGACCAGGCCTTGGGCGCCGGTGCGCTTGAGGTAGTCCTTGAGGAATTTCACCCGGCGGCGCACCTCCGCGGCCGGTTCGATGGTGGGTGAGACGTTGAGTTCCGCGATGATTCGCGCCTGGAGTTCTCGCATAGTTGAATCTACCAACCCTCGAGAAGTCGTGCTGCCTGGTTGTTGTCCAACTGTTGAAGCAACCCGTCACCGACTCTGGCAGTCAGAAGAAACATCTGAATTCGTGTCATTGTGATCATGAGATTCCCTCGCGCTTAGGGGTGGTGTGCGGTAGAATTATGGGTGAAGGAGGCACCGTCGCCATGCCCCTCACCGCCCCGCCCGCCGCAGCCGGTCCCGTGCCGGAGGGTTCCCGGGTTGAGGCGGTCGCTCAGGCCGGTGCCCTTCTGGCGGCGGCGTTTGACGGTGTGACCTTTGGGTACTTCGACGATGCGGAGGCCATCGCGGTGCTGGCGGCACTCGAGGGTCTCCGTCGTAAGCTCGATGGGGCCAGACTACGTTCCACCACCGACATCGGGGTTCGGGCCGAGACCGACCTCGGGAACGGGTCGCTGGCCTTTTGTAACGGATGCCGCACCCGGGTCGAGTTCATCGCCCAGCTCGCCGGCATCAGTGGCCGTGAAGCCAAACGTCGCCTGAAGCTGGGTGAGAGCACGGTGGAACGCACCCCGATGGGGCTGCCGGTTCCCGCCCGCTACCCGGTGATCGCCGATGCGCTCGGCAGCGGCGAGCTCGGCCTCGAATCGGCGGAGATCATCGCGACGACCCTCACCGCGCTGCACGGCACGGTGCTGCAGAGCGACCTCGACCACGTCGAACGTGCCCTCGTCGCCTCCGCGACCGGAGCGATCACGCCGGAGACTGCCGGGCTGCCGGGCTGCCGGGGGCGGGCATCCGCTTCGCACCCGACCTGCTGCGCGCGCAAGCCCTGGAATGGCAGGGGCGGCTCGACCCCGACGGCACCGCCCCGAGCGGACACGCCCCACTTGAGACCGCGCCGAGTATTGATGGCGTCGGTCACGATGTTGGTCGGCATAAGCCGGCGCAAGAAGCAGCAGCTGCGGGCCGTGGCGGCCAGGATGAATTCGAACATGGCGCGGCCTCTCAGATATTGTCCTCGCCACGAGCGATGGCGCGCAATATCGGTGACCTGAGAAAATTCCAAATCAGATCAACCACAGACGAAAGCACCGAAAATGCGTTCCAAAAGCGGATGCTCGCGCACCGCCCTGCGGTCCTCGCAGGCAATAATCGGCAACGGCGACACTCCCACACCCGCACAATGTTGCGCAGAACGGATACTGACCGCCGTGGCGGCCGTTTCGCCAATACAAAGGACGAAATGAAAGCCACTGTCCAGACCCGCGGTGGCACTCAGCGGATGCCCAGCCGGGAATTCCTCCTGTCGATCATGGTTCTCCTTAAGACGCGTCAGGATCGGCGAGCGTCAGTGCCCGCTGGAGAAACCGACGCCGGCCTCAACTGAAAGAAGATCAAACATGGACATCAACAATCTCGATCTCACAGATCGACGCGGAATCATCACGGGGGCGGGTCAAGGCATCGGTCGCGCAATCGCCCTCGAATTTGGTCGACGCGGTGGCCACCTGCTGCTTGTCGGCCGCCAACTGGCCACGCTCACTGAAACCGGTCGACTCGTCGCCGCCGCAGGCGGAACGACCGAGATCCTGGTGGAAGACCTGACCAAGCCTGGTGCCGTCGAGCGCATCGCACACACCGTCGCTTCCTGGAAAACCGTTGACCTCCTCGTCAATAATGCCGGCAATGTGCGCGCGGGTCGGCTCGAGCTCACCAGCGATGCGGATGTTCACTCGATGATTGATCTGAACCTCACGGCCCCGATCCTGTTGACAAAAGCACTGCTCCCTGCACTTCGCGAAAGCGGTCAGCAACGCGGAAGTATCCTCCTAAACGTCTCCAGCGGGATAGCACTTGTTGGAATGCCGTTCTATTCGATTTATGCTGCAACAAAGTCAGGCTTGGCCCAATTCGGCGAGTCGCTTCGCCGGGAATTGACCGGAACGGGTGTGCACGTCGCGACCGTGTACCCCGGCGCGACCGACACTGACATGATGAGGTCGCAGAATGCCGGCGCCGAACTCGGCTGGGGACGCCGCAGTCTGGCCGACGTCATCACCGATCTGATTACGGCCCTGCAGGCCGGCGAACATGAAATCAACACCGCGCCGGAAGGCCGCCGTGCCATGCAAGACCTCAACCGCACTGACCCGATGGCAGTGGATGCCGCCCTCGCGCCCGGTCTGGAGAACCTCGAACTCGCTGTCCGGGACCACCGCAGCATTTAGGAGTCCGCGCGCTCCGGCCTGCCTCCGGCAGCCGCCCTGCGAGCTCGCTCATCGTGCGCACAGGAGTGCTTAGACGAGCCGCCACCTGTCTGTGTGTGGCGGGCTCGTCTGCCCGAATGAGCCAAGTAACAACGCAGTACCTGCCGTCTCCATAGACACCCGCAGTACCTGATCCGCCGCACTTTTCGACAGGTTGACGCCCGCCGGGGTCGATCCGGTGAACGACAGTTAGCGAAGCCGGGCGTCCGTGATCAGCGGCCCGGTCACAGCGCCAGCGCTCGTAGTCTGCACCACGCTGAGAACGTCGGCCGGTATCCCACGCTCCTGAAGCACCTGGTCAAAAAAACAGCGCGCTGAGCGGGGTGAGAGTGGCTTGCCCATCCCGAGCGTCATCAGCAGTGCAAAGTCATAGACCCCGACGCTCACTGCTTCGAACGCGCCCAAAGCCCGACTGTGATCGCGCCTCAATGAAGCAGGCCTGTTGGCGGCGCGTGTTGCGGCGGAACTTTTCGTGCAACGTGGGGCGCCATCCGGAACTTAGTCGCGCATTCGGCTGCCTGTACCGGTGTGTTCGCCCGCGGCAGCGCAAAGCTAAACCTTCTTCAGCGGATCATTTCCCCAGTTCATCAACGAGTAGCGCCAGCGCGAGTGCTCGACATCGGAATCCGGTTTCTGTGCCGAATGTCGCTTGACGTAGCCGACCACCTTATGCATGTGTTCGATATCGGACGCGGTCAGATCTCCTCTATTTGTTCCAAGAATCGTGACGATCCTGCGTCCGGACCGATGGCCGGTGGATTCCCCGCTACCATCGTCTTTCTGTCCGACCTCTTTGGATTCGTCTGTGTCGAGCCACGACGAGATCTCACTGGCGGTCATCGTGACCGCGTTTTTCCAGTCGTCCCAGATCGCATCAACATCGTTCGCTTTAGCTGCCATAACTCAATCATCGTGGTGAAGCTTCACCTCGACAAGGGCGTGTGTTGGCTTAGTGGGGTGATCCGAACTTTTACGAAAGGGCTCGGTCACAAGAAGCACTCTTGGCCCTACGAACATTCGAATTGCGCGCATCGGCCGAACTGGCGGCGAGCTGATAGTTGACTTCCCACTAGTACCTGGACACAGCCGTCCGTAGGCTGCGAGCATGAAAGTTTTCAGCACAGGTGACCGAGTGAGTTGGGCGACGTCTCAGGGGCGAACTCAGGGGGAAGTCGTCGACAAGAAGACGAGCGACTTTGACTTCGCGGGCACAACGTTTCACGCCTCGAAAGATGACCCTAAATATATCGTGAAGTCCGAGAAGACGGATGCGGAAGCCGCCCACAAGGCCAGTGCCCTGCGCAAGCTGTCGCCACGATAGGGCAACTGCTATTCGAACAAATAGGCACTTCTATCCGGCTGCCGGTACCTTCGGTTTGCACTGGATGAAGGGCGGGGGCGGGGCTGGCCGGAGCGAACCCGATCCAGGAGTTTGACCTAAGTCCTGAACCGTTTGGCTACTAACGACGGCTCGCAGACCAGCGGCACGCTTCCGCGAGCTCGTCCAGCGATTTCCGAGCGGGCTTTCGGCCGACCTGGCTAGAATGTCCTCAAAGCATTTCAGAGACGGATGCCCGCGGATGGGAGTCCCGCGGCGATAGCCGGTAACAGTGCATCGAAGGTGTCATCTCCTTTTGCGAGCCGCTGCGCTGCCGCAAGCGCGGCATGAGCGCGGGCGGCATGAGCGCGGTCGGCATGAGCGCGGTCGGCATGAGCGCGGTCGGCATCGAGCTTCTGGGCCGTCGAATCCGGAACTGCCCCAAGCGGCCGAACACCGGTGATGCCGTAGCGGTCTCGGTAGGCCGCGACGGCGCATCCGTTTTGGTGCCACGCGACTGCGGCCGCCCCGCGGGGCGCGGGGCCGAGCGCCCGAGTCCACGGCTCCCCCGCGAGCAACGCCTGGTCGAGCACAGCGGCCGCTCGCGACTCGATCAGGTCGGCGCGCTCGGCCAGCGCCTGGTGCATGGCAGCGTCCATCGGCCCGATCGCGCGCGGGATCAGCCCTGCGACGAGACGCGGCGCACGGCGCGTGCGACCGGCTCCGGTATCCCGCGACTCGACCGCCGCGACCCTTGACCGCAGTACCGCAGCGATGTCTTGCGCATCCTCGAACCCGCGCGCCGCGACCACGCGTGGCAGCAGGCTCGCCACGTCGACATAGTGGGCCTCCGCCCGCCTTAGCTCTGCAGTCAGCGGCCCGAAGGCATCGGAATTGATCACGTCCAAGGCCTGGCCCGGCGACAGACCACTCGCACGCACCAGCGCGGCCCACCGGTCGTGCTGCGCAGCCGCCGCGAGGGTCTCGTACTCCGCCGCGAGTTGCGCCACTGAGCCCCACGCATCCTGCTCGGCCGCCAGAGTTTCGTGGGCGGACAGCTCGGCGCCGACGTGCTGCAAAATGCCACAGAGGATGCTGCGCGCCGTCGCGTCCGCCACGTCACCCGGCCGCGGCCCGACGTGGGCAATGTCGGGGCGGTCGACGGCGACGTAGGCGGTGTTCGCTTCCCGTCCCCGCGTCATCGCAACGTACAGGTTCTCGCGCGGCATGCTCGGCGCCACGACGACGTGCGCGGTATCGGTCGTGAGGCCCTGCGCCCGGTGCGAGGTGACCGCGTAGCCCAGGTCGACGTGCTGAGCGAGGTACGACGCGGGCAGCAGCACCGCGCTCCCCCACCGCCGACCCTGCCGCTGCACCTCGACCGAACCGTTCCGATGCACGCCGATCACGTTCCACCGGTCGCCGTTCCGCACCCAGCCGCGCGACGCAAACAGTCGCCGATCGTTCCGACGGGTGATGACCATGTCACCGACGGCGGCGCGGGTTCCGTCGTGCAGGGCGACCTCGTACAGCGCGTTGACGCGACCCTCCAGAATCAGTTCGGTGCGAGCGCGCACGTTCAGCGCCGCGACCGCCTCGTTCGAGTCGCTGATCAGCACGGTCAACTTGCCCGAGCGGATGTCCGCACGCCACGCCTCGTAGGCAGCATCCGCCATCGCCTCGGTGCTGCCATCGCGCAGGCGATCGTGTCCGGCATACCGGTCAATCACGTCGGGGTTGCCTTGGCGCAGTTTGAGGGACGCGGTCTTCTACCACTCGTGCAGGAAGAGGTGCACGTCAATGAGTTTGTCCGAAAAAGTGGTCGGCGTTCAACAGGAGGCGTACTGTCACCATGTGCTGGTGCCGCCGCTCAAATCGTTGAGTTTACGAAGGGCTTGACGCCATCTAAGTGACGGTCAATACTAACGGCATTGGCAGAACCCCGACCCACTTCGTCGGGCTCAGCAAGGAGAAGTTCGCATGCGGAAGCGATTCGCTGTCGGAACGGTCACGATTTCCGTGGTGCTTGCACTCTTACTCTCGGGATGTGTAGGCAGCAGGATCGTATCCACCGGCGCGGATGATGCTGCTCGAGCAGCGGCGAACCTGATTCACAGGGGCGCGGACGCTGGGGCGCGGGGCGCGGCCGCGGTCCTGCTCCACACCGGAGTCGACGATGCGGCCGCCTTTCGGAGCGCGGCGAACGCGGCAGTTGATGACGCCGTTCAGGCTCCTCGCTGGACTAAGTTCAAATCGCAATTCGCCGCGAAGGTAGCAATGACGCGCGAAAGCCCGTTGTGCGAGCCGGCAATCGATCTGGTCTTCGCAAAAGATTCCGAGGATGTAATCGATGCGTTGTACGGGCTCGCTGGGGAGGCGGATGCCCGAGGTGACGGGCAGGAGCTCTATAACGACACGCTCGACTTGATTGAGATCTGGGAGAATTACGACCCAGCAGAACCCGACAAAACATATCTCACGGTCAGTACGGCCCTATTTCAAGACTTCTACTGCGTTGACTAAGGTGCATCGGCTCAACACTCGCTCGGGTCACTAACCCGCCCGAGCCGGGCACGCCCCACTTGAGACCGGAGAGTGCGAATCGAATCGAACACGATGTTTGGTCCGCCCAAGCGCAGCAAGGAGTGGTGAACGCGGGCGGTCAAGGTCCAAGTGAGCTCAAACCTGCGGCAGCCTTTCAGGTGCTGCCTCGTATCAAGCGATGGCGCTCAATACGGCAAGGTGGGACTGATATCGACTGCCCAGTCGACGCGCTGGTCAAGTAGAACGTCCACGCCGTCTCCGGGGACCTGCCATTCCGTGAACAGCGCATCGGTCCTGCGTGGCTCTTGCGAGGAACGATGTCGTCGGTCTCGACCTCTTCCTGCGTACGCTCGCTCAAATGGCTCGTACGAGCCAGTGTTGTTGCGAGACCTCTGGGCCGGACTGTTCAATAGGGTGAGGGTTTCGAGGCTCGCATTGAGCGCGTCCACAGCCTCACGCGGCAGGTCCTCCGCGCGGAGCAACACCGGAGGCGACTGGGCGACGGTCAACAGACCGTGCCGGAGCACGCGTGTAGCTCGTTCTCGCCACGCCGCCGTGAGATCTGCCAGCGAGTGCACCTGCTTCGCCGGCCGCGTGGCGAGCGTGGCCTGCGCGCGCAGCCTCATGATCGTCACCGGCCTCGGCCGCCGCCTGTGACTGGTCACGTACTCCTCGATCAACCGATCCGTCTCGACATCGATGTGCCGAGACCGGGTCGAGAATTCCGCAACGAGCGCCTCCGGCACGCCGGCCAGAGCCCAGGCCGGATGGCGTTAACGCCCCCGCCCGCGCCTCTCCCGCTGCACGCCGAGCGATCGCGTGAGTTCGTCGGCAAACAGGGATTCGCGCCCCGTGGGAACCCTGTCGCGGCCGGGCGATGCGGCCGCCCTGCGCGAGTGGAACGATCCCGAGTCGGGCGCGGTGATGATCCACGACCCGCACGCGCAAACCCTCACCGCGATCGTCGCGGTGTCGCACCCGGCGTTCGCGCTGCTCGACCCGGACGAACAGCATCGACGCGTGGTCGGGTGGGACCGTGTCTTGGCCGGGGCCTGCCGGTCGGGCCGGATCGCGCGTCTGCAGGTGTCGGAGCGCACGCTGCCCGATTCTGGTACCGGGCTGGCCGAGTGGTGGGAGCGGCATGGCATCAACGACGGTAGTTGGGCCGCCACCACCTATCGCGATCTCATCGAGCGCGCCGGGCCCACTAAGGAGCACCATGCGACGACGACAGCGGTGTCCCTCGACCTGAGCGCGGCCTCCCGACAGGTGCGCACGCAGGGCGGCGGTATGCGCGGCGCAGCGACTGTGCTGCGCCAGGAAATGACCGCCCTGACCGGGGCGCTACGCGCGGCGGACCTCACGGTCGGTGACTGGCCGACCGCCGACGAGCTCGCGGTGATTCTGCGAACGGCATACGACCCCGCCGTCGGCGTCGATCTGGTGCGGCATCCGTTGGTTGGGCGGTCGCTGGCCACGGCCGGGCCGGTCGCGGTTGCCGAGGGCTGGGATCACCTGCGCACCGATAGCGCGTTTCATGCGGTGTTGTGGATCAGTGAGTGGCCCAGGTCGCAGGTGTTCACCGGTTTTCTGTCGCCGCTGGTCTTCAGCAACGGCATCCTGGGCACCGTGTCGCTGCACTACCTGCCCGTGCGCGCCGACCAGGCCGCGCGCGACCTGCGCACGAAGAAGACCGAGCTGATCAGCGACGCCCTCCAACGAACCCGCATCGACCAGATAGAGGATGCCTCCGCCACCGCCGAATACGACGACCTCCTGCACCAGGAGGCCGACCTCACGGCCGGGCACGGCGTGCTGCGCACGACAGGACTGGTGTGCGTGACCGCGGGCACTGTTGATGAGCTCGATGCCGCCGTCGCGTCGATCGAACAGGCCGCGATTCAGGCCTCGTGCGAGACCGACTCGTGGGGCAGCAGGCGCAGGCGTTCACTGCTGCGGTGCTGCCGTTGTGTCGAAGGGTGTGAGGAGTGCACTCGCCCTTAGAGGATTAGGACTTCTACTTGCAATGGCGCGCAGTAGTCGGTGAGCCAATCGCGATCTTCGGCGAAGGCGAAGGCACGCCCGTAGTCTGATTGAATATTTAAGTCGGATTGATTTACTCGGTCACCGAAAAGGGTGTACACCCGGTCGCTGTTGCAGCGCCGACTCATATAGACCACCCCATCGAACCCGGCGATGTGCGCAGCCTCCGCCCACTTCACGGTTTCCGGATACCGATCTGCTTCGGTCTCCGTCACTTCGCTAGCGGGCACACCAAGCCGTCGGAAGCTGGTTCCGAGGAAGGCTGCGAGTCGAAGCCGCCGGGTAAGGATTAGCTTTGAGGCGACGCTCGACTGGTAACTGCGTGGGCGGAGAACCCCGCCTGAAAATGGGACGCTGTGGAGGAGCGTTTCGCAGATGGCAGCGTCCTCGGTCGCTGCCGCGTAAAGGATAGGGACTATTGGGTCACCAAAAAACGCGAAGCGTGTAGGAGCACCGAGTCCGGGGTTGAATTCGTTGGCTGCGCGGGTGTTGCTGTGCACCCGGTACAGCGGCGATCCGCCAGGTAGAAATATGGTTGCTGCAGTAAAGGGTGTCGGTGGTGCTACCACTGAACAGTCGCTTCATCCCGCGCTCTAGTCAGAATCTCCTCGGTCGCATCTAAGTTGTCGGCTGGTCGTCCGCCGCCGTAGTAGCCCGACGGGGAACTCAGCCAAATGGTCAGATCTTCCACGTTCCATGTGAGTTCCTCCGCCAGCGCCAAGAGGAGAGGAATTGCCGGTTTGATCCGGTGAGTTCGAGCGTTGAATTGGAACCCAGGGTAGACGTAGGAGTTTCGACGTTGAACTCCCAAGAGTTGCCCCTTGGCACGGAGGTTGGAGGCGTAGGCCCTGTTAGCGTTCTTGGCGCCGAGGAGGGCAGCGACCTCGGTACT
The DNA here is from genome assembly GCF_004402315.1 of Cryobacterium sp. TMT1-3. Classification (NCBI taxonomy): domain Bacteria; kingdom Bacillati; phylum Actinomycetota; class Actinomycetes; order Micrococcales; family Microbacteriaceae; genus Cryobacterium; species Cryobacterium sp. TMT1-3. The sequence goes on from NZ_SOFW01000006.1 coordinate 445,600, forward strand.
GGTGAGGAGTTTGTACCTCTCTTCGACCTCTCGCCACACATTCTCTGTCGCCTGGAGGGCACGGGCGGTGGACGGTGTTGCCGCCGTGTCCAGCTTCGTTAGAGCCGGGCCTAACGCTTGGACGCTAAGCCGGGTATTCACCAGGTCCCGAATCAAGTGCTGTGCTTGCTGGCGACTGAGGCCCGGTATCAAGGCGAGGAGCTGAGCGGCGACCGAGTCGAGTGATTTTGGATCACCCAGTGCTGGCGTCTGCGCGTTAGCGGCTAAAGGTGCTCTAACCTGCCGGGCTTTCACGCCACGAACATTATCAATCTGAATAACACGCACGACCTTGGTGCCGCGCATCTTTCGGCCACCGGCATGGGCATGCGTGAATGTCGTCGCCTGACTTTTGTTCTTAGCCTTCACAACGTTCACCGCATCCGAGGTTTGGACTTTCTTTGCTCGGGCTGCACGCACGATCCTGTCTTTAGTGCTCACAGTCGCCTCCGTTACTTACATCAGAGTCTAGCGTCAGTTCTGTCAGATATGGCTGTGGGTTTCACGTTTATGGGCGCCTTGAGACGACCGTACTCTTGAGTGCTACTTCGATCTGTTGCTGGGTCGGAGCTCCGGCCACGCCGTTCGGGGTGAGATAGATCCGGCAGGCGAGATCGCTGGTGCGGCCCTCCGTGGAGAAGAGATCGACTCCGTCGACGAGGATCGTCGGCGATCCGGCGAAGAGAAGACTCGCGGCCGTCTCAGCGGAATCGATCAGTATGGACTTGATGGGCGTGTTCGACGGCATGGTGTTGCTGACCGCGCGTTGCAGGCGATGAAGGGTTTCTCCCGAGTTCGGGCAGTCTGCGACGTGGAGAATCTCGATTGTCGCCATGGGTTTCTTCCTCTGCACGGGACCGTCGAGATCCAAATCTTCAGACGGGTACGACGCCTCGTAGCCCAATTGTGCCACCGGAGTCCCCCGCCACGTAGTCCACTGCGCACCTCCAAGACGAACCGGCTCAACCCGCTCGACGAGGGCCACCGGGCAGCATCCGCTTCAGACGAAGAGTGGTCGGCCCAGCTGGCCGCCCGGCGCCGCGACCTGATCGGCGCCCTCGCCGAAACCGTGCTCGATCGTCCCCTCAGCCCGCTCGAGCACACGGCCATCGACCTCGCGCTGGCCGATGCCGTGCGCAGCGCCGAGGTACCGATCCTGCCGATGGTGGTCTCAGCGACGCGAAGTGACGCGCGTCTTTTCGATCTGCGAGTGTTCAAGCGGATGCTCGCCACTGCCTGAATCAGACTGTCTTAGCTATTCGAAAAATCGTCAGTCCAGAAGAGCACAGACGCAACGACTGGGCGGATACCGCCCGGTCGCACCAAGAACACGGGGACCTTCGGCCCTACCTGTTGCAACCCATCGCCCGTAGCGTCGACATGCACCTCGTCCTGAGCTGGCTACCCGCCCGCGACACAACCACAGAGGATCTCGATGACCGTTCTACAGCCTGCTCCCAACGTCACACAGGTTGACCGAGCCGACAGGTCCACACCTGTGACATCTGTATGGCGTGTGTTACTCCTGATCCTCTCCGGGTTCTGCATCGTTTCGGCGATCGCTGGATTTATCGCGCTCGGGCCGGGCGGCGCCCCGGGCTGGCCGCTCGAATTCCTCGAGGGCAGCCCCTTCGACAGCTACTGGTGGCCCGCGACCATTCTTCTTGTCGTGGTCGGCGGAACTCAATCCGTCGCTTTTGTGCTCCTGTTACTTCGCCGCGCTTCGGCGCCCCTCTGGGCCGCGATCGCAGGCTTTGCCATGGTGATCTGGATCATCGCGGAACAGCTGCTCTTTTATGTGCCGGATGTGAGCGGCGAATGGATCGCACTGCCCATCCTCCAGATCGTCTATTCCGCGGTCGGTCTGGCGGAGCTCGGCTGTGTGCTCGCACTCCTCGGAGTCTTCAACCGCGAACACACCCATGCGGTCATCGCCCGTCGAGCGGCCGGGCCGCAGGAATTATCAGTGCAGCTACCGGTGACGGCGGTCTGATCGTCCTCAGCGGAGCTCGGCTTCATTGCCGAGACAACGCGACAGAAAGGTACGTGCGGCGCATCTCCTAGTGAGCGCGGACCACGACGGTCTGCCCCAATCACAGGAGGCACAGTCCCATGGCACTTCACACCCAGCATTCACTGTCCGGCTTTATCGCATCAGAGCCGCAGCAATCCATAACCGAGAACGGCGACACCCGCTTCTACGTGCGCGTCGGCCAGCCGCACTTCCGCCACGAATACAACGGCAGCTTCACCGCGCTCAAGCCGACGTTCCACGACCTTGTCGCCTACCGAGCCACCGCCGAACGGGCGCTCACCCGATTCGCGAGAGGCGACAGCTTTGTCGCTGCAGGGTATGTGCGAACCTTCCAGGTCGAGCGCGACGGCGAATTCATTCAACGCGAAGAGTTCGTCGCCAAGAAGATCGGCCACGATCTCGCGGGCACCAACTATCAGGTCACTAGAACCAATCGCCCGGCTCCGGGCAGCGAACAAGACGCTGCCGCAACGCGGGAGGCAATCGTCAGCGAGACGGAAGCTGCTCACGCCAGCTCGGGGTGGTGAAGCAGCGATGGCAAAGTCCTTGATCGAGTGGGCATCCGGTGAACACGACGACGCGTTCGGAGCAAGCTCGTTGGATGATCTTGACGGGCCGCTCACTGCGGAGCCGCCGCATCCGATCAATTGGAACCTGCTCAGCGCCGACGACGCCGAGGCCAAATGGATCGAACTCAACCGGTGGGTGAACTGGCTGCGGCGCACCTACGGGCTGCCAACATCCGTCGTACCGCCGTTCTGGCATCGACACCCCGAACTCGTCTGGGAACTCTCCGCGCTGCACCTGCACTGGCTCGGCGTCTACGACCCCGACCAACACGGCTCCGCCCCACTCGGCTGGCACCGTGACTTCGCGGATGCCCGCCAGCGCCTCCGCGACTGGGTCGCGATCTCAGGGACGCGGCTGGAGCGGGATCGGCCTACTCGGCAGACTCCGTGGCCCGGCGAGCCGCAGTCCGACGCCGTCGAAGACGTGGTCATCGGCGATCGCGATGAGGACTTCGTGCTGTTCGTCGTCGACGATGTCGTGCGTCGCCGCGATGCCGAGGCAGCGTTCAACTCTCGCGCTGAATCTCGTTGATATCGCCAAGCCTTGGCTCTTGCGAAGGGCGTAAATGGACCAACTGCGCTGTCCCAGTTGACGCACCTGAGCGCGACTGTTTAAAGGGCGGGGCAAACGCGACACCCTCGGGCTCGTGACCCGCAGAACCCTGTATCCGTGCGGACGTGCCCGCTCAGCGTCCGCCTTACGGGCGCACCTCCCTCTGGCGGGTGGAAGACGTAGATCATAGTGTGAGGCTATGGGCGAAGAGGCGATTGTCAGAGTGGTGTTATTCGTGGTCACGGTTGGCAGTGGCGTTCTGATGCTGTGGATCGCGCAGGCTGCAGCCAGCGGACGCCTCGGACGCAATCAGCTCGCTGGCTCGCTACGTTAACGCAGCAACACTCAGGAGCGGGAAACAACACAGAGATACTGGATGTGACCCAGCTGACCCGCACGGTGACAATGAATTGCACTCAGGGGGACGCAACCTTTCTGCGCCGCAGAGGGACTCGCGAACTACCGCTCCTGAGACGACCCGCAGACGCTGTTTCCCTCTCCATATATTTCGCTCCGGAATGATCGTTACCCCTCCTCCGAAGAGTTCATCAACTGGACCCGAGGTGCGGTTGACAGTTACCCAGATCGTCGACCTCTGGCGGTTTATGCGCCAACTCTGACGGGCATACTCATCAGTGGGGCACGATCCCGGTCGTTGAAAACCGGGAATTCGCGGCCCAAGAGCGCTGGCCGATCATGGTCGGCGGCATTGCCGAGGGGGAGCCACGGTGTGAATAACGCATAAATTCTCTCGGTATTCATGCCCGCTCTTTCGAGTATCCGATATACCCAGGAAGGCAATTCCGAATGTTCCAGCAAAAACAACGTGGACGCTCCGGCCACATTGCCTCTTCGCACAACACCACCCTGAAACGCCGTGCACGGTATTCCATGGGAATCGGCGGTGCCCTTGGTGCCGTCCTTCTGACGGTGATCACGATCGCTCCGGCGAACGCAAGCGCGGGCGCAGCTGACGATGATGCTCTGAGTACGTCGATCAACGCCCCGCTCGCCGCAGCCCGGAACGCCGCAGGCGACAGTCTCGACCCAGCCGGCTTCTGGACCGAGGAGAAGCTTCAGAGCGCCATACCGCTCGACCTGTTGCCGGACACGACAGGCAGCGACCGGCGCAGCGAACCTCCCGCCGAAAGTGACGAGTCCTCGGACGAGGGAGTCACTCTGTCCGATCCCGTCGCACCGCTCCAGTCATCCGAGATCACGCCGTTCGCCGATCCAGTCGCCTCTACGGTGGGCCGCTTGTTCTTCAACACTCCGAACGGTCCCAGCTCGTGCACGGCTTCCACAATCAACAACGCCAATAAGAATTTGTTGATCACCGCTGGCCACTGCGTCCATCAAGGCGGCGGTGGCGCTTGGTACTCCAACTTCCTATTCGCCCCTTCGTACTACGATGGGCCCTCAGCTCAGGGCTATTGGAGTTGGAGTAACGCCCGAACCTTTAACTCCTGGATGGACAGTTCGGATTTCACCCACGATCAGGCGTTCATCGCCGTTTACCCGAACAACGGGACCCAGATCGTCGACGCGGTCGGCGGCAATGGTCTTGTCACTGGTGCCGGGCCGGTTCAGAGCAATGTGCGGGTATGGGGCTACCCGGCTGATCCTCCGTTCACCGGCGAGATTCCTTACTACTGTGACGGTAACACCACTGCGGTCGCGTTTAGTTCGGACGCAAGCTTCCCCTGCGGCATGAATGGTGGGGCGAGCGGTGGGCCCTGGTTGAAGGATCGTATCAACGTGAATCTGGGCTATACATGGGCGATCACATCGCGATGCGAGACAACGCCGGGGACTACGGACTGCGCGCTGACCAATCTGCGCTCCACGCCGAACACACGCGACGTTGTTACCATGTTCAACCTGATGTAGGGAGACGCAGTGTGCGGATGGAACTACGTGGACGCGATTGGCGACTGACATGACGAAAAGCATCATCGCATGCCTCGCGATTCTGGGCATCATGTTCTTGACCGCGTGCGGTGGGCGCGCGCCCAGTTCGACGCCTTCACCGACTGACGGTTCCGGCTCTCGAGAGATCACGGTGCCGACTGATGAACCGCCGACGAAGGAGTTCTGGACAGACGAGCGGCTCCGCAGCGCGACCCCGATGCCGATGCCGCCGGCCAAGTAGTTAACGCCTCGGGCGATGCCCAGCCTCACCGATAATGCGTGGGGGTGCGTTCTGAATATCTCAGAACCCCCGCTACCTTGTTTGTAACTTCGGATGGTGTGAGTATCTGAGGGAGTTGGCCTGTCGGGTCCGGCATGATTGTTGCCCCCAGTCGTTGATGATCCGGGGGGTGTTGTCACCGGACTCGATTGGCGTCGGGTGATCGCTGACAGGGCTCGACTAGGCGTAAAGCCGAGGTCGTTTGTAACGTGGATGCCGAGACTTGACGCCGTAGACCAGGCCACGAATGCAAGTGGATGGGAGCAGTCATGATCGAAAACTATGACAGCGTCGACGTGTTCGTCGGTGTCGACGTTGGCAACGTCGAGCACCACGCCGTCGCCCTGAATAGGACCGGCAAGGGTTCAATGTCGTCCTGGTGGATCAACCTCTGGGACCGCCACGCCGCAGTGATCTTCGACAAAAGCACCGGCCCCTTCCTCGACTGCGACCCCGCCGAGGGGCACCTTCATCGCCGCAAAGACAAGTTCCCAACGATCATTTTTTCGACAAAACCACCCGATAATGTGGAGCTTTAGGGGAACCTGACCGAGCTTGCCGGCCTGATGTGTCATAGAGGATCAGTTCCGCACGAGCAATCACGGTGTGGCATCGGCAGGTGCGAGCCTCAGAAGAACGCGACCTCGTAGCCCGGACATGGCATCGAGCAATTCAGCTGGATCCTCGCAATCAAAGATTCCATACTCAAGGCGGTCGAATGAGCTCTCCGGAGGCCGTACCGTGTCCCCAACGTCCGCCATGACATAGCTGCGCGTCAAACCGGTGACTGCGTTCCAGCCGGAGACGTCTATCTGCGCGACGACGCCCTCCCTGATGCCGATGACTGTCTTGGTCGAGAGCTACTGGCGGGAGATCAGCGGTGGTCTTACCGAGCACGGCATACCGATCCACCATTTCGTCCTCCACGCCGACCAAGCAACGCTCCGCGACCGCATACAAAACGACAAAGACCTCGGCCCCTCGACGTTCCGCTTCGCGTACTTGGAGCCATACGCCGAGGCAGCTCATACCTGGCTACACAAAGAAGCCGAGGTCATCGACACCACACACATCACAGCGGACCAAGCCGCGCAGCAGATCGCGGATTCAGTGCTTGATCACTGAGAACGCGGGACATCCGGCATCCTTGATGCCCGGTGAAGGATCGCTTACCCAACCTCGCGGGAGCCCCGAGTATGCCCTTCCTGCAAAGGTCCGCCGACGCTTTCGAGGACCTCATGCGCGATGCGGCAGAGCTCCTCAGATGATCGTGGAACTGACTCCGCCCACTGGACGAGGCTCTTCGCAGTCGGATCTTGGAGATTCCCGAGGCGTCGCACCAGCCATTTGCCGCTTCCAAGCCAGCTGTGGTTGGCGAAGAGCAGCAGCTCCCCAGCGCGCGTGTAGACGTCCGCGATGATGGCGAACTCCTCTCCGGGATCCGGGCGTCCCTGAAGATCATCGATGGCTGCCGTGAGCCCGTATCGCAGGTCGGCTTGCTGTGTCGCGCCGATCGGCTCCGGACCTGCGGCCATCACCCCTAGCGCACGGGCCTGCAGCAGCGACGTTGCGACGTTGTCAACCAGTGGGATGCCGCCAGCCCACATATCCAAGGCGACGGGCCGGCGCTGCTTCGCCTCCAAGGCGAACCACTCATCGATGCCCTCGGGGCCGTAGACAAACGATTCGACCAGCCAGCCGTCGTGTCTGAGCGTTTCTGCGAAGCTCGCCGGACGGTCGTCGTAGTAGACCACGATGTCGAGATCAGAAGTTCTGGTCCCGCGGCCGCGCGCGATGCTGCCGGCTAAAGCGGACGCTGCCGCCTCGGGGTGTACCTTCCTGACGAATGCTTGAGCCGATTTGAGGGCCCCGTCCAGTGCCGAAGTCATGCCTTGAGCATAGGGCGACACCAACGAGCGCCGCTGGGTCGAACCGTGAATGCGCCCGTTCACGGATCCCTGCGGACAATGCCCCGCAGGGGGTTCGGCTAACGGGTTGCCCAATGCCGAAGGCACTCCGATGGCGGGAATGCCCCCTGCGGGCGACTTTGCCCGTACCCTGAGCCGGTCGGTAGGCTACAAGCGAGGCCGCTGCTGGCTGATCGGGGGGTCAAATGTCGTTGTCGCTTCAGCCCGAAGGTGTGCAGGTGGCAGACGCGTTGCCGGTGCGTCCGGTCGTTGCGCGCATCCGGCGCCTAATTGTGCTCGCCATGTTCGCTGCGCTTGGGTACAGCGCCTTTACTGTGGCTAGCAAAGGTTACTGCCCAGGTGGCGTGAATGCTGATGGCACATTTATCGATGCAGCCGGAAACGTTACCGAGCTGTCGCCGAGCTGCATTAACCTAACGCTCCAACCGAGTGTCTTTATCTATATCGGGATCTTCGCGATCGTGATCGGAGCGCTTACCTTCGTACTCCGCCGGGCAAGCGATGTTCCCGCCGCGTTGCGTTACCTCAATCGCGGCGCTTTGACGGTCGTGGTCCTCGCTGTCGCATCGGTCGCGATTAGCCAGATTTGGTTTGCGATGATTCCCATTACCGATTGGAATGGCGCGGGCACATTCTTCTACCCGTTCCCATTTGGTTCAGTCGATCTCACTATCACTCCGATGCAGACTCAATAACTTTGAGAACGTGATGGGGCCAAGGGCATCGCTTGCCCCAGTTGAAGTGCACCCTGCCGCGTAGCACCCCCCTGCGCGCAACCTCAACCTCCGGGAAGCAAACTGAGTGAGGTTCGTCGACATGCTCCAGGCATATTCTCCGGCCGGCCAGGGGTCTCGCAACCCATCTGTCTCACATCGCCAGCGAAGTAAGACGACGCGAGTCCCGGAGTCCCGGAGTGCCGGGTGCCCGTAAGCCGTTCCCTTGCGGGCGGCCCGTATTTAGTGAATCTCGTGGTCCGGGTGGTGGGCGTCGTAGTCGGCTCGGGAACGTCCAATGGTTTCACGGTGGTCAAGTGACCAATCGGCGAGTTGTTTAACGAGGTGCGTCAGGCTGCTGCCCAGCGCCGTCAGCTCGTACGTGACTTGGGCGGGGACAGTGGGAAATACGGTGCGGGTGACGAGGCCGTCGCGTTCCAGTCTGCGTACGGTGAGGGTCAGCATTCGCTGGGATATTCCGTCAATGCCGCGTTGCAGTTCGCGGAACCGGCGAACGCCCGAGGCGAGTTCAACGATGACGAGCACGGACCATTTGTCACCTACCCGGGTCAGTACGTCACGGATTCCGCAGTCCGGATGCTCATCGAGGCCACAGGGATCAAGGGAGGCGATTACCTGAATGTGACTGTCTGACACGAAAGTGCCTCCTTGTGCAGGGCGGGGAAGTTGCCGAAAATGAGTCTAGTTACTGATTAGAACCACCGAGGGGACGCACATATGATTTTGGTTACCGGAGCATCCGGACAGCTCGGCCACGCCATTGTCGAACGGCTAGTCGAGGCCGGCCGCCCAGTGGTTGCGGGCACACGGCGACCGGTTGCCGGAAGCACTCAACGGCACATTGATTTCGATGAACCCGTTTCTCTGGATTTCACCGGTTTCGCTACGGTCGTCATGGTCTCCGCTGGTTATGCCGAGGATGACGTGGTGATTGCGCGGCATGAGAATGTCGTGGCGGCCGCGGAACGCGATGGCGTGGAGCACCTGATCTACACCAGCGTTGCCACGGACGGAGATCACCTGGGCTTCTCCGTCGCTCATCGCTGGACCGAGCGCCGCATACAAGGCAGCACGCTGCGCTGGACGATTCTGCGCAATGGGCTCTACGCTGAGCTCTTCGGATCGCTGCTCGCGCCCAGCGAGGGCGTGATCACGGCACCATTTGGTTTTGGTGCCGTAGCTGTGGTGACCCGCGCTGACTTGGCGGAGGCAGCGGCTAACGTGGCATCCGAACCGGACCGCCACATCAATCGTGTGTATGACCTGGTTGGGGCGCGCGCCATCACGGCCGACCAGATCGCCAGGGTGGCCGGTCTCGTCTACCAGCCAGCTTCTCTCGGCAGTCACCGCGCTGCCCTGGACGAGAGCGGCCTGCTGCCCTTCCAGCCAGCAATGCTCCTATCGATCTACTCAAGCGTGGCACACGGGATTCTGTCCCGCACGACCACTGACCTCGGCGACCTCCTTGGCCGAAGCCCGAGCGACCCCGAACTTACCGTCATACGCAGGATGGAACAGCCCGCTACTGTCTGACGCTACTGCGTCCCGCAGGGGGTTCCCCAAACGGAACGGATGAAAGTCGCCGATCGACCGTTTGCGTGTCCCCCTCGGCGTCCGGCTTGCGGGGCGGCTTGGAGATGGCGAAATGAAGCACCACAGTTTGGCCAGTGCAACTGTTCTGGAGGGTAGCGCTCTTTCTAGTTTCCGTCACAGATGCTGGGTGGCATTTGTCGCCGTGATCACGCAGCCATCAAGCCATTGATAGACGCTGGCCCGTTTTGCGGCGACCCACGATTTATCGTTCGACTATTCTCGCACTATGCTCGTGCGAGAATAGTCGAACGATATGAGGTGGGCCAGATGGCAGCAGCACGCGTGTACAAGCATCCAGAGACTGGGGACATCGCGATCCCGAGAGTGATGTTCGCGTTGAGTGAGCCCCTGCGTTTGTCGATGGTGCAGCTGCTCTCGGAGCGGGGTGAAGTTGACAGTATCGAGCTTGGGCCGGACCTTCCGAGGTCAACGCTCACACACCATACAAGCCTGCTGCGCGAATCCGGTGTCGTGTTCGTCCGCGCAGAGGGTCGTAAATGCATGATCCAGCTGCGTCGCGACGACCTCGAAACTCGCTTCCCAGGACTTCTCGACACCGTGCTTTACGGTTACCAGGAATCAAATCCAGGGATGGCCGAGGCATGATTCGCAAGGTATGGCCATTGGTGGCCGCCGCCATTGCTCTGGGGATTGATGCCTATGTGCTTGCCGGGGTGCTGCCTTCGATCGCAGACTCGCTGACCACGACGGTGGCCGCTGTCGGGCTCGGGGTGACCGCATTCACCGGCGCATATGCGCTGGCTGGCCCCATGATGTCGGGGAGACTCAGCCGCGGACACACCGCACGTGCACTGCTCATTGCGCTGGGCGTTTTCAACCTCGGTAACCTCATCACTGTGGTCGCGCCTGGAATCGAGGTCTTCCTCGCTTCCAGGCTGATTGCGGGTGCCGGCGCGGGCGTACTCACTGCGGTGGCGATGGTAACCGCGGCCGCGATGGTCACCAAGCCCGAGCGGGGCCGGGCCACGGCGATGGTGACGTTCGGTCTGTCTGCCGGGACTGTTATCGGCGTGCCGGTCGGGATGCTCATCGGCGATCTTTTGAATTGGCGATGGACGATGGGGCTGGTCGTCGTCGTTGGTGTGCTCGGTATGCTCGCACTCGCTGCCCGCGCTCGAACGTTGCCCTCGTTGCCGAAATCGATAGGCCCGGCAATTGGAGTGTTCCGGTCCGCGAGAACTTGCGTTGGGGTGTTGATCGCATTCCTACTCGGCGTTGCCAGCCTGGGCTTGTACACGTATGTGCTGCCGATGGCAGAAACCCAGGGCCTCGAAGGGTGGGGCTTCGCACTCGTGTGGGCCTGGGGCATTGGAGGCGTCACTGGCTCTGCACTGATTGGCAGACCACTGGACACTTATGGGCCACGAGTCCTGTTGATCGTGCTGCCGGGAGTCCTCCTGACCAGTTTCGTTGCGATGTGGGTGTCCGATTCCCCCGCAGTCTGGCTAATCGCAGCAGCATTGTGGGGCGCGGCAGGCTGGGCAAGCGTGCCTACCGTGCAGCAAGCCCTCGTCGGGGATCGACCCGAGCAGGCGATGCCAATCATCGCGTTCCAGATGGCGGCAATGTATCTCGGTTCCGCCGTCGGCGCTGCTGCTGGAAGTAGCCTGTTACTCACAGGGACCAGAGCCACCGAACTCATTGTTTGGGCCTTGATCCCTGCAGGACTGGCGGTCGTCCTCGCAGCCTGGTTCAGTATCAGCGCGCTCCGCCGGCAACCTGAACCTCGTGCCACCGTGGCGGCGTGACACGCCAACCAATCCGTTGCCAACCTCGGCGGTAAAACGTCCTCCGCTAGCATCCATCCTGCCGCCAGGAGTGAAGCTGGGCAAGCGCCCGCCGTTCCTGGATCCCACGGTCTCGAGCTGATAAAAATGTGTCCCGGTCAAGGTTCCCAAGTGACACAGCATCGGCACGCGTGGTCGCCCGGTGAATCGGCCCCGATTCTGTCCTGGCCGTCCCACTTGCGGGCAGCGATGCCACCATTCTGCGGCGAAAGTACACCTCCACTCTCCAGCCACATCTATAGGGGTGGCTTTTGGTGCCGTTTTGGGAGGCGTTCTGTGTTCGCTAAACGGCGCATCAGTGGGACGCGACCTTGGTCAGCACGATCCGAGCGGCCCTGTTAGGCGGAGGCGTCGGCGCCAGCCGCAATCTTCCTCAGCGCCCGGATGTGGTCGTCGAAGACACCCCTGCCAACGTCCGTGAGTCGAAGCCATGTCAGTCGTCGCGCGTCGGCCCGTGCCTCCGAGGCGATCTTTTTCGAAGTCACGAAACCCGCCGTCGCAAGTACCTTGAGGTGCTTCGACAGAGCGGCATCGCTGATGCCAAGGGTGTCTCTGAGTACGGCGAAGTCGAGTTCATCGACGGCGCGCAGCAGACCGCAGATGCGCAGTCGTATCGGTTCATGAACGAGTTCGTTGAAAGAGCCTTCAGGCGACATCGCGTACACGCTCCCGCATAGCCGAGGCACCGAGTAAGGCTAGACCTGTCGCGGCCAGGAACCCGGCGATCGCGGAGGCGACGATCCACAAGGGGAGCCCGCTGGCGGCAAGTCCGAGCGAGACGCTGAAAAAGAACAGTGTGGTCAATATGGCGATTCCGAATAGCACACCTTCGAGTACCCGGAAGCGGAGGAGCTTGATGCCTGTCACCCACTGGTAGCCGAGAACCAGCAGGACGCCAGTCATAACGATAGATGTAAGTACAAACCCACGGTTGAACGTCTCTGGCAGCACCGGTGTCGAGATGAAGACCGCTGCTAACGCGCCGAATGCAGGGGCGAACCACTTCGGCTCCTTGAGGCGCTCGATAAGGCCCGCGCGGTCAGACTCAAGGTCACCCAAGAGAACCGCGGCGTCACTTTGCTGATTAGATCGGCCGTATGACAAGTTGTTTTCCATGAGGGCAAGTCTCTTGGTTGCTTTCTTCACGAGCAAGTCAAATGTTCCCGCTCAGGGTTCCCCACTAGGAGCCTCTGGCGGGGGTGCTCCCAGGTCACCGCGAGCGGAACACGATTCGCGGAAATCAAGCTCTCGACAGCCCCCGTCCTCCGGCGTCGGTTTCACCGGGCTTCGCACCGCCCGCACCGCAGCAATCGGCGCAGGGCTTTATTTGGTTTGGCCGTCGTGCGCTCGGCCACCGCACCACCGCCGTCTAGAAGTCAGTCACTTTCTTGGCAGGCCACGCGCACCTTGCGGGAATACGATCTCTCTATCGGGCTTCCCGTCACGTCGGCAGCCCGCGACGCACCGCCTCACAGCAGCGTCGAAGCATCGCTGCACCACAGATTGACACCGCTGCGATGCGGCGGCTAATCGTTAAATTGTGACCCCGACGACACCGTTTCTCATCCAGCTAAAGCACACAGGGAGCATCAATGGGCACTGACGACCAGACCAACACATGCAGTTTCCACATGAGCGGTGCGCTGCCAGCAGGTGGCGACCACCTCGGTGGCACCTTCGGTCAGTCGCCGACCCTGGACAGTTGGTACCCGCAGCGTCTCCGGGTTGAGCTTCTCCACCGGAACGGCGTAGACGCCGACCCGCTCGGCGCGGACTTCGACTACGCGGCGGCTTTCGCCACGATCGACCTCATGACGCTCAAGTCGGACATCAAGCGACTGCTCACCACATCGGTCGACTGGTGGCCGGCGGATTACGGCAACTACGGTCCACAGATGATCCGAATGGCGTGGCATGCCGCCGGCACGTACCGAATTGCCGACGGCCGTGGCGGAGCGGGCACCGCGATGCAGCGGTTCGCACCAATCGGAAGCTGGTGGGACAACGGCAACACCGACAAATCACGACGACTCCTACAACCGATCAAGCACCAGTACGGCAACGCTCTGTCGTGGGCCGACCTGATGGTCTTGACCGGCAACTGCTCCCTCGAGTTGATGGGCCTTCCGACGTACGGCTTCGGTGGTGGACGACTCGATGCGTGGGAACCGGACGACGGCACCTGGTGGGGCCCGGAGGTCTGGAACCCGCACGCGGTCGCGAGCCCTGACGAGATGGTGAGCCGCGACGAACGCTGGCATGGTCAGAACGGCGACGCCGGCTACGACTTGCAGAGCCCCCTGGCCGCGTCGCACCAGGCGCTCATCTACGTCAACCCTGAGGGGCCCTATTCGAACGGCGACCCGCTGGGCTCAGCACGCGACATTCGCATCACGTTCACGCGGATGGCGATGAACGACGAGGAAACGGTGGCATTGATCGCCGGTGGCCACGCGTTCGGTAAGAGCCACGGCCAGGTACCCGCATCCGACATCGGACCATCACCCGAGAAAGCCCCGATCGAGTCGATGGGGCTCGGTTGGCACAACCCGGTGGGTACCGGCAGTGCTGAGCACACTTCGACCAACGGCATCGAGGGCAGCTGGACTCCGAACCCGACACAGTGGGACAACACCTACCTCGAGAACCTGTTCGCGTACGACTACGAGCAGACGAAAAGCCCGGCCGGTGCGCTGCAGTGGACACCGACTGACTCGGAGGCGCCGAAGACTCCGGACGCCCACGTACCCGGTCAGATGAACCCGCTCATGATGATGACCTCGGACATCGCACTCAAGGTCGACCCGGAGTATCGGGCCATATGCGAGCGTTTCTTGGCCGACTTTGATCTGTTCACCCTCGCGTTCTCGAAGGCCTGGTACAAGCTCACGCACCGCGACATGGGGCCGAAGCACCGGTACCTCGGCCCGGAGGTCACCATCGCCGACGACCTGCTCTGGCAGGACCCGCTCCCGGACGCAGCAGGATACTCACTCGACGAGGCCGACGTGGCAGCGCTCAAGGAAGCCGTCCTCGCGACCGGGCTGTCCGTGTCCGACCTCGTTTACACGGCGTTCTCCGCCGCCTCGACCTACCGCGACAGCGACAAGCGCGGAGGGGCGAACGGTGCCCGCCTGGCCTTGTCGCCGCAGAAAGACTGGGCGGTCAACCGGCGCACCGTCCCAGTCATCGACGCGCTGCGGAACGTGCAGGCGGCTTTCACGGCGACGTCGGGCGGACGGGAGGTGTCTCTCGCCGACCTCATCGTCCTCGCCGGCAGCGCTGCCGTGGAGCAGGCGGCACGGGCGGCAGGATCTGACGCCAGCGTGCCGTTTACGCCAGGCCGTGTCGACACGACGCAGGAGTTGACCGACATCGAGATGTTCGAGTGGCTGCGACCCATTGCGGACGGGTTCCGCAACTTCGTGTCCGAGCGCTTCGAAGAGTTTGCTCCGGGCGTCGCGCCCGAGGCGGCATTCCTCGACAAGGCGAACCTGTTCACTCTCACCGCACCGGAGTGGACCGTCCTGCACGCCGGGCTCCGCGTGCTCGGCAGCAACTGGGACGGGTCCGACGTGGGTGTGCTCACGGATCACGTCGGAGCCCTGACGACCGACTTCCTCGTGAATCTGACCGACACCGACCTCATCTGGACGAAGGACGACGAGACCGCGATGACCTTCACTGGTCGGGTTCAGGCGACCGGCGAGGCTCGCTGGAGGGCCTCCCGGAATGACCTGGTATTCGGCTCGAACGCGCAGCTGCGGTCGATCGCCGATGCCTACGCGGGCAGCGACGGGCAAGAGCGGTTCGTCCGCGCATTCATCCGCGTCTGGTCGAAGGTCATGATGCTCGATCGCTACGACGTCAATGGCCACAAGCGTTACGGGGCGATGGCCGCCTGACCCCGGAGGGCGCGTCCGGGCGAGCTGACGGCGTGGAGGCACGGCGCGGTCACGCGCTGAGCCTCCAAGCCGTCGGGGCCTTGACCGAACGACGCTGGAGGCCGCGAGCCGAACGTTGCACGGATTGATCAGGCTGGGGACGGCCAAGGAACATCCTCGGGCAGCACGTGGTCGACCACACTCGCACCTCGACGGCCTGCGAGGGTGGACGGGCCGCTATGCCCTGGAAGCCGTTGCCCCCACTCGTAGAGACGCCGGCCGGATTTGCTTTGGCCTCGGGTCGCGAGAGGGTGCCGCTGATGTTCTCTGTGGCGGCTCGTAAGGCCTGAGCCTTCCGGGGTCATGTCCCGCTGAGGAATGCGCGTGACCGGTAGAGGTCCGATTTGCGGGACTGCGTGGACGTGTCAGCGACGGTTGAAATCTAGTCCAGAATCGACGGTTTAAAACTGGGTCACCCAAGCACGATAGATGGGTGATCACAGTGGAAGATTGGGCTTTGGTTCGTCGCCTTCACTTGAGCGAGGGCGTATCGCAACGTGAGATAGCGCGGCAGCTCGGCATCGCGCGCGACACGGTCGCCCGAGCGATCGCGTCAGATAGACCTCCGAAATACGAGCGGCCCGGCCGGCCGTCGGGGATGCGAGATCTGGAGCCGCGATTGCGGCAACTGCTCGCCGAGTATCCCAAGATGCCCGCGACAGTGGTAGCCGAACGGGTGAAATGGACGGGGTCTATTACCTGGCTGCGCGAGACGGTTGCCCGACTGCGGCCAGAGTATGCGCCCGCCGATCCCGCCGACCGGCTGCACTACCGCGCCGGGGACCAAACGCAATGTGATCTGTGGTTCCCGCCGGTGAAGATTCCCCTCGGTGCTGACCAGGTCGGTTCCCCGCCGGTGCTGGTGATGGTGGCCGGGTTCTCCCGCACCATCTGTGCCGTGATGTTGCCGTCTCGGACAACACCAGATCTGTTAGCGGGAATGTGGCATCTGCTTCGCACCCAACTCCTCGCGGTCCCGCGACGGCTGATTTGGGACAACGAAGCGGGCATCGGCCGCGGTAACCATTTCGTTGCTGGAGTCAGCGCCTTCGTGGGAATGCTGGCCACCAAGATCGTGCAGCTGAAACCCTTCGATCCCGAATCGAAAGGCATCGTGGAACGAGCCAATCAGTATCTGGAAACATCCTTCCTGCCCGGACGCACCTTTTCCTCCCCGGAGGACTTCAACGGGCAACTGGCTCACTGGTTGTCGTCGAAGGCCAACCACCGGACCGTTCGCAGCCTCGGGTGCAAACCCGTGGATCTGATCGACCAGGATCGCGCCGCGATGCTCCCGCTTCCGCCGGTGGCTCCGGTGGTGGGATTCTCCTCGAGGGTGCGGCTGCCGCGAGATTATTACGTCCGCGTCGCCGGCAACGACTACTCCGTCGATCCGACCGGCATCGGCCGGATGGTCGACGTGTCCGCCGACCTCGCCCAGGTCATCGTGAAGCTCGACGACAAGATCGTGGCCTGTCACCAGCGGGTTTGGTCCACCGCGCAAACCATCACCGACCCCACTCACGTCACCCAAGCAACACGCCTGCGGCACGCATTCCAACACCCCGCAGCTGCCACCACGACCGAGTCGGACCTGCACCGGGATTTAGCGGACTACGACACCGCGTTCGGTGTCGACTTCGACACCACGAACGTGAGCGACGAGGAGGTCGCGTGATGGGGAACCAGACCGGCAGTGAGATCGAATACTTGGCCCGCGCGTTGAAAGCACCGCGCATTCGCGACTCGGCGACCCGGTTGGCCGATCAAGCCAGAGAAGCGTCGTGGTCCCATGAAGAATATCTCGCCGCGGTTCTCTCCCGGGAGGTCTCAGCGCGGGAAGCGTCGGGGGCAGAGATCCGCATCCGCGCAGCCGGGTTCCCGGCCCGCAAGTCGATCGAAGATTTCAGCTTCGATCACCAACCGTCACTGCGCCGTGACACGATTGCGCACTTGGCCACCGGAGCGTTTTTAGCCGAAGCTAAGAACGTGGTGTTGCTCGGGCCGCCCGGCACAGGGAAAACGCATCTCGCGATCGGATTAGGCATCAAGGCCGCCCACGCCGGCCACCGGGTGCTATTCGCGACTGCCGTCGATTGGGTGGCTCGGCTGCAAACAGCTCACCAGCAGGGCCGGCTCGCCCTAGAACTCGTCAAGCTCCGCCGTTACGGGCTCATCGTCGTCGACGAGGTCGGCTACATTCCTTTCGAACAAGACGCCGCGAACTTGTTCTTCCAACTCGTCTCCAGTCGCTACGAACACGCATCACTGATCCTGACCAGCAATCTCGCGTTCGCTCGCTGGGGCGACGTCTTCGGAGACCAAATCGTGGCCGCAGCCATGATCGACCGAATCGTCCACCACGCCGACGTCCTCACCCTGAAAGGCGCCAGCTATCGACTCCAGTACACCGGAATCGAATCCCTACCTTCAGTCCGAGCCCAGAACGCGGCACAATAAACAAGACAACAGTGGCAGGGTTTTCCACCGTCGTATTTGGCCTACTTCTTCACCGTCGCTGACAGGACGTTCTTGGCACCGCAGTGCAACGGCAGTCGGCTGATGGGCGGCAGCGGCCCGGTCGGTGACCCGATACCTTCGGAATATGTATTCATACAATTTTTATGGTGTCGCAGTCATGGGTGGGACGATTGTGGCATTGATCCTGGGTCTGGTGCTCCTGGTTTTGCTCTGCCGACTAATCCTCGTTGCAACACAAGCGCTCCGGACGTACAAGCGCACACAAGAGCTTCACCTCGACCTGCTTCTAGCCGACCGCGACGACGAATCCAAAGAGGAGTAGCCGAGCATCGCGGCGGTCAACTGCTCGGGCTTCTCTCGACGAGGCCTGACCCGGAACGTGCCCGATGAGCGTTCGGCTTGCGGGCACACGTAAGGGGCGACGACGCTAGCGCTTGCCGTCCCGACCTGCGGTTCTGCACAAGTTCGCGGCATCGTCTCATCGAAGTGGTCGTGACTCGTGGTGAGCTCTTATGGACTCGATAGGCTAATCCGTAAGGGGCCTCAAAATGGGAACAGAAACTGTCGGCGATCGTCGCCTCGCAAGTCGGCCCGGCGGCAAGCGACGCCTTCTCGTTGCTCAGCCATGCGGCCGCTCCGCTCGTCGACACCGAATGCTTCACGACTGGGACCCGATCGGTGTGTACGGGGGCGACGATCCGAACCCTTCACCCGACGAGTACGACGATTTGGTGTCGCCAATCTTGACCGCCCTTCGTGCTAATCCCGATCCGACATCGCTTGCAAGGCAACTGCGCGAGGTTCTTTCATCTGATCGGCGCCGACTGATGGGCCTGCGCCTCCTCTGGACAAGTCACTCCGACTGCAGCCCGGATTATTACTTGGAACCACGACGTCGCCTTTGAAGGCTCCATTCCGCGCGACGGGCTGGCCTCAGCCGATCTGTTCGGCCAGCGCGACAATGATGCCCGCGGGGCCACGGAGGTAAAAGACCCGGAAGCTGGTCTCGTACTGCGCCACTTCGCTCGGAGCACCACCCGGGAACGAACGAGCCATACTCGAGGCCGCTATGCGTTGAGCCTCCTCGTGCGATCCACCCTGGGTAACCAAACCGGCGTATTCGATGCAGCTGCGGTCCAACCACGACGGAAACTCGCTAGTGAGGATTCGCCGAAGGGTGACAGTCATCTCTCAATTCTTCCAAACAAGAATCGGCATCAGCGCCAGCCGAAGATTGCCCGAATAGCGTTCCCCCCTACAAGCGCCCCGCGCCACGGCGGCCGAAGGGAGAGAGGTGCCCGATAGCGTGGTGCGGCCTCGCGCTAAAGTGCAGGAATGGGGAATCGTATTTCAATGTGGGTGGGGCCGGTCATCGTGGGTGTGTATGCGTCGGTGATGGTATTGACGATTGCCGTGTGGGATCCAGAAGCCGCTGTCCCGGGGCTCCGGTATCAGCAGATCGTTGCGGGACTTGGTGACGCGGGAGTGGACGTCGTTGGTTCCGTGATTGGCTTGATTGTGTGGGGTTCCGTTGGCCTCGTGCTGGCCCTGGTCCTGAGCATCCTCGGACTTACTGGGCGCGTCGGACGCGTTCCCGTAATTCTGGGGCATCTTTTGCTGATTGCCGGCGGGGCCCCGGCCTACTTCTTGGGCTCGTTTTCGCTTGGTATAGACGTCGCGGACACGTTCGCCGTGTCGGGTGGCGTCCATGTACCCACAGGCGCCACCCTTTACACCGTGAGCGGGGTCGCTTTACTCATCCTCGCCGTTGTCGGTATCCGCAGGGCAGCGAATCGCCAGCCGGCGCTGGTGTGAGTCGGGTCTGCACGGAGCTGGCAGCATCCCGAAGCTGCACTAGTGTTCTGCCGTCTCGTCCGCACTGGCAGAAGGGCAACGGAACACGTTCTCCGCAAATGTCGGGCTCGACGCGGTGAGAACGTGAAGCCCCGCGACCAGAGGATGAAGCCTGTCAACTCGATCGACAGCGTGATCCAAGGGCCTCACGGCCCCATACCCGTTCGGCGCTATTCGCCGCCTCTCGGCATGAGTCCACTCGGATCCGCGCCAATCGTGTGGATTCATGGAGGTGGATTCTTCAAGGGCAACCTCGACCAGCCCGAGTCTCATGACGTCGCTCGATCGCTGGCCGCGGCGGGATTCCAGGTCGTTACCGTTGACTACCGGCTCGCGACTCTCGCAAGGCTTCGACGGTCTTCGAGTGGTTTTGGCAGGAGCCCGGCGGTCCACTATCCGGTCCCGGTCGACGATGTCGTTGCAGTGGTGCGGGCGGTTCAGCGCGAGGCTCCCAACGGGGTGATTCTGGGCGGTGCAAGCGCCGGAGCGTGTCTATCGGCCGGCGCAGTGCTTCGCATGGCGGACGACGGGGCGGCACCTCTCGCAGGCGTCTTCTTCGCCTACGGACTGTTCCACGCCGCCCTCCCGAAACGGGCGCGCACTCTGCGCCGTCGCCTTCGTGGCAAACGACGTTTTGTCCACACGCCGACCCTTCTCAACCTGACGAATCTCCACTACGCGGGCACACGGAGCGCAATGTTGGAAGCGCACGCATTTCCCGGGGGCCACCCCCTGCACGACTACCCTCCGACGCTCATGATCGACGCGGACCGCGACTCGATGCGCGCATCGGGCGGTCAGTTCGCCCGAGAGCTTTCAGCTGCCGGGATCGCATCGAGCTACCACGTACTTCCCGAGACCTTCCACGCTTTCCTCAACCGTCCGAACGAGCCCGTCTTCGCGGACGGGTTACAACTCATAATCGACTGGGCCCGCGACATTCAGTCGAAACAGACGTGAGGCGCAGCAACCGGATTCAAGCGGCCCTCGTCCCGTAGGGGGTTCCCCTTACGAAACGGAGCAACTGTCGGGGATCGACTGTTGGCCTTTTTGGGTGTCCCGGTCGGCGTCCGGCTTACGGGACGCCGACGGCGTATCGCGCGACAAGACAGGGCTAGGACACAACCAGGTTCGACGGTGCGATTATTTCTTGCGCGTGCGACAGTCTGAGGCAGACGACTCCTTCGTTACGACCCGTGGGGCATATCGGATGCTGAGGGCTTTGGGTGTGCGTTTGCTCATAGCCATGATCTTGGGCGTCAAGTCGGCAGCCCTGATCCATCTATGGTGGAGAAGCATCAGGAGATCATTTCTCGCGAGCTCGGAGCAACTAACCCCTCGCCGTGCAACTGCGCGATCATCGTTGGCGGGGCGGCTGTAGGCAACGTTGATCTTGAACGCATCAAATATGGGCATGAGACCTTGGATAGTGTCTCGATTTCCTACGCATCGTTCGCGCTGAAAAGGACCCTTTTGACTGAAGACCGTGTGGTCTCCTTGCTGGCTACCGCTCGAGCGCACTTCGCGGTGCCCGAAGCAACGACAGTCGCGCAAGTGGCTGGAGTGCTTCAGGGCTTCGGTGCGACAGGGCTGTCCGTGGCGCGTTTCATCGACGATGTTGCGGATGAATTCGTCGACCGCTCCTTGGTCGTAGCGGTGTTCACGCTGGCAGATGCGTCGCTGCTGCTATCGAGGGCCACCAGCGAAGAGCTCGAGATATTCGTCGACGATCCAGAAGAGACGTTCGACCCGTTCGAGTACGGCAGCGACCAGGTGGAGTGGACCACCTTCTCCCACGAGATGAGCACGCTTCGACGGGCTATCATCCTGCTGGAGTGTATGCGCGAGGACCCGGACCGAGTCGGCAACTTCCGCGTTTACGGCGGCGCGCAGTGGCTTCGTGAAAGCCCCTGGGCTGCCACGGGTATTGTGCCGCGCGATCCTGGATCTCCCGACGCGCAGTGCACTCTCTTCGGCGAAGCATTCATTCTCAATCCGCCGTTCCTGTTGCGGGATCACTTATCGGGATTCGTATATCTCGCGTCGATGTCCAAGGCGGAGGACGAGCACGATCAACAGGTCATCGTGAATCTCGTAAATGATGCGGTAGTCCCCCGTTCGCACCCGCCATTCGCCAGAGCCTCCGACGAGTTGGATCGCCTTGGGAGGCCGCGGATCGTCTGCCAAGAGGTCGATCGCTGCTTGAACTCTCCGTCGAACCTGCGGATCGAACTTTCGCAGTTGCCGTTCAGCGGCCGGTGCGATCTTCACCGAGTAAGTCATGCGAGGCCGAGGTCCGCTTTCACCTGTTCCCAAGGAGTCGGTTCGTTTTTCGTGCGACGCATCTCTTCACGGGATTCCTCAGCGGCACGAATATCGGCCATGTCATCGGCCAATTCAATGAGACGCTCCAAATCGTCGACGTCGATAACAGCCGCAACTCGCCGCCCGCGGCGAGACAAGAAGACCGGCTCGTGCTCGGTGCGAGCCCGGTCGATGATCGATGCGAGCTGGTCGCGTGCATCAGAGACGCTGACGGGGACCGTGGTTGACATGTTTCAAGCGTACATTCCACTCACCAGATGTACAAGGGATCCTCAAATGTACAAATGGTCGCTCGCGCAGGGTTCCCGTTGCCGGACCAGCCAGTCCGTCACGAGACAACGGTTGAGGGCCCTGCTGCGAAGAACTCGGGCAAGATCCCGGGCATGACCATGATCAACGAGAGACCGGCGAAGGTTGAGAGCAGCGCCGTCCCGGGGCATTGCGAAGGGGATCTGATCTTGGGGTCACACTGCCGGTCGGCGATCGCTACTTTGGTGGAGCACCAGACACGGTTCACGATGCTGGTCCACCTCCCCGGTGACCACGGCGCAATCACGGTTCGCGATGGACTGTTGGCCGCCATCAAGACTCTCCCCGAGCACTTGATTAAGACTCTGACGTGGGATCAGGGAACCGAGCTGGCCCAGCACCGGCAGATCACGATGGCCACGACTATGGCTATCTACTTCTGTGATCCGCATTCGCCGTGGCAGCGGGGCACCAACGAGAACGCCAACGGGCTGCTGCGCCAATATTTCCTCAAAAGCACCGACTTATCCGTACGTTCGCCTGAGCAGCTGCTCGAAGTCGCTACCGAACTCAACAATCGACCCCGCAAAACACTCGGCGGGATCACACCCGCTCAAGCCATGCAACGACTACTGTCAGAGCCAGAAAAGCCCCTCGTTGCGACGACCAGTTGAATCCGCCGTTCCGCTCGCGGACGCTTTTATGCGTGCTCCTGGACGTCAACGAGCCAGCCCTCCAGTGAGCGTCGGCGCTGCTCGGGCGGTGGAACAGCGAACTCTCCGACGGTAGGGAGCGGTTCGGCGTCTTCATCGATGCGCAGCCGAACTCCCTGAGCCGCGGCCAACCTCGCTGTATCCGCAACTGGCTCGATCGCGATCATGTATCGAGAGGGCGAAGTTCCGAGGAACGCACCATTGGCGAAATTACGGTCGGCCATCGGCCACTTGTCGCCGTCCGCCGTCATGATCGATTCGGAGGGCGCGCCATGGCCGGGCCGACGTAGCGACCGACGCTCGATGACGTCCTGCGTGACCGCGTGTACCGCGATGACCCTGCCGCACACACGATCGGTGAACTCCTCCTCATGGTGCGACTCCATCGCGGCCACCGTCGCGATAAGTTCCGGTCCGAGCATGTCAGCGAGAGCCGCATTCGGTGTTCGCGTCTCGATACCGAAGTCGACCTCATCGCCGATGGCAAAAGCATCGCCGCAGCAGGCCCATTCCCATTTCGTCAGCCACACGCGCGTCATAATGCCCACGCTACCAACTCACACGCTGCCTCTCAGCCGCAGCCTTAGGTATCCGCTACCGGAACGCTGTAGCCCGCTCAAGGATCCCCATACGGGCAATTTGCTCAGCGAATCGATTTGAGGAATCCCGCTTCAACGCGCCCGGTGGACGTCCCTCTTATGGAACGTGGGATGGATCTCTTGAGACGGATCGCGGGAGCCACGTTGAACTTTTCACAATTGGCTTGGGTCGCATCCTGCCCTGTGGCTCACCACGCCCGGGGTGATTTAGTTCTCGGGACGCTGGATCACGGTCTCGGATGTCCTGAGACCTGTAAACTACTCGTGTCCTCATCACCCATACTGGCGGTGATTTCTCGCAAGGCTTCTATGTGCGCCCGGTAGGCCTCCCGACCTTTCGTGGTGAGGGCGAGAGATGTCCGCATGTGGGAATCGATAACGGTCTTTGTGATGTTGACATAGCCCGCTTCACCCAGCGGCTTCACGTGTTTGCTGAGTACGGAATCGCTGACACCGAGCAAATCACGGATGATGGAAAAGTCCGCGCTCTCGACGGCCGACAGCGCGGCCGTTATGCGCAGCCTGTTGGGTGCATGGATCACGTCATCGAATACCGCGCGCATCGTTAGGTTCCTACTGCTGTGCGATGAATATCTCGCTCCCACCACCAGGGAACCGCAATCATCACCAGTGGCACTGCGATCGCCAACCCCACGACGGCCCAGAAGAAGTCTGTGTACGTTCCGATAAGGATTCCTGCGATCGGGACCAGCACCATCACGCCGACAAGGATCAGTCGCCCGGCAAGATGCTGACCTGGCTGGGCAAGAAGGCGGCGAACCCCAGCACGCTCGAAGAGCCAGGCCGAAACGACTATGGCAGTGAACGCGACGACTGCAACGACGAACGCCATCTCTTGGGGCAGCAAAACGGCGGCAGTAACCGCGCCACTGGTCAGTCCGACGATCGCGATGGATGGCCTGACCGAGCGGGCGCGCCGCCGCATGGCATCTTCTGCTGCTTGAACGGAGACCAATGCATCGCCTGCGGAGATGGGGACTTGTTCTTGGTTTTGCATCGTGACTCCACTTTCCACTTCGGACTTTCCTTTATGGAATTCTTATCACGTTCCGCAAAGGAAAGCGCATTACGGGAGCAGATTCTCGATAGTCTCACGTACCTTGCAGCCGGCCTCGGTGAGCCGCTTCAGGGCGCCCGAACATGGATTATCAAACGGACGTGCACGCATCGCTCCGCACTGCAACCGAGACTAGACCCCAGCGCTCTGACCCTGACCCCGTTAGCGGGGGCCACGACGACCCGACCGCGCGGCGCAGCGGGGCAGGCCCTAATTCGCGGGTGACGGGTAGACAGTCTGACTAACTAGTGACACTATATAGTCATGCGTGCAGCGTTTGGAGGAAAAAGTCATGGGCGCGAAACAGTGGTCAAGTGATTGGATGCGGGCGGCCCTCGGCTTGTGCGTGCTGCGCACGCTCGCCGCCGGCCCGACCTACGGGTACGCCATCGCGGCGGAGTTGGAGGAGAGGGGATTCGGCACGATCAAGGGCGGCACGCTCTATCCGTTGCTGACCCGCTACGACGCGGCCGGCTGGATCTCTGTCGAGTGGCGGGTCGGCGCCGGCGGTCCCGAGCGCAAATACCTGTCGCTGACAAATACCGGACTCGACGAGTTGGCAACCCAGACCGCCAACTGGCGCGATTTTACGGACACGGTCCTGGCTCACCTCGACAGCACTCTCACAAGCGGCACCGCACTAACCATGGGGACGGACAAATCATGACGGCCAGCAACATTCGCGACGCACACGACCGCGACACCGAGAACGAGAAGTGGTTGGAAGGCCTGACCATCGAGCTGCGCCTGCTCGACGTCAACGGCACGCGGATCGGCGACGCCGTAGCGACCGCACGCGAGTTCCTGGCCGACTCCGGGTCCCTGGCCGAAGAATCTTTCGGCAGCGCCCATTACTACGCCGCGGAGCTGAGCCTTCCGGCAACCGCAGATGCCGCAAAAGAGGTGCGGGGTGCCACCCTGCGCAGCGGTCTCGGCCTGCTCGGGCTCATGGCTCTCATAGAGACGGTCGTTCCGCTCAGGCATCAGACAGACGTGACATTCGGGCTCGGGGTGGTTCTGATTACGATCGCAGTGCTCACGATTATTGCGTTTTTGCCACGACTCCTTCCCACCATCATCGTGCGGATAGTTTCGCACGGGAAGGTCAGAGCGTTCATCGATGGGGCGGCAGTTGGGCTTGTCACTACGCTGGTTTTTGTGCTGATATCCCTGTGGTCAGCGGACCGGATCGTGCTCAGCGTTCCCGCGCTACCGGTCTTCATTGCGGCGGTCGTTCTACTCATCGCCCCGCCTCTGTGGGCCCAGTTCCACCACTCCTATCAGGATGACCCCATCGTGGCACCCGGCTCCGCGGCGGCCGACACGCCACGGATATCTATCGGCATCCGGCTATTTCTGGTCGCCACCAACTGGCTGCTCGTCATCGTGAGTGTCATCCTCTGCGCCCTGGAGCTGTTCATGGATACCCTATCTCGCTGAAACCGGGCGTGGGTGTCCCTGAAAAACACAGAATCGTGTAATCACAACTCGTTACCGCCTGACGCAAGTGGGCAGCTCCAGAGTCCAAGGCCGTGTCAAATCAGAACATTGAGTGAATCAAGTCCTGCCCCTTCGGTGAGGACAAGAAACCCTGGACAGACGACTTTTTTGGTGCCCCCGGTAGGAATCGAACCTACGACAATCGGATTGCGGCGGACCCATTTTGGCCGAGCGAATCTTATTGCGAAATCTAGACTAATCTCGTCCGATATCGATCTGATCAGGAGTTTCCTGTGATATCTGCCGCAATTCTATCGCATTACCTCGGCCCATCTCGGCTGGTCTCGACGCAATAAACGTTGAATAAACGTGCGCGCATCAAGTCCCGATGTTTGGCCCCTGTTAAACATACGCCTGAGTCTCGGGCTGCACACCTGGTGTGCTGACCGGCTGTGACTATCCCTGCGCTTCCGCACAACGGTCGCGACCGCGCTTGACCGATCTGGGCAGGCGACTAGGGAGATGGCGAAATTTGCCCATATCCAGGTGTGGCAAGCCAACAGCCAGTTACCCGGCGGACGGTCGGTGAATCCGTTCGTCTACCGCGTCCGCAGGAGCTTGGAAAGACATCGCAACGTGCTGCTTGGCGACGCGGGCAACGCTCCGAGCATCATCGATTGTCAGCCTGTTCGTGGGCACGCGCCCAAAGACCTCCTGCATCGCAAGCTGCACGACCAGCGACTCGACGGGCACACGAGGCTTTACCCGATGAGTCCTAGCCTGGTTATCCATCTCCGCGTCGACGCGAAACCGTGCACTGTTGCGGTGCGCATGAGTCACGACTGTTCTTATGAGTCGCTCGAACTGCTGCTGCCGCTCTTCGCGCCGAATCATGGCCGTCGTGGCGCGAACGGCCGCCGCGACGTCGCGGCCGGTCAGCAGGTCGACCCGGCGCATCCTCTCTGCAACGATCTCGACGGCCCGGGCGTACACGACGTCATCCACCGACACCGGCGGTAAACCAATGCGCGCCCGGGACGATACATAGGCATCGGCGAACTCGCGCATGCGTGCGTCATTCTTCAGCATGTGCTCGGTCAGCGACTCGGCGAACACGGTGAACTGCCGCAAGTGCTCGGGCCGCGATGGGTCATTGAAATACGCATCGGCTTCACGCTCATCGGCCCGGCGCTCAGCCGCGGTCGCAACGTGAATGCGCTTCGGCGGGAGGCCCGCCCGGCTCAGGCTGCGCTTCAGCCGCCGCGCCGCCGCGTTGGCCTCAAGCTCGGCCTGGTAGATCTCCGGATCGCTGCGCCGGTCGCGCTGCAGCTCGGCACGACGCTCCTTGTTGCGCTCGGCCCACTGCCGGGTGATCTGCTTGGTGCGCTCCGGGTCAGCATCCCGCCTGGCCGCGGCCCGGGCATTCACCTCGTCGCGATGGGCCTCGTAGTAGCGGTTGTAGTACTCGCGCACCTTCTCGCGATTCTCCGCCACCCACCGCTGCTGATACTCACGCTTGCGATCGAGGTGCTCCTCTCGCCAGCGTTTCGCCCACTCCCTCCCCCGCGCCCGCACCTCCGCTTCGCGATGCCGGCGAGCCGCAGCCCGACGCATCGAGTCACGATTGAGCTCCCGGGCCCGGTCGAGATGCTCCGACCGCCAGCGACGATTCATCTCGCGGATCCGGTCACGGTTCGCCGCCACATACTGCCGCCGCTTCTCGGCCTCTTCATCAAGAGACGGATGCTCCGCCAGCCCTTTATGCAGCACGGCGCCTTCCTCAGATGGGTCGTTCATGATCGCGGCTACTCGGCAGGCTGCGGGGCCAGCTCGATGACCAGCGCGAGAAGCTCAGAGCGATGCACCGTCGGATTCGTGATCACACGCCCGACCACGACGCGGAGCCGCTCGGCATCCTCGTCTCCGATCCCGGCGACGGGCTCCACGCAGTACGCGATGTCATTCTGCAGGTTGTGGCCGTCATCGTCGACAGCGACCTCCGGATAGTAGAACAGTGCAGCCAGGGCGGTGCGGCTGAGCAGGTCGTCGAACTGATCCTGCGGGATCGTCATAGTGAAGCCTCCTGTGCGCGGACGTGTGTGAGCCAATCATGCCGCTACCAGGAGGTACGCCGGCCCAGACGTGGCGTCAGCCGAGTCTCGAGACGAGCACTGGCTCGTCGAAGTGCTCAACGCCGTCAGTGAGCAGCGTCCGCGTCATGCGACGGCGCGCCACGTCTTCACGAACGCGTACTGCGATCAGCTTCAGCAGGCTGATGGGCCCGATCAAAACAAACTTGAGTGTGTTCCACAGAAACAGCAACACGAGCAGGTTCAGCCAGCCCGCACCACCGGCTTCAATCGGGGCTCGGCAATAGACAGCAGCGATCGCATACGGAACGGCGAGCAGCATCGGTGGCACCCCCCACTTCAGCCCACGCCGCGTACTGATGGCGTCGATCACGATGGCGGTCGGCATGAACCGGCGCAAGAAGAAGTAGCTGCGGGCCGTGGCGGCCAGAATGAACTCGAACATGGTGCGGCCTTTCAGATGTTCGGCAACAAGAACCTGAAAGGACTGAAAGTCACGCCATCGCAACGGGTCACGCCGCGTAATAGAGGTTGCCTAACAACACTGTAGAACCTGATATCTAAAGCTGAAAGTACCGTGCGGGGCAATTACAAGCGGATGCTACCCGCGCACTTCCCCGCACCGGCGCCCACCTATCCGCACCAAATTCATTCTCGACGGTCTTAGTCGTCGATGACGGCGCGGCCTTCCTTTGTCAGGGCGGCGAGTCCATCCCGCATCGACTTCACCTGAACCGGCGAGTGCCCAATCCAATCCACGAGTTCACCGACCACCTCAACCGGGTCAGGGGTGCGGTAGGAGTGAGTCGGATTGCCGCGGAACTTCTTATCCGTCACATTGGGGTCATCCTCGAGGGCACCTCTCGGTTCGACGATGTAAATGTGTCCCCGACCGTCGCCGACTGCCAATTCGGCACCCCAGGTTGCAGCGTCCAGGGTTGCCGTCATATAGACATAGTTCATTCGCCTGCCGGCTTCGAAATTCGAGTCGCGACCGGGAACTAACAGGTCGCCCACCGCCAAGTCGGCTTTCGTCCCATGCAACAGGACCCCGGGTTCGTAGACATCGAACGGCTTCGGCTCACGGGTCATGAGTGCCTCCACAACGGTTGGTAGGGAATCCTAACTCGGGCCGCGCTCGCGCCAGAATGTGAGTAGCACGGCCCTGCCAGAGGGCTGAACCAGACCAGAACCCGGAGGCCTGAGCACGCCTCTCCATCGTTGCCCCGCACCGAGCTACAGATCGCCCTGCTCAGGTGGCCGTGTCCACGACGCAAAACTGGTTCCCCTCCGGATCTGCCAGGATCACGTAGTGAGCATCTGCTGGTCGTTTGTCCCAGTCGATCTCCGTAGTTTCCAGCGCCAGCAATCGCGCTATCCCTGCCGCATGCTCCAGGACCTTGCGTCACCATCTTTGGTTGTGTCGGATGATGACGATGTTCGTGACCCTAGCACCACCGGCTCAATTTTGGAACTCGTGCTTCTCCTGCTTGTCGGAGTCGCACGAGAGATCAGCTCGGCGACGATCCGCGGCGCACGACGAGTGCGACCGGCTCCGGATGCCCACGACACGACCGCTGCCAGTCTGATTGCGCGCCCGGTGCGAGGCTCGTCGCTGGTCCGCCCATCGGGGTACGGTTGGCGTGCGGTCCGATTCGTGATGAGGACTTCGTGTAGTTCATCGTCGACGAAGTCGCGCGTCGCCGCGATGCCCAGGCATCGCTATACCTTCACGGTTAATCTCGTTGATATCGCCAAGCTTTGGCTCTTGCGAAGGGCGCAAATGCCCTGCTCCCCTGTCGCAGTTGACGTACCTGAGCGCGACTGGTCTAAGGGCGCTGCGAGCGCGGTTGGCGTAGAGCACGAGGATGCCCAAGCAACGTGGCTACTCTCATTGGCGGCCGCGCCTGCACCCCCGAAAGTAGTTAGCCGCGCAACCGATAGAATGCGTCGCAGATATACGGCGGACTCAGAGAGGGCAGATCATGGCACGCAGATCCAGTTCTAACCGTTGGTCGCGCCCCGCAACGGGCAAGCAGATCGCTGCGCTGAAGTCAGGCGGCAGCTATGACGGCAAGTACTACTCAATGGGCAGGGCGAGCCAATCAATCGGGGGTTCGGCATTCAACTCGTCGGCCGGTCCGCCTCGGTCGAGCGGTAACGCGTCGAGCGGCTCGGCGTACTCTCCCCTAGCGGTCTCGGGCTTTGGGCCATCCGGACTTCTGTCGCGACTGATTATCGGGAACGTCGAACTCGGCTCATTGCTGCAACCCGCCCTTGGCGCCAGCCCGCAAAGCCGGCTTGCATCATCCGAAGCCGGGCCGATGAGGATCCTGTCGGAATTGCTCGGCGTGCCCGATGACCTCGATTCATTGGTGCAGGTCGCACTCGGCGGGGACGATTCAGACGGGTCAAGCGTGCCTGCTGAAGATGGCCCTGTCGAGGCTGTTTCGTTTACAGTTTTTTCCGACGATTCCAATCCCGCCGAGCCGCGCATCGTCGTGGAAGCTAACGTGGTTCGAAACTTGGCCTTTAATGGAAAGCCATCCCTCGAGGTTCGGTTCATGGGCGCAGGTGGACCGAGCGAGAACCAAGCTTTGGACCGTGCTCTCCAGCCTAGAGTGCGACCAGTTCTGGGGTATCGGCCGACCTGGACGTCAGTGCTCGTCCGAACGCCGGCCGAACTGGCCGAGCAGATGCGAGCCCATTGGGGTGCCGCTACTAAGGAACTCGAAGAAGGTGTCGACCCTCGACTCGCGACGTTTCTTGCACGGTCCGGCGGGATGGAGACCGCGTTGGAGGTGCTCAACTCGGGTCAGTCAACTGCCTCCATGTACGTGCACCTTCAAGGCATCCTGGACCCGGACGGCCCGATTCAGTTTCACGGCCTTGGCCTCGATGCCGCCACCTTCGCCGAACAGATTCGCATGGCGCACGAGGGGGACGAACAGGCGCTCACTTGGCTTGAAGTGATCCAGAGATTGCAGGTCTTGACTTCGCTGGCGGAGGTCACCGGAATCAGTCTTGCGGCGGAGGCTGACTTCCGGTTGGCGTGTTGGCACAAGCAAGGTACCGACCTCATCGGCGCCGTAACGATGGATGCCGACGATTCCGGGTTTGACTTCACTTCGATCAGAGCGCTCTTGACGATGAGGGCAGAAAACGAAGCAAAATATGCGGAGCTGCGCGCGTCTCTCGCAGAGGGAATTGAGTCGAACCCGGAGACTTCGGCCGACGATCAGACTCAACTTGACCGGTTGGACGCCCTTTTCCCTCCAGCGTCTTCCTCGGAGTACGGGCTACTCGAAGACTGGTTCTTCGAAGAGACGCGAATCTACCTCCAAGCCAGACTGCGTCAATCTCTGCCTGGACAGTTCGCCGTAGCCCTCATGCCCTCTTCGTCGGACAGATCAAGCTACGACTCAGCCGCAGACGAAGTACGCAGATTGGTCACCACCTCCTCAACCGACCTGAATGACTACTCGCCAGTACCGGCTTCGAGTGCGGACTCCTCGTTTGGATCGTTCCACAGACCGTCGCGGTTGTCTCAAAGCCAGCGGATGGTCAACCCTCCGGAGCGGATAGTCCAGGCAGTTCGCCGCGCGGTCGCTGAATCGGAGGCGGCTGGCGACGAAGACCTAGGGACGCTCATCATCTCCCAAGAGTTGCTCGGATACGCGCAGTGGAAGCGCGATGAACTACGCGGCAGCAAACAAATGGAGGAGCTGAAAGAGCGGTATAGTGCTGCTACTCAGCGCTCCAAGGCTGTGCGGCAGCGCGCTCAGGCAGCGAAAGAGTGCGGCGAGGAGGTGCGTAGACACGCCGGATTGATGCCCAACGTCGAGCGGGTCGTCCAGAATTACACCGATGCTTTGGCGCGTACGGCGAACTCAATATCCATCGACGAGCCACTGTGGAACTCCGCACAGGAGGCAGCGAGCGCCCGAATAGAGGAAGCGAAGGCGCGGGAATTCGCCGCTGGTGAATGGCTGGCTGCGGCCGAAGAGCGCGAAAAGCGGGTGGAGTCAGAAATGGCGGTGGTCGCAACGATAGGTGTCATTGAGAAACTGCGTGCAGAGCATGGCGCGGCGGTCACAGAGCAGGCGGACGCCAGGGCAGAACGCCAGGGTGCTCAGCGGGATCAGCAGGACGGGCAGGACCATCGTGCACGGATTTCCGCAGCGCGAGCGAATTTTGATGATCAGATTCGGCCGGTCCGCGAAGAGAACCTGAAGCGTCTCCGGGCGGAGGCTGAGCGTCGTCAAGAGGCGATGGCCAGGCAGCAGGAGGAGCGACGGCAGAAGCAGGCCGTCGAGCAAGAACGTAGAGAAGCCGCAAATAAACTCCAGGAGCAAACCAACCAGCGGCAACAAGAGCGAGCTCGCAATGCCAAGAACGCGCTTGCTCCTGAACTTGAGCGCTTCCTTGCGCTACCGGTCGCTACGTCATTCTGGCGACGTAAGACTCTCAAAGTGACCCGAGAATCGCTAGAGCAAGCCATCCTGAAGTCTCAGACCGAAATCGTAGCTCCTCTGTCTCCGCCGGGCACCATCTCAAAAACGTGGCCGAGCATGCTTTCTCGCACTGAGCGCTACTTGGGGACAGTGGAAAAGCTTGCCGACTACGGTGTCTTCGTTTCGCTCCCCGCTGGGGCAGATGGCCTGCTGCGCGGATCCGAAGTGGGGAACTCCTTATCGCTGGGGCAGCTTGTGGTCGTCGAGATCGTCGACATGCCCTACGGAAAGCCCATTGCACTGAAACGCATTTCTCGGTAGGCAGGGTCGAACGAGGCGACCGTTCGGTCCGATGCTCCCGACGTCAACAAGTGCTGCATTACCAGGCCCGCACCGGACCATCGACTCGATCAGAGGCCTCAAGCTAAAACCCCAGACTCTTTCGCAGTCGGATGGCGTTGGTGACGTTAGTGGCGTTCGAGACTCCGTGCTCATGGCCGAGGTGCTCGGTCATTGCCTCGTTCAGCGCGGTCTCGGGGAAGCATTTAGTGAACTGGCCCAGCAGCCCATTCTGGCCGTCCAGGGTCATCCCCTGTTCAATGCTAGGAGCACCCATTCCATCGCCGCCGCGTCACGGGTGTGCAAAGATTTCGTCTTCTTCCTCACCGCGTCAAATGTCGTCATCACGGCACATTTCCCGCCAGACCACGTCCAGCGCGTCAGGCCGGAAACACCGTTAAAGGGACAATCCTCCCGGAGGATAAATCCTTCGACACTGGCGTTCAGAGGACCAATGGATTCTTTACTGAGGCGGAGCGAGCCGCTGCAGCACCGTCGCCGGCTCGGATTTTACGGCGCGATCAGGCTCTGCGTAGTGCGCCTTTGTCTTCGACGTCGACGTGTGTCCGAGCACGTCGGCCGCAGCCTGCAAACCCAGTTCGTTGGCGAGCAGCGTCGCCCCCGTTCGACGGAAGGCATGGGGCGTGATCCCCATGCCTTCAAGGCCAGCGTTCCGGAGAATGTCGCGGAATGTGCGCCGGACGTTGTGCGGCGCGAGTGGCTTGCCGTTCCGCGTAAAGAACAGCAGGTGTTCACCGTCCTCCCCCTCGATCAGTGTCAGACGTCGTCGAATTACCTCTGCCGCGAATTGCGGCACGGCGACGACCCGGTTCGACTCATGGGTTTTGGGATGCGCCTGGCGAATCACGCCGACGCCACTCTGTATGACGAGCGTTCCGCGGATATGCACCCACGGCGGGTCGGCGGTCATATCTATGTCGCACTTTCGAAGCGCAAGCGTCTCGCCGATGCGCGTCGCCGTGCCGAGCATCACCTCGATCAGGTCCCGTACCTGCCCGTCGGGTTTGGGCCCCATCCTGCCCTCCGCTGTGCGCCAGTCGCGGGCGGCGAGTCGGATTGCGGCTACCTGATCCGGCGTGAGCGCCTTCGGGGTGTGCTGGGGCTTCTTCATGCGCGAGGTTTCCTTCACGGGATTGCGCGCGATGACTCCCCGCCGCACGGCAAACCCCAGCACCATGCTGAGGATCGTGCGGGAGTGCTTGTTTTTGGCGAGCTCGCTTGTCGTGAGTACGGGCTCCAAACCGAGCCCCGAGAGATTTGTAGCATCCATAACCCGTAGGTGCCCAAGGTCACACCAGGTGAATCGAACTGGCTCGCGTACCTTCTCGCCGAGCGCCCACAAAAGGCGGGCGCCGCGGAATAAACGTTGAATAAACGTTGCGTGAATCAAGTCTTGCCCCTTTAGTAAGGACAAGAAACCCTGGTCAGACGACTTTTTTGGTGCCCCCGGTAGGAATCGAACCTACGACAATCGGATTAGAAGGCCGGTGCTCTATCCACTGAGCTACGGGGGCGGGACTGTACAAGGTTACAGGCCGTCGACGCTCATGCGGTCAACACGCGCATCAGCGCAGCGCGGCGAGGTCGTCCATGACCGAGTAGCCGGGGACGGCGGGCACCGGTGCTCCGCTCGTCACCAGGCCGGCGATCTCCCTGCCCAAGTGCGCGGTCGAGAAACCCATGCGCGGCCCGGCGGTCGCCGGCAACTGGGCCAGAAGGTGCACGGCGGCGGCCTCGATGGCACGAGCGGCGTCGATCTCGCCGAGGTGGGCGAGGCACATGGCGGTCGAGAGCACCGCCCCGATCGGATTGGCCCAGCCCCGGCCGGCAATGTCGGGAGCCGAGCCGTGAATGGCCTCGAACATGCTCGGGCCACAGCCGTCGAGGTTGAGGTTGGCGCTCGCGGCGACGCCGAGACCGCCCTGGATGGCCGCGCCCAGGTCGGTGATGATGTCGCCGAAGAGGTTGTCGGTCACCACCACATTGAAGCGTTCCGGAGTTGTCGGCAGGTAGAAGCACAGGGCGTCGACGTGCACGTAGTCCACTGGAACGGTCGGAAAGCGCGCACTCAGGTCGTCGACCGTCGACTGCCAGAGCGTGCCGGCCTCGACCAGGATGTTCTTCTTGTGGCACAGGGTCAGCGTGCCACCGCGCCGTTCGGCGAGTCGAAACGCGAATTCGACCACGCGCTCCACGCCCATGCGGGTGTTGACCGATTCCTGCACGGCGACGGCGTGCGGGGTGCCGACGTGCACCGTCGATCCGCGGCCGACATAGGAGCCCTCGGTGTTTTCCCGCACAATCACGAGGTCGCAGCGCTCCGGCGTGAGGCCCGCGATGGGCGTGGTCACTCCCGGATACAGCTTTACCGGTCGCAGGTTCACCGCCTGCGCAAAGCTGCGACGCATCTCGAGAATGAATCCGCGCTCCAAAACGCCCGGCGCGACGGCCGGGTCCCCCATGGCACCGAACAGAATGGCGTCGTGGTCACGCAGCTGCGCCTGCAGGGCGGGCGTGAAGAGTTCGCCGGTGGCCAGGTAGTGCCGGGCACCGGCCGAAATCTCGGTCAGCTCTGCCCGAAACCCGAACAACGACTCCGCCGCCGCGAGCACCTCGAGTGACGCGTCGATCACCTCTGGTCCGATTCCGTCGCCGCGGATCACGGCCAGCCGGTGGACTCTCGTTGTGCTGGTCATTGGGCTCTCCCTCATGAACGGATGCGCGCCGCGACAGATGATTGACCTGACGATCGCCACTCGATACCCTAGTTAGGTTACTGGTCAGACCAGTAGAAATGCCAGCACCCCTTAACAGAAGGCAGTCCCGTGGCTCCGTTCCCGATCCCCTACCCGACCGGGCTCCCCATCGGCGAACGCTGGCTGGACTGCGCCGAGCAGGAGGAGATCGTATTCCCCTTCGACGGCTCCCCCGTCGCGTTCGCCCCGGTCGGCACAGCGGCGCAGGCCGCGCTCGCGGTGGACGCGGCCGCCGCGGTACGCGCGGAACTGGCCGGGCTGAGCACGGGCATCCGTCGTACCCTACTCATCGCTATTCACGATGCCCTCGCCGAGCGAAGCGCTGACTTCGAGCAACTGCTCGTGCTGGAGACTGGCAAGCCGCTCACGGACTGCCGCACCGAGGTCGCTCGCGCCCTCACCACGTGGTCGGCCAGCGCCGAGGAGGTCGCCCACCTGCACGGTGAGACCGTTCCGCTCGACCTGCAGCCCAGCGGGGTGGGAATGATCGGCTACTGGACGCGGCGACCGGCCGGAATCGTCGTGGGCATCACCGGCTTCAACTACCCCTTTCTGCTGGCCAGCCACAAACTCGCTCCCGCTCTTGCTGCCGGCTGCCCGATCATCATCAAACCGGCCCCGAACACACCGCTGACCACGCTGTGGGTGGTGGACCTCATTCGCGGGGTATTGTGCGACCACGGGGTATCGACCGCTGCCGTTCAGCTCGTCACGGGCGGAATCGCCGTCGGCGAGGCCCTCGTCCGCGACCCGCGGGTGGCCGTGGTCTCCTTCACCGGCTCTGCCGCCGTCGGGCACCAGATTGCCCGCGACGCTGCGCCGCGCAAGGTCGTACTCGAACTCGGCGCCAACACCGCGCTGATCGTGGCGAGCGACGCCGACCTCGGGAAGGCCGTCGACGCGGTGATTCGCGGCGGCTTCTACGCCAATGGTCAGGCCTGTATCTCGGTGCAGCGCATTCTGGTACACGACACGATCGCCGACGAATTCGAGCGGATGCTGCTCGCCCGCCTGCCCGAGGTGCGCGTCGGTGACCCCCGCGACGAAAGCACCCGCGTGGCACCGGTCATCAATGAGGCTTCAACCGAGCGCATCCTGGCTTGGATCGATGCCGCCAGGGCGAGCGGGGCGCGGGTGCTGGCCGGCGGCCACCGGATCGACCGAAGTATCGCCCCGACCGTGCTGACGGATGTTCCCTACGACGCCCTGGTCTGGTGCGAGGAGATCTTCGGACCGGTTGTGGTGCTGCAGCGCATCTCCGACCTCGGTTCGGCCATCGCGCTGGTCAACCGCTCGCGTTACGGCCTGCAGGCCGCCATCTTCACCGGATCGCTGCAACGAGCCTTTCAGGCCATCAACGAGCTAAACGTCGGCGGCGTGGTAGTCAACGAGATTCCCGGTTTTCGCTCCGACATCATGCCCTATGGCGGCGTCAAGGATTCCGGCACCGGCAGGGAAGGGCCGCGCTTCGCCATCGAGGAGTTCACCGTGACCCGCATGGCCATGATCCGCCCGTGAACCAGAACAAAGGAACCTCGATGGACTACACCCAGCTGTTCCAGTTCTCCGGTCGCCGGGTTCTCGTGATCGGGGCCGGAAGCGGCATCGGCCGAGAGAGCGCCCTCGCCCTGCACGCCCACGGCGCCACGGTGATCTGCGCCGACCGGGACGCCCCGAGCGCGGCGGCCACCGCGGCGCAGCTCGGCGCCGGAGCCAGCGCGCTGCAGCTCGACGTTCTCAACCAGGAAGCCGTTCGGGCCGTCGCCCGCGACCTGACCGACCTCGCCGCTCTCGTCTTCACAGCGGCCACCAACGTGCGAAAGCGCATCGCGGACTACACGCTCGACGAGTTCGATCGCGTCGTGAATCTCAACCTGCGCGCTGCCTTCGTCCTCATCCAGGCCTTTGCGCCGACGATGGCGGCCAACGGCGGCGGCAGCATCATCGGCTTCGCCTCCATTCGGGCGGTCACGGTCGAGCCCGGCCA
Organism: Cryobacterium sp. TMT1-3; assembly: GCF_004402315.1. NCBI lineage: Bacteria > Bacillati > Actinomycetota > Actinomycetes > Micrococcales > Microbacteriaceae > Cryobacterium > Cryobacterium sp. TMT1-3. The sequence continues at coordinate 483,380 of NZ_SOFW01000006.1, forward strand.
GGGGGTTTACGCGGCGACCAAGGCCGGGCTGGTGCAGCTGCTGCGCACCGCCGCGGCAGAATACGGGCCCGCCGGGGTGCGGGTAAACGCGATCTCCCCCGGCGTCGTGGAGACGCCCCTGACGGCACAAATCAAGAACGATCCCGAGTGGTACAACGCCTACGCCGCCAAGAGCGCCCTCGGCCGCTGGTCGACTCCGAGCGAACTGGCCGGCGCCGTGGTCTATCTTGCCTCGGACGCCTCGCGTTTCGTCACCGGGTCGGTGCTCACCGTCGATGGCGGCTGGACCGCCGTCGACGGCCGCTTCGACCCGCCGAACGCCTAGGGCGTGTACGTGGCGCGGTGGAGCCGGCAGTTGCCTGCCGACCCTTTCACCAGCTAGCGGACGACGCGCTCGAATCCGGATGCGCCTTTTCCGGTCCAGCGGTGCAGCTCAAGTGTGGCTGCTTGCTGCGCATGGCCGCTGGAGCTGTCGCGAAAGTCTCGGGCGACGTAGAAATAGCCGTCACCGACGGGCTCGATGCCGACGTCCGACTTGAACTCCCAGCCGTAGATGCCGGTGGCTTCGTGTTTCAGCCCCTGCTGCAGGAGCGGCACGACGAGGCCGGTTTCATCGTTGGGCTGGCCTTCAATGATCTGCTCGTGCGGAGCGGTGGTCCCATCCAGCACGTAGAGCGTCCGGTTCGGGTACCCGGGCTTGCCGCCGCGGTAGACGCCCATGTACCAGAGGTTGCTCTGTTCGTCGTAGGCGAGGTTCTGCACGCCGAAGGCGGTGTTTCCGGTGTGGACGAAGTACTTGGCGTCCTCGTCGACCGGGCCGGAAGTGTGCGGATCGGCCTGGGTCAGTTGGCGTTCGTACTTTCCCCATCGGGAAACGTCATACTGCAGAAGCACCTGGTGATCGTTGTCGGCCCGAGCATCGTTGCGGTAGACACCGTAGGCGACCATCAGCTGCTGCTTGCCGCTTTTCTTTCCGAACTCGGGACCGAAGGAGACGCCGTCAATGCCGCTGGAACCATACCGGTGGTCTGCGGTGCTGGCGGTGTTGCCGTCGAATACGCCGTTGCCGTCCATATCCGCCGTGAAGTCCTCGACGACCTCCTCGAGGTACACGGCCGTGACTAAGCCTGAATCCTCGGCGTCCATGCCGACAGCGTTGATCTTGTCGACGTCAAAGATTGCGATGTAGAAGGCCTCTTCGGCCTTGTACTCGAGGGAACCGTAGACGCGGCCGTCCTGAGTGTTGAAGTCCAGGTCGCCGAGGTGGCCGGTGAACCCCTCGACCGTCCCGATGACATTACCCGTCAAATCAGTCTTGACCAGCGTGTCTGTAAACGAGTGGTACACATACCCGTTCTTCTCATCGATCGCGATGCCTTGAATGTGTCCGGCGTCCCACGACCCGGAATCAATGGTCGTGGGGTAGTTTTCGATAGCCGCCGGCGCCTCTGCATGGGCGGGAGGTCCCTGCGGGTCGGCGGGTGCCGCGCTGACCGGCGCTGCCACGCTCAGCGCGGCGGCCAGCGCAACGGTGGCGGGTAGTAGTGCGAATGTGCTCTTCACGATTTACGCTCCTCGGATCCGGTGGGAGTGAATGATGCCGGGCCCCACTTCCCGGCGACACCAACCCTGCCCCTCCGGTACGAACGTCCGAACACGAGGACATGAACGGCACGAGAACCCTGAAGAGCACTGCCAGCCCGTCGCGCGAGTCAGCGCGCCAGCTGGCCCACCGTGTGAAAGGGCCAGACCGGCTCGGCCGCTGCCGGCCGTGCCTGCTCGTACCAGTGCGTGGCCCGCAGCACGGCGAGGTCCTCGAAACGACGTCCGGCAATATGCAGCCCGATCGGGCGTCCGTCGGCGGTGAACCCGCAGTTCACCGAGCTGGCCGGCTGCTCCGAGAAGTTGTACGGCGCGGTGAACGCGATGTGGTCGAGCGAGGTGGCCGCGTCGTTGGTCGGCATCGGCCATTCCGCAGGAAAGGCCGCGACAGGCGACACCGGCGACAGCACTACGTCATAGGGCGCGGTGGCCGCGACGGTCGCCGCGCGCAGGTCTTGGATGCTCTGGTAGCAGCGCACCACCTCGGTCCCCGATACCCCTGCTCCGCCCAGCACCCAGTCCCGAATGAAGTCGAGCACCAGCGCCTGCCGCGCCGGTTTGAGCACCTCATAGTCGGCGAGGGAGCGCACCCTCAGAAACAGGTCGAGGTCGGCGAGGTATTTCGCGGTCATCGGCGGGGCGATCTGCTCCACGATCGCTCCGGCCGCCGCAAAGAGTTCCACCGCCTGTAGAACGGATGCCGCCACCTCCGGGTCGGTCGAAAGACCCGCCCCACCCGCGAGGTGAAAGCCTACTTTCAATCCAGTCACACCCGATTCGCCGCAGTGCACGTCGGTCCAGTCGAGGTGTTGGTCGCCGAGAGCGGTGTAGTCGCGCGGGTCTGGCCGGGTGAGCACCCCCAGGAACAGCGCGGCATCATCCACTGTTCGGGTGAGCGGTCCGGCGACCCGGCCCATGTAGGGCGGGTCGACGGCCACTCGGCCGAAACTCGGTTTCAACGTCACAAGCCCGAGCCAGGTGGCCGGCAGCCGCAGCGAGCCGCCGATGTCGGAGCCGAGGTGCAGCGGGCCGATCCCGGCTGCGGCCGCAGCGCCCGCGCCGGCGCTCGACCCGCCGACGGTCCAGGCAGGGTTCCACGGGCTGCGAGTCACGCCGTGCAGGCTTGAGACCCCGGAGGACAGCATGCCGTAGTCGGGCATCACCGTGACGCCGAAGATGACGCCGCCGGCCTCCCGAACGCGCGCGGCGCTCGGCCCGTCGACGGTCGCAACCGGTGCGTCGAACTTGGCTGCGGTGCCGGACGGCTGGCTGAAGCCGCGCACCGCGACGTTCTCCTTGATGCTCGTCGGCACGCCGTCGATCGGTCCGCGCGGCATCCCGGCCGCCCACCGGCGTTCACTCGCGGCGGCCGCGGCGAGCGCTCCGACCCGGTCGAGACCCCAGAAGCAGTTCAGCTCGGGCTGCAGACGCTCGGCCTTGTCGAGCACCGCGGCCGTCACCTCGACCGGGGAGAGGTCACCGCTTCGGTAGCGCCGAACGAGTTCGGTCGCCGGCAGGCATTCGATGGGCGCGGTCTCGGCCATGGTCCCTCTTCCAATTGTTCGGTGCTGCATCAGTTCGCCGCGCGTCGGGCGAGGTCGCGCATCGACGGCGTCGCGCTGACCAGCTGCCTTGTGTAGGGATGCAGGGGGCGATCGTAAACGCTCGCGGTGGGCCCGCATTCGACGATGCGCCCGTCGGAGATGACGGCGACGGTGTCGCAGAGGTGGCGAATGACGCCGAGGTCGTGGGAGACGAACACGAGGGTGAGCTGGTATTCATCAACCAGATCGGCCAGCAGATTGAGCACCTGAGCCCGCACCGACACGTCGAGGGCGCTGACCGCTTCGTCAGCCACGAGCACACGCGGCCGAGTGATGAGCGCCCGCGCAATGGAGATGCGTTGCCGTTGGCCGCCGGAGAACTGGTGCGGATGCCGGTGCATCACGTCGGCATCGAGCCCGACCGCATTGAGCTGGGCTTCGACCCGGGCCAGGGCGTCGGCGCGGCTGACGTTGCGCAACGGTTCGGCGACGATGTCGCGCACGCGCATGCGCGGATCCAGCGATCCCATCGGGTCCTGGAAGACGATCTGCACCTGGCTGCGAAAGTCCCGCAGTTGCCGTTCCGAGGCGCCGGCGATGGACTGCCCGAGCACGTCGACCGTCCCGGCGGAAGGCTGGTCGAGGGCGCAGAGGATGCGCATGAGCGTGGATTTGCCCGACCCGGACTCGCCGACGATGCCGAACCGTTGGCCCTCGCCCACGTCGAACGACACCTCGCGCAGGCCGTGCACGATCGGTGCCGGAGCGAACAGTCCCCCGCCGCGTCGGCGATACTGCCGACTGACGTCGCGCACCGAGATGGCCGGCACCCCGGCGACCTCATTGAAGACCACCGGTGGGCCGCCCTGTTCGAGGCGCTGGTGGGCGGCGCGGTGCGGCGGCAGAATCGGCGCGGCGGCGGCATCCGCTGCAACCGGACGAGGCGAGGATGCGGCCGCACGCGGGGTGCTGATTACGGGCATCGACATGGTGTGCAGCCGGCCCCGGTCGTCGACCGAAGAGAGATCGGAGGCCGCAATGAGTTTCTGCGTATACGGATGCTGCGGCGCGGTCAGCACCCGCCCGACCGGTCCGTCTTCGACGATGTCGCCCTCGTACATCACGAGCACCCGCTGGCACACCTCCGCGACCACCGCGATGTCGTGCGTGATCAGCAGCAGCGCGGTGCCGCGGTCGGTGACGAGGTTGCCGATGAGTTTCAGAACCTCGGCCTGCACGGTGACGTCGAGCGCCGTGGTCGGTTCGTCGCAGAGCAGCAGCTGCGGGTCGTTGGCCATGGCCATGGCCAACATCACGCGCTGGCGCTGCCCGCCGGAGAGCTGGTGCGGAAATGCCAGGGCCGCTTCGGCCGGGTTCGGCAGCTTCACCTGCGCCAGCAGCTCAACGGCGCGGTCCCGAGCCTGCCGCCGACCCTTTTCGGTGCGGTGCACCGTCATGATCTCGGCCACCTGGGCGCCGACCCGCATAAGCGGGTTCAGGGCGGTCATCGGCTCCTGGAACACCATCGCCATGGTGTTGCCGCGCAGCGAATTCAGGCGACGCTCGCCGGCGGTGAGCAGGTCGGCTTCGACGCCGTTCAGGCGGATCGTGCCGCTGGCCGCAAGGGTTTCCGGCAGCAACCCCATAACGGATGTCGCGGTGAGCGACTTGCCGGAGCCGGACTCCCCGATCAGGCCCACTCGTTCGCCGGCCGCAATGTCGAAACTGATGCCGTGCAGCAGTTCGTTGAACGGTGAGCCGACCCGCAGGTCGCTCACGCTGAGGGTAGGTGTGCTCATCGGTTCACCTGCATCTTGGGGTCGAAGCGATCGCGGAGGCCGTCACCGAGCAGGTTGAAACCGAGCACCACCACGGCGATGGCAATTCCCGGCCAGACGATGAGCAGCGGCTCGATGAACAGGTAGCCCTGGGCGTCCTGCAGCATACGCCCCCACGACGGCGTGGGCGGCGGTGTGCCGAGCCCCAGGTAGGAGAGCGCGGCCTCGGCGAGAACCGCGATGCCGAACGAGACGGAGGCCTGCACGATGAGCATGCCGCTGATGTTGGGCAGAACATGCCGCACCCCGATGAAGAAGCCGCTCTTGCCCGAGGCGCGGGCTGCCTGCACATATTCGCGGCTCATGACCTGCAGGGTACCGCTGCGGGCGATCAGGGCGAAGGCGGGTGCCGTGCCGATGCCGAGCGCGACCATGGCCGTGACCGTGCCCGCTCCGAAGATGGCACCGAAGATGATCGCGAGCAACAGGGCGGGGAAGGCCAGGGAGATGTCGTTGCCGCGCATCATGAACTGGTCGAGACGGCCGGGATTCATGCCCGCCACGATGCCGAACGGCACGCCGAGCAGCGCGGCGATCCCAACCGCGACGGTGCCGACCAGCAGGGAGATCTGGGCGCCGCGCAGGATGGAACTGAACACATCACGCCCGAAACTGTCGGTGCCGAGCAGATGTTCCGCGCCGGGCGGCAGCAGGATGGAGTCTGAGAAGACCCCCTCTGGGTCGAACGGCGTCCAGAACGCTGACACGAGGGCCGCCAGCAGCACGAGGCCGATGAGCACGACGCCGGCCCAGAGTGTGGCACCGCCCCCGTTTTTGCTGCGGCGTGCGGGGGTGGGCCCGGTCGGTGTGGGGATCTGGGCATTGACGGCGGTCATGCGGCGCTCCGAAGGCGGGGGTCGACCAGCGTGAAGGCGAGGTCCACCAGAAAGTTCAGCGCCAGTACGAACACCACGAGCACGAGCACGATGCCCTGCACGGCCGGCAGGTCGCGCAGCGCGACCTTGTCGAGCAGCAGGCTGCCGAGGCCGGGAATGCTGAAGACCCGCTCGATCACGACGGCGCCGACCAGCAGGGTGGCGATCTGCAGGCCGAGCACGGTCATCACCGGTACGGCGGCGTTGCGCAGCCCGTGCCGGAACAGGGCCGGTCCGGCACCTAGGCCTTTGGCGCGGGCGGTGCGAATGAAGTCTTCCCGCATGACTTCCAGAACGGATGAGCGCACGTAGCGGCTGAGCACGGCGCCCTGCACACTGCCGAGCGCGATCGCGGGCAAAATGAGATGCTCGAGGAATCCACCGAAGTCCTCGCCCGGGTCGACCCAGCCGCCGGCCGGAAGCCAGCGGAGCGTCACAGCGAAAACGGTGACGAGCAGCATCCCGGCCAGAAATCCGGGTACGGCCACGCCGATCTGGCTGATGCCCGACAAGATGGCACCATCGGGCTTCCGCTGCCTCACCGCGGTGAGGATTCCGAACGGAATCGCGAACAAAAGCGCCAGCACGACGCTCGTGAGCACGAGGATCACCGTGATGCCGAGGGCATCCGTTATTTCGGGGCCGATCGCCTGGCGGCTCACGGTGGAGGTGCCGAAATCGCCGATCAGCACGTGCCCGAACCAGTCCAGGTAGCGCACGATCGCTGGGCGGTCGAGCCCCATGGCTGTGGCCTGCGCCGCGACATCCGCTTCACTCGCCTGCACGCCGAGGGCGATGCGGGCGGCGTTGCCGGGCAGGATCGACAGCATCAGGAACGTCACGACCGAGGCCACGACCACCGTGGTGGCGAAGACGCCGAGGCGACGCAGAACCACAAAGACCATAACGGGACTTTCCTCTGACTGATTCAACCGCTCGAACAACAACCGTACGCGTCTAAGGCCAGGTCGCGGCCCCTGCGGGCCCTATCGCGCGATCGTCGACAGGTCCAGTGCGAGGCTCGGCGTGTTCTTCGGCACCCCGAGCAGGTCGGCGTCGGCGAGGGAGATCGCCGGCTGCAGGTAGAGCCAGTCGGCGGCGGCGTCCTCGGCCATGGTCGTGGTGGCCTCCTTCATCAGTTCGATGTAGGCGGTCGCGTCGGCGGCGTCCGCTTCGGCGAATTTGGCCATCACCGCTGGTGAGTCGTAGCCCGCGTAGTAGGTGGGGGCGGCGAAGGCGGTCACGTCGCGCGGCTCGCTGTGCATGATGAGCGACATGTCGTAGTCGTGGCCCGAGAAGACTTCGTCGAGCCAGACCGCGGGAAATTCGAGCGCCGTCACGTTGGCGGTGATACCCACCTTGGCGAGCTGGTCCTTGACCACCTGGGCGCCGGCCACGGCGTAGGGCAGGTTGGGAATCTTGAAGGCGACGGTCAGGTCGCTGACTCCGGCCTCGGCCAGGAGCTCGGTGGCCTGGTCGGGATCGTACGGGTACAGGTCGGCCAGGGTCGCGTCGTACCAGGGGTCGGTCGGCGGCACCATGGAACCGATCAGCAGACCGTAGCCGCTGTTCGCCGTGTCCATGACCGCCTGGCGGTCGATGGCATACATGACGGCTTGCCGCACCCGAACGTCGCTGAAGGCGTCGCTGGCATTGTTCATCGACAGCGTCACCTCACCCGTGCTCGCGCCTTCGAGCACCTGGAAGTCGGTGTTGGATTTGAACTGGTCGACCAGCTGAAACTGGGAGATGCCCGAGATGAGGTTGATGTCGCCGCTGAGCAGCGCGTTGGTCTGCGCGGTTGCGTCGGTGAAATAGCGCAGCGTCACGTCGGTCATGTACGGGGCCTCGCCCCAGTAGTCGGCGTTGGTGGCGAGCACGAGGCTGTCCCCGGTCTTGAACGAGCTGACCGTGTACGGGCCGGTACCGATTGGAGCGGTGGCGAGGTCGGCCAGGCCGGATTCGGTGAACATGGTGCCGACCGGGCCGCTCATGTTGAACAGCCAGCTGTTGCTCGGCTTCGACAGGGTGATGCGCGCCTCGGTGTCGCTGACCGCCTCAATGCTGGCGATCGGGTCGAGGTAGGCGGGTCCGTTGGCGGTCCAGTTGTCTTTGACGCGTTCGAGGCTGAACTTCACGCTCTCCGCGGTGAATGGCGAACCGTCGGAGAAGGCTACGCCCTCGTGCAGAAGAAAGTCGTAGACCAGCCCGTCGTCGCTGACCGTCCACGACTCGGCGAGCAGCGGAATGATCGTGCCGTCGTTGTCGAGTTTCACCAGCCCCTCATAGACGTTGTAGAGGAGGGCCTGCGGGATCGCGGCACCGGCGGTCGTGGTGTAGTCGAGGTTGCCGGGAGTGGCCAGCAGGCCAACGGTCAACGCCGTGTCCGGCTCCCCTTCGGCGGTCGTCGATCCGCTGGAACAACCGATTAGGGCCATGGACGCGACTATGACCGTGGCAATGCTGGCGAACATGCGTCGCCGGGTGTGTGCCCTCATTCGAACGTGCCCCTCTGGTTCGGCTGGCCCCACGAAGATCGGCCAGACATACTGCGAGAAATGGTGCGAGAAATACCGTGGAAATGTGCTGTGCAGACCGGCGAAACACATGGTCAGACCAGTACACTCTGTACCAAAGTCAGCTTTACATGAAGATCTGAGATCGTCAAGATCGACCCCGATATTGACGCCGGGTCGAAACCTCGAGGGAGTGCAGATGACCCACAAAGCCGCATTTACCGCCGTCAAAACCGTCAAGGCCTACGAGCGCGTCGTCGAACAGATCGAGACCGCCATCGGCCGGCGGGAACTCCGCCCCGGCGATCGTCTGCCGAGCGAGCGCGAGCTGATGCTGACGTTCGAGGTGAGCCGGTCGACCATTCGTGAAGCCCTGCGTGTGCTCGAGAGTACCGGACTCGTGCGCTCGCGCCCCGGCGACCCGCGCGGTCCCGAAGTATTGCAGGCCTCGCCGGCTATTCTCGCGAAAACCGTCAGCCGACTGGTGCGTCTGGAAACCGTCGCCCTGTCGGAGCTCGTGGAGTTTCGCATCATGCTCGAGGGCACCGCCTGCACCCTGGCCGCCCAGCACCGCACCGAGGCGCAGCTGAACGAGATGCGCGCGGCCGTCGACGCGATGCAGCAGGAAGTGGCCCGCGGACCGGTCGCGTTCAGCCGAGCGGATGTCGCCTTCCACGTGAGCGTGTGGGCGGCCAGCCAGAATCAGCTCCTGCAGATTTGCGGGGAAGCGACCCGGGGCGCCCTCATCGACATGGTCACCGACGAACTCGATCGCGCGCCTGACTCCCAGGCCAGGATGGAACTGTCCCTGGCCCACGATCGTGAGATTTTGGCCGCGATCTCGGCCGGAGACGGAGCGAGTGCCGGACGACTTGCTCGATCCTTCATCATCGAGTATTACGGCGACATCATTTCGTCCCAGAGCCGGTCAGCACTCGGTGGAGCTCCCGACGACGCTGTGGCGTGAGCCCGCTCAGAGCGCTTTGGCGGCGGCGACGAGCACCTGCGCGAGGGTGGGAACTCCGGCCGCGCGAAAGACCTCGGTGCCGGCGCCGTTGGTGATGATGACCGTGGGAGTGTTGCGAATAAGCAAAGCCTCAGCCTGCTCCGGAGCACCGGCAACATCGATCTCGCGCACGGTCGCACCGGGGACGAGTCGTTTCGCTTCGGCGAGCACCGCCCGCGTCTGCATGCACGGTTCGCAGAATGACGACGAATACAGTGTGAATTCCATCAGGGCCTCGCAGGTCGCGCGTTGAGTTCGGTAGCATCCAAGTTTACAGGCCGTGTCGCAGGCCACCGGTAGACTCGGGTCATGACGAACAGCACGACTGGTGAAGCACCGACGACCGCCCCCGCAAACTCCCCGACGTCGAAGAGTCCCGACCGATTGGTCTGGATCGACTGTGAAATGACCGGGCTCGACCTCGACCGTGACGAACTCGTCGAGATCGCCGTCGTCATCACCGACTACGACCTCAACGTGCTTGATCCCGGCCTGGACATCATCATCAAGCCCAACGATTCGGCCCTGGAGAACATGGGCGACTTCGTGCGCAACATGCACACCTCGTCTGGCCTCATCACCGAGATCCCCAACGGAGTCAGCGCCGCCGAAGCCGAGTTCCAGGTTCTTGAATACGTGCTGAAGTTCATCCCGGCCGAGCAGAAGGCTCCGCTCGCCGGCAACTCCATCGGCACCGACCGAGCTTTCCTCACCCGGTACATGCCGCGCCTCGACACTCAGCTTCACTATCGCAACGTCGACGTGTCGTCGATCAAAGAGCTGGCCCGCCGCTGGTACCCGCGGGTATATTTCAACGCCCCCACCAAGGACGGCGGACACCGCGCCCTGGCCGACATTCTCGAATCCATCCGTGAGCTGGCGTACTACCGCCAGACCGTGTTCGTGGCCGATCCGGGGCCGACGAGTGAGGAAGCCAAGTCGCACGCGGCCGATGTTGTGCACTTATTCGCCTCCGAGGTGTAATAGGATTGCTGAGTTGCCCCGCGTTGTAGACGTGGGGACGCATGGTGGGTATAGCTCAGTTGGCAGAGCGCCTGGTTGTGGTCCAGGAGGTCGCGGGTTCAATCCCCGTTACTCACCCCAATGAAACCCAGCGCGTTCGGCCCCGGCCGCCCGTCTGGTGGTCGGGAGCAGTCCGCGATGTTGAATGCAGCATGCTAGAACTCGACGCAACGCAGTTCGAACGTCTCGTCGTCGATGAGCTCGACCTGCTGCCCGACGACATGGTCGACGGCCTCGACAATGTGATCTTCGTGGTGGAGGACCGTCCCGAGGACGGCACGCTCGACACCCTGGGCTTGTACGACGGGGTCGCCCTCACCGAACGCGGGCAGTACGGCTTCGGTGAGATGCCCGATCGAATCGTGCTCTACCGGGAGCCGTTACTGGCGATCTGTGACACTTTCGACGATCTGCACGATGAGATCCACATCACCCTGGTTCATGAAATCGCCCATTTCTACGGTATTGATGACGACAGGCTGCACGAACTCGGCTGGGGCTAGCCTCCTGCGGTCTAGCCTTGGGGCATGAGCTCCTTTCGTCTCGGCCGCCTCGTCGGCATCCTGGTCGGAACAGTGGTGATTCTCGGCGTCGGCATCTACGGCCCGGCGACGCTGCTGGGACCTCTGCCCGCCGTCACGGCCACCACGGTCACCCCGGGTGACAGCGCTGCCGCGCCCACTCCCCCGACGCTCTCCAGTGATGGTGCGAGCGCCATTGCCGTGCTGGCTGCCACGACGAGCGGCGCCTCCGGCACGACGTCGACCGCCGCGGATACCTCAGCGCCGATCGCCGTGGCCGGCACCACTGAAGCCCTCCCGATGGCCTCCATCGCCAAGGTCGTGACCGCTCTCGTCGTTCTCGACGCCAAACCCATTGTCGCCGGTGAGTCTGGCCCCATCGTGACCCTCACGACGGCCGACTTTCAGAGTTACCTGGACTACGACAAGTCGGGTGCCCGCTCGGTGACCGTCTTCGCCAACGAACAGTGGACCGAGCTCGAGTTGTTGCAGGCGCTGCTGCTCGGCTCGAGCAACAACCACGCCGACAGCGTGGCACGCTGGGCGTTCGGCTCGGTCGACGCCTACGTCGTCGCCGCCAACGCCTGGCTCACCGACCAGGGCCTCACCGACACGGCCGTGGTCGACGCTACCGGGCTGCACGATGCGAGCGCCGGCACCGCCACCGACCTCGCCCAGCTGGCCGGCCTCGCCGCGACCGACCCCGTGGTGTCTGCGATGCTGGCCAGTCCCGCATCCGCTCTGGCGAACCGTCGTGGGGTTCTGAACACCACCTCGTATCTGCCCGAGGAAGGCATCACGGGAATTTCACGCAGTTATACGGATGCCGCCGGGGTCTGTTTTCTGTTCACCGCCGAGGTGAGTGACGGAGCATCGAGCTTCACGTTCTCGGGCGCCTACCTGGGCGAACCGACCTACGACGCGCTCACGGCAGATCTGATCGCCCTTATGGGCAGTGCGCGGGCCGGAGTGGGCGCACTGCCGGTTCTGGCCGCGGGTGACGCCTATGCGACGTTTGAATCCGCGTGGGGCGACGAAGCTTCGGCCGTGGTGGGGGTCTCGCGCACCCGTTACGCCTGGCAGGCCGCCACCCCGGAGGCCGCAATCGTCACGCTCAAGGACTTCGCGACGGCCCGCAGCGGTGCGAACGTGGGCCAGGTACGACTCACCGTAGCCGGGGAGGACCTCTCGGCTGCCCTAAAACTGAGCGAGGGTATCGCCGACCCGGGGCCGGGCTGGCGCCTGCTGCATCCAATCGTGATGATCACGGCCCTGCTCGAGCAGTAGCGTCAGTCGAGAACGGCTACAGCGGCACGAACGGCTAGAGCGGCTCGACCTCGGTGTCGATGGGGTCGCTCTCGCCCGAGTCGAAGGTGTACCGCACGCGGCGTTGCCCGTTCAGGTCTCGTTCGTCGACCTCGTCATACCAGAACACCGATTCGAGGCCGCCGACGGCGGCGACCATGCTGATGCGTGGTGCGTGTTTGCCGCGCACGAGGGCCCGGGAATCAATCTGCCCCTCGAGCGGGCCGTCGATGAACTCGGCGATATACAGGGTCGGGGTTTCGCGGTCAGGACTACTCATGACAGCCAATGTAGTCCTGTGCGGTGCGCTATGCCCGGGGAACTGGCGCGCGCCGCACGTGTTTGAGAAGGCGGCACGTGTTCAAACCAGTGCGAACCTCGCAAACACGTGCCACGAGCCAGCGTCAGCTCCGCAAACGAACGGTCGCCCGACTTTGCGGGGCCTCCCGCCCGAGGTAGGTCGCCCATTCCTGCTGCCACTGGTCCCAATGGGCGCGAAACGCTTCGCCGTCACGGTCAAGCGCACGTCGTTTGCGCAGCGCATCGTCGGCGGCCAGCCACACGCGCACCTGGCTGAGCGGTTCGTGGGCGGCGGCGAGGGTTCCGCAGCCCTCCACGATGAGTGCTCGGGTCGGGTCGAGCGGATGCCACTCCGCCGCTTCGTTCTCGCCCCAGTCGTAGCGCTGCCAGGCTGCCGGCAACGCGTCGTGTCGCGGTTGCAGAACGTGATGCTGCAGGTGATGCACGGCCGCGTCAAGGCCGTCCCAGCCGGGATAGATGTCATCCATCCGCACCAACTGGGGACGAACCGTGCCCGGCCAGTGCTGCACGAGGGCATCGGCGAGGGTGCTCTTACCCGCACCGCTGGGCCCGTCGATGAGAATCACCGGGTTCGCACCGGCTGCGGCGACCGCCAGCAGCAGGGGGGCCAGCAACGGGGTGACGCCCAGGGCGGCCGGCTCGAACAGGGCGTCAGGCAAGAATGAAACTCCAGGTTTCGGCCCACACCGCAACCCCGATGGCGATGCCGGCGATCCCGAATCCGATGCCGACGAGAACCGCATCGGCCCCGCGAACTCTGGACGGCCGAGCCCAGGTGCGCGGTGTGTCGCTGCCGAAACCGCGCGCTTCCATGGCCGTGGCCAGTTTGCTGCCCCGGCGCACCGAGATCACCAGCAGTGAGAAGGCCGGGCCGAAGAATCGGCGGGCGGCCCCGCGGAGGCCGCCGCCGTCCCCGACGCCCCTGGCCCGCCTGGCGAGGGTGAGCGAGTGCCAGTCTTCGATAAACATGCCCACGAGCCGCAGCCCGGCCAGCCCGCCGAGAACGAACCGAGCCGGCAAGCGCAACACCTGCGCGAGGCCGTCGGCCAGGTCGGTCGGATCGGTCGTGGCGAGCAGCACGATGCCGGGCAGGCCGATGGCGAGCACTCGCAGCCCGATGGCCAGCCCGAGCTGGGCCGAGCCGTCGGTCACCGAGATGAAGCCGAACTGCCAGAGCAGCGCGCCGGAGTCTTCGCCGTAGAGGATCGTTGTGATCGCGGCCATCGGCGCCGCAATCCACACCGGGGCGGTGCGCAGCCAAAATTGCCGGGCGCTGAGTCCGCACCAGAGCAGGAGCAGGGCCTCGAGCAGCAGGGCTACACCCGCCGACACCCAGTCGATGGACAGCAGCAGGGCGCAGCTCACCGTGAGGGCGACGGCGAGCTTGGCCACCGGGTTGAGGCGAGCGACCACGCTCGGGCGGATCATGGGGGTCAGAAGGCTCACCGGGCACCCGACTCGAGCCGGATCGGATCGGGGGTACCCAGGCGGTATTCCTCGTCGGCGAGGGCGCTGACGAACGCGGCGTCGTGCGTGACGGCCACCAGGGCGGTTCCCTCGTCGAGCAGCTCGGCCAACAGGGTCACCAGTTCCTGCCAGGTGCGGGAATCCTGTCCGAAAGTCGGTTCATCGAGTATGAGCAGGCGCGGGCGGGTGGCGAGAACGGTGGCGACGGACATGCGTCGTTTTTCGCCGCCCGAGAGGGTGAACGGGTTGGCGTCGGCGAGGTGATCGAGACGCAGCCGGCGCATCAGCTCGTCGACGCGGTTGGTCTGCTCGGCAACGCTGAGCCGGAGGGCGCGAGGCCCAATCAGCAGGTCGTCACGCACCGTCGCGGCCAGAAACTGCAGTTCCGGGTCTTGAAAGACCGTTCCGATGCGGGTCAGCAACTGCGTCGAACGCCAGCGGTGCGGTTCGGGGGCGGCACCGGCCGCGAAGTTCTCGCACGCACGCAGCGATCCCCCGGCCGGTTTCAACAGACCGGCCAGGGTCAGTGCGAGCGTGGATTTGCCGGCACCGTTCGGTCCGGTCACAACGGTGGCCGTACCGGCGGCGACGGAGAGGGTGATGCCAGCGGCGACAACGGATGGTGCGCGCCGGCCGAACGGAACACGACCGACCGCGAGTCCCTCGGCTCGCAGCAGGGTCTGCCCGGAACCGATCGGGTGACGGGCCGGAAATCGGGGCGGCAGGGCGGGCACCCAGACACCGGCCTGCGCCAAGCGTTCTCCGTGGCTGGCCAGGATTTCATCGGTCGCCCCGTCAGCGAGCACACCGCCGGCCGGATCCAGCACGATGACGCGATCAACGACGTCCTGCCAGACTTCGACGCGGTGTTCGATGACCACGAGGGTGGCCCCGGAGCGGTCGAGGGAACGCACGACGGCGTCGCGTACCTCGAGGACGCCTCTCGGGTCGAGGTTTGCGGTGGGTTCATCGAGCAGCAGCAGTCCCGGCTGCATGGCGAGCACGCCGGCGAGGGCCAGACGCTGCTTCTGCCCGCCGCTCAGGCTCGACGTGGGATGGTCGAGGGGCAGGGCCAGTCCCACCTGTGCCAGCGCGCGCCGCACGCGCGGCCAGATCTCGGAGCGCGGGACGGCGAGGTTTTCGCAACCGAACGCGACGTCGTCGCCCACCCGGGCGAGTACGACCTGGGAATCGGGGTCCTGCAGCACGAGGCCGACCCGGCCCCTCGCCTCGGCCGCGCGTCGTCCGTCGATGAGCAGGCTGCCCGTCTCGTCGCCGTCTTCGGCATCGCCGAGCACCCCGGCCAACGCGTGCACCAGCGTGCTCTTGCCGGCGCCGCTGGCCCCGAGCAGCAGCACCCGCTCGCCGGGCTCGATCTCGAGATCGAGCCCGGACACGGCCTGATTCTGGCGTCCGGCGTGCCGCCAGCCCCAACTGCGGGCCTGGATCTGCACCGGTCGAATCTGCGGGCCGCGAGCGGGTATGAACGACGAGGGGTCAGGCATCCGCTAGCTGAGCGCGCCGGAACGCGCGCGCGCCCCTCCCCGACCCGCAGCAAATCGGCTCAATGCACCGGTTCGAGCCAGGCCGCGCACGGCGAGCCAGGACAGCAAACCGGCCAGCACGGTGCCCGATACGACGGCGGAGGTGAAGTAGACGGCCTTGAAACCGAAATCTAAGGCGGCATAGCTCACGGTCGTGTCGAGCAGGCCCACAGCCACTCCGGCGCCGGCACCGGCGAGGAGGGCTACGCCGAGGCGCCAGTTGGAGTACAGGAACAGGGCCAGGACGATCTCCGCGCCGAGCCCTTCGACGATGCCCCAGATGAGCGTCGAGAATCCCCACTGGGTGCCGATCAGCATGGACACGACCGCGGCAATGACCTCGGTGTAGAGGGCGGCGCCGGGTTTGCGAATGATGAGGCCGCCGAGCACGCCGGCAAACAACCAGCCGCCGGCCAGAAGGCCTTCGAGGCCGGGCGTGAACGTGAGGATCGCGCTGAGCGGTGACCAGGCGAGGCCCCAGGCCCAGAAGATGACGCCGCTCGCGACGCCGATGACGCTCGCCACGACGATGTCGACGACGCGCCAACGAAAGTTGCGCGGCTTGTTCGCCGTGACCGGTCGCGTGGAGGTGAGTGTAGCGTGCACTGTTCGTGCCCTTTCCGTAGGTGAATACAGGGCACGGGATTGAGAAGCCTCCCTGCGCTGGCATGATCCAGATCAGGTTCGACGGTCGAAGCTTAAGTGAGCTTCCTCTCAGCCCGGTATACCGGACTCCCGTGATCGACTTCAACTCTAGTGCCCCGCCTAGACTTGCGGCATGGGGATCACAACGTGAGCATCGGTATTCTGCTCGTGCTGGCGGCGCTGTATCTCGTGCTGATGCGGCGATTCATTCTGCGGCGACGCCGAATCAAGCAGGGTCTGCCGGTGAGCGGCCCGTGGCATTTTCCGGCCTGGCTGCGCCCGCGAGTGCCCCGCTGGGCGAGCCGGCGGTTCGCGCGGGGGCCGTTCGCGCGCAGGCCGCGCTGGCCGAGGCGCATCCGCTCTGCGCGTCCCGGGCGCGGCCCGCGCCGCACGCGGCCGGGCCCACCTTAGGGAACGGGGCCCATGATCTGGCGGTTTCTGGGGGTCGTTGCAACACCGGGTGGTCTATTCAGTAGTCAGCAGTTTAGCGAAGCGCTCGGCGGGGGTGTCCCAGTCGAGCGTCTTCCGT